>NZ_PXNU01000027.1:0-48013 GCF_041300735.1 Phaeobacter sp. SYSU ZJ3003 | reverse complement strand
CGAAAGCCAGGCCGCAACGCTCGAAGAAACCGCTGCTGCGCTGGATGAACTGACAGCATCCGTCAAATCCGCTGCCGAAGGCGCACGTAGCGTCGAAAACATCATGGATGAGGCCAAGCAGGAAGCCGAGAACAGCGGCGTCGTGGTTCAGAGCGCGGTCTCGGCGATGACCGAGATCGAGCAGTCCTCGACTCATATCGCCCAGATCATCAGTGTCATCGACGATATCGCCTTCCAGACCAACCTGCTCGCGCTGAACGCCGGCGTCGAAGCTGCCCGCGCAGGCGAAGCAGGCCGTGGTTTTGCCGTGGTTGCCTCCGAAGTGCGCGCGCTGGCGCAGCGGTCCTCGGATGCGGCGATGGAGATCAAGACCCTGATCGGCGACAGCTCGAAACAGGTGGAACGTGGCGTGGATCTTGTCGGCAAGGCCGGCGAGGCGCTGCAGAATATTGTGCAACGGGTTAACCACATCTCGAAACTGGTGACCGATATCGCCGAGGGCGCGGCCGAGCAATCGACCGGTCTGGGTGAAATCAACACTGGCGTGGTGCAGCTGGATCAGGTTACCCAGCAAAACGCCGCCATGGTGGAAGAGGCCACCGCTGCGGGCCATATGCTGAACAGCGACGCCACCAAGCTGGCCGAACTGGTCGCACACTTCAAGATCACGGGCGGCAGCAATATCACCGCAATGCCGCAGCCTTCGGCGCCCATCGCACCGACGGCTCATGGCGAAGATGATTGGGATCTGGACGAAATTACTCCGACCCCCGTCGCCGCAACTGATGGAAACGCCGCCATCGACAAGTGGCAGGACTTCTAAGGGATCGCGATCCCTGTCACTGAGCGGGAGATCCGGGCCTTTATAAACTGGTTTTCCCGCTCACGTGGCGCGCAAGGCTCAGAACAATGACTAAAGAAAACGCCCGGCAGGATCTGCCGGGCGTTCTTGTATTGCTGTGCCTTTGAGCGGGGACGGACGCCCCCGCTGTCCCGGCCCTTAGCCGATGATCGCGTTCAGCGTTGCGCTGGGGCGCATCACGGCTGCTTTTTTCGCCGCATCGGGGTGGTAGTAGCCGCCGATGTCCGCCGGGTTGCCCTGGGCAGCAGCGAATTCAGCCAGGATCTGCTCTTCCTTGGAAGCCAGAGCTTCGGCGATCGGCTTGAACTCGGCTGCCAGATCCGCATCCTCGGTCTGCGCGGCCAGGGCTTCGGCCCAGTAGCGTGCGAACCAGTAGTGGCTGTCGCGGTTGTCCGGTTCACCCACTTTGCGGGAAGGCGACTTGTTGTTGTCCAGAATGCCCTGGGTCGCCACTTCGGCTGCGCTGCCCAGGACGCCGGCTTTGGCGTTGCCTTTGGCATCGGCAAGGAAGTTCAGCGACTCGCCCAATGCGCAGAATTCACCCATCGAATCCCAGCGCAGGTGGCTTTCTTCGACCAGCTGCTGCACGTGTTTCGGAGCCGAACCACCGGCGCCGGTTTCGAACAACCCGCCGCCGTTCATCAACTTCACGATCGACAGCATCTTGGCCGAGGTGCCCAGTTCCAGGATCGGAAACAGGTCGGTCAGGTAGTCGCGCAGCACGTTGCCGGTGATGGCGATGCTGTCCTTGCCCGCAGTGATGGTGTCCAGCGACTGGCGGGTCGCTTCGCGCGGCGCCATGATCATGAACTTGTCGGCCACGCCAGCAGCCTCCAGCGCCGGTTTGACGTATTTGATCAGCTCGGCGTCATGGGCGCGGTTTGCGTCCAGCCAGAAGATCGCTTCGGAGCCGGTCAGGCGCTGACGGTCCATCGCCAGTTGGATCCAGTTCTCGATCGGCGCCTTGTTGACGGTGCATGCGCGCCAGATGTCACCGGCCTCCACGTCGTGGCTGTGCAGGGTTTCGCCATTGGCCAGCACGATGCGGATGGTGCCGTCTGCCGGGGCTTCAAAGGTGGTGGGGTGGCTGCCGTATTCTTCGGCTTTCTGCGCCATCAGGCCGACGTTGGCGACAGAACCCGCCTTGGTCACGTCGAGCGCGCCGTTTTCTTTGAAGTAGTTGATCGTCTCATCATAGACGGTCGCATAGCAGTTGTCGGGGATCACGCAGTTGGTGTCGCCCTTGTTGCCTGCTTCGTCCCAGCCTTTGCCGCCAGCACGGATGACCGCGGGCATGGAGGCGTCGATGATCACATCCGACGGCACGTGCAGGTTGGTGATGCCCTTGTCGCTGTCGACCATGTACATGGAAGGACGGTCGAGCGCTGCGATCTCGGATTTGATCTCAGCCGCGTTGGGCAGCGTGTCGATGGCGGCCAGAACAGCGCCCAGACCCGAGTTCGGCGAACCACCGGCAGCAGCGATCGCCGCGCCGTGCTTGTCCCAGACCGGACCCAGCCAGGCTTTGACAGCGTGGCCAAAGATGATCGGGTCCGAGACCTTCATCATGGTCGCCTTCATGTGCAGCGAGAACATGGTGCCGTCGGCCTTGGTGTCCTCAATGGCATCGGCCAGGAAGGAGGACAGTGCCTTGGCAGACATGAAGGTCGCGTCGGTCACGGTGCCTTCGCCCAGCGACCAGCCGTCTTTCAGCACGGTGACAGAGCCGTCCTTGGCGACGAATTCGATTTTCGCGTCACCGGCCTGTGCGGCGGTGATGGTCGCGGATTTTTCGTTCGCGTAGAAATCGTTGCCCGGCATCGAGGAGACTTTGGTCTTGCTGTCTGCCGACCATGTGCCCATCGAATGCGGGTTGTTCTGGGCGTAGTTCTTCACCGCCTTGGCCGAACGACGGTCCGAGTTGCCTTCACGCAGGACCGGGTTCACGGCAGAGCCTTTGAGGGTATCGTAACGCGCGCGGATCGCCTTTTCGGCGTCACTCTGCGGGTCTTCGGGGTAGTTCGGGATGTCATAGCCCTGCGCCTGCAGTTCGGCGATGGCAGCGGTCAGCTGCGGCACCGAAGCAGAGATGTTCGGCAGCTTGATGACATTGGCGTCGGGGGTTTTGACCAGCTCACCGAGGGCCGCCAGATCGTCGCTCTGGCGCTGCTCTTCGCTCAGACCTTCGGGGAAGGTCGCGATGATGCGGCCGGCCAGCGAGATATCCTTGGTTCCGACAGAGACACCGGCAGCCGAGGCGAACTTGCGGATGATCGGCAGGAAGGACGCCGAGGCCAGCTCGGGCGCTTCGTCTACGATGGTATACAAAATGTCGGGGTTTGAATTTTCTGTCATATTCCACAACCTTTCAGCGATATCGGAAGCTTTGTTGACTTTGGGCGGCGGCGCTTCACCTCCCGGGTTTTGGTGATGTCCCGGGCGCGTTGCCGTACATATCGCCCCCCGTGTAAAACACGCGGCGCCGGGGCGCAATTGCCTGCTTGGATTTTCAAGGGCGCAGTTTGACGCGGGGTCGCGAATTCCCGCGGATATTGGGCTGAAACGCCCGAATGCGAGGCATTTTTCCGGTTTTCGGACGCCGGCCTGCACCAATCGTAGTGCGGAGGTTGTCGTTGGCCTGCCTCAGAATCGTGGACCCGGCCCGCAGGCTGCAGAGCTGCAAAGCCGCGTTGACCCTGTCGGTCGGCTCTGCCACCTATGACAGTGAACACTGCCCCGGTCCGGAGACCTCAATGCCGTCCATTCGTTTCCTGCACACCTCTGATTTGCACTTAGGCAAACGGTTCGGGCGGTTCGCAGAGGAAACGCGGATGGCATTGCTGCAGGCGCGGCAGGAGATCCTGTCCCGGCTGGCAAAGCTGGCGCAGGCACATGACGCCACGCATGTGCTGATTGCCGGAGACATGTTCGACACCGAAACACCATCGGACCGGGTGCAGCGGCAGGCCCTTGCGGCCATGGGCGCGGCGCCGGAGCTGCAATGGTGGATCATCCCGGGCAACCACGACAGCGGCGCGGCAGAACCGCTATGGGCGTCGCTGCGCAGTCATTTGCCGGAAAATGTACATCTGCTGATGACGGCTGAGCCGGTGCAGATGGCGCCCGGGGTCATGTTGCTGCCCGCGCCCTGTAGCCATCGGTTTCCGGGGCAGGACCTAACCGCCTGGATGGACGAATGCGAAACCGGGGATAACGCGCTGCGGATCGGACTGGCCCATGGTGGTGTGCTGGAATTTGGCAGCAGTGCGGCGGGCGGCGGCGACAGCGCCGAGACGATCTCACCGCAACGGGCCCAGGCGGCGCGGCTGGATTATCTGGCGCTTGGCGACTGGCATGGCCGGTTCGAGGTCAATCCGCGCACGCAGTACAGCGGCAGCCCCGAACCGGACCGGTTCAAACACGCCGGGCGTGGCCAGTGCCTGCTGGTCGAGCTTGCAGGTCCCGGGCAGGCGCCGCTGGTGCAGCCCATTGAAACCGGCCAGTACCATTGGCAGGAGGTGGCGCTGGACCTGACGCCTGAAACGGATCCCGAGGCGGCGGTCACGAGCTTGCTGCCGCCGGAGCGGGCGGATTGGCGGTATCATCTCATGCTGATCCGCGCGTCGGGCTGGGTCACGCCGCCGCAGCGGCTGGCGCTGGAACAGGCGGTGGCGCGCTATGCGCCGGAATTCTGCCATCTGGAGCTGGATCTGTCCGCAGTGGGCACCGAACATCAGGCCGGGGATCTGGATCTTATCGCCCGGGGCGGCGCCCTGCGGGTTGCGGCCCAGGAACTGATGCAGGCGGCCGAGGATCCGGCCCTTGCCGAGCAGGATCGCAGGGTCGCCAGTGCGGCCCTCAACCGCCTTTTTGCATATACGCAGGGTGATGGCGACGGGGGAGAGCGCGCATGAAACTCTGCTCCATCCGGCTTGAGAACCTGCGCCGTTTCACCGATCCGGTGGAAATCACCGGCATCGGGCCCGGGCTGAACGTCCTGGCAGCGCCTAACGAACAGGGCAAATCCACTATCTTTGATGCGCTGCACGCGCTCTTCTTCAAGGACGCCAAGGCCCGGGACAAGGAGATCCGCGCGCTGGTGCCGCACGCGGGCGGCGATCCCCGGGTCGAGGTTGAGGTGGACCATAAAGGCTCCCGCTATCGCATCGCCAAGCAGTTCTTCAAGACCTCCGGCAAAGGCGAGGTGCGGATCTGGCGCGAAGGGACGCTGCTACATCAGGCCGACGCGGCAGAGGCCTGGCTGAAGGCGCTGATCAAACCGCCCAAGGAGGATGGCCCGTCGGGACTGTTGTGGGTGCGGCAGGGGCTGACCTCGTTCGAGGATGCCAAGGAAACGTTGTCTGCGCGGCGGGATCTTTTGTCCTCGGTCGCGGGTGAAGTGGAGATGGTGACCGGCGGCCAGCGCATGGATGCGATCCGGCGGCAGGTGCGCGAGGCGCTGGATCAACTGATGACCACGCGCGGCGCCCGCAAAGGCGGTGCGTTGGATCTGGCCGAACGCGCCGTTGCCGATCTGGTGCAGCGCCGGGATCAGCTGAGCGCGCAGGTGCAGGAGCTGCGACAGCTCCTGGATCAGCGGCGGGCTCTTCAGGTCGAGCAGGCGGCGCTGAATGACCCGGAGGAACGCGCAGAACTACAGGCGCGGCTTGAGGCGGCAGAGGCTGCGATGGAGGCCGCCAACCGGCATCAGGAGCAACTGGCGCAGGCCTCCCACGCGGTGCAGCTGGCGGAAACCGTGCTGGAAAACCATCAGCGCAAGATCGCGGAGCTGACCGCGCGGCTGGAGGAGGCGAGCGCGGCGAAGGCAGCCGTGGCCGAGACATCAGAGGCCGCAGCGCGGGCGCACGTCACGTTCGATGCGCAAGAAGAGAAAAAGCGGCATCTGACCGAGGCGGCCACACAGGCCCGCGCGGGCGCGAAAAAGGCGCGGGCCGCTCTGGACGCGGTGCAGCTGGCGATTTCAGTGGCGCAGGCAGAGGGGCTGCGTCGCGATCTGAGCGACCGCCTGAAACAGGCGCGGGCGCAGGCAGAACAGATCGACAGGCTGGCCAAGGCTGCCGCATGCGGACCTGATGAAGCGGTGTTGCGCCGGATCGAGGCTGCGCGCGAGGCGTATAATCTGGCCCGGCGGGCGCAGGAGGCAACCGCGACTGCGGTGACCGTGCACTACCAGGCGGGTCAGGAGGGCGGCATCCACTTGGAAGGCGCCGGAGTTCCGGACGGGAAGCGGTTGCCGCTTCCGGGCGGCGGGCGGCTGGTTGTGCCGGGGGTAGCAGAGATTGACATTCACCCCGGTCAGGCTGGTGGTGCCGCGGCGCTGGAGCAGGCACAGGCCGCGCTGACGCAGCTCTTGGAACAGGCCGGTTGCACCAGCGTCGAGGAGGCCCGCACGCGGCACAAGGCACGGCAGGAGGCGCAACAGCAGCGGCAGGAGGCGCAGACCCTGTTGAAGGTACTCGCCCCGGATGGAATCAAGGTACTGATCAGCCAGTTGGAGGCGCTGCCACAGGCACCGGAGGCAGGCGCGCAGGACGAAAGCACGACTCCCTTGCCGGACCGGGCAGAGGCCGAAGCTGCCTTCCGCGCCGCCGAGCAGGAGGCCGAGGCGGCGGAAAACGCGCTGGAGGCTATTCGCAGCGCGGCGGCAGACTCCCGTCTGGCGATGGAGAACGCCTCGGCACGCGCAGATGCAGCGGTGCAGCGGCTGGACCGCGCTCTTGCTGTCATCGAGGGGCAGGAACAGGCGGCAGAGGCGCTGCAGCGCCTGTCGGAAGACCTGCCCGCCCTGCGGCAGAACCTGTCACAGGCCAAGGCCACCGAAACCGCCCTGCGCCAGGCCGCACCGGACCCGGCGCAGACCCGTGCCATTCTGCAGCGGGCACAATCGGCGCAGGAGGCCGCACGCCAGCGGGCGCAGGAGGTGGCGCGGGATCTGGCGGTGCTGGAAACTCGGATCGCCACCCATGCCAGCGCTGCAGTCGAAGAAGAACTGGCTGACACCGAGGGGCAATTGGATCGGGCACAGAAGCGTCTTGCGGCGGTTGAATTCGAAGTTGCGGTGCTGCGCCGTCTTGATGTGGCACTGGAACGTGCAAGATCCGAGGCGCAGGAGCACTATGTCGGGCCGGTGATGGCGGAATTGCGCCCCCTGTTGCGGATGCTCTGGCCTGAGGCGGAGCTGTCTGTTGATGCGGGCAAGGTGCTGCCCGAAGAATTGCAGCGCGGCGGTGAGACGGCTGCCTTTGACAGCCTGTCCGGCGGCACGCAGGAGCAGATCGCGCTGCTGGTGCGCCTGGCTTTTGCCCGGTTGCTGGCCCGTTCAGGCCATCCTGCGCCGGTCATTCTGGACGATGCGATCGTCTATACCGATGATGCGCGGATCGAGAAGATCTTTGATGCGCTGACCTTGCAGGCGGATGAACTGCAGATCCTGGTGTTTTCCTGCCGTCAGAAAGCCTTTCGCGGGCTCGGGGGGGCGCAACTGACGATCCGGCCCGTGGAACCGGGCAGCCAATAGCAACCAGGACCCGCCCAAGGTTCGCTGGGGTTATTCGCGAATTTCCTCGGGGTAAACGCCCCAGATCGTGGTCTTTGGCGTCCAGCCGCTGTAGCCGCCAGCTGAGATTTCGCACCAGTCGATGGTGCATTCTCCCAGGCGCGCAACCACGCCCAGTTCAAAGGCGGCGGTCACAGGCGCTGCCTTGTCCGGTCTGGAATGCACGGTCAGCAGATCTTGCTGCACCAGCGCCATGCGTACACCTGAAATCAGTGTGTAGTGCACCCAGCCGCCGGCGTTGTCATGGTCCCGCACGCGGCGCCAGTGGCCATATTCGGCGGTCACCTCCAGGGGCATGCCGCGCCGTTTGAACACCCAGTCGATCCGGTGGGTCAGCGAGGGGCCGCGCCGGATGTTGGCCTCGGAGGCTTTCATCGAAACGAAGCGGGGCAGGGGTAGATTCGTGACCGGGCCACGCGCGTCCTTGGCCATTCCCCCATGCGCAGCTGCCACAGTCGCGCAAATGGCCACCGCAAGAAGGCGCAATTTCAAAGCCGTCATATTCACCGCCTGCTCGTTCTGTGCCGGTTCCGGCGCCGGTCCGGGGGCTGGCCTGCCGTGTCAGCCCGGTTTCTTGTCCGGTCGCGTCCGCGTGTCCATAGGTCATAGGATCAGATGATCTGGAGGGAAAGACCCGAATGTCGCGTCACTTGGACCGAGGAGGCGGAAGGGTTCTTGTGCCTGCCTGCATCCTGCGCCACGATGCCATGGAGGTGCAGGAACTGAAAAGCCATGGGAGAGCGCAAGTGGTAAGAGAACGTCTGACTGTTGTCGTTACGCGACGGTTGCCGGAACCGGTCGAAACACGGCTGAGCGAGCTGTTCAACGTGCGGCTGCGCAGCGATGACACACCGATGACGCGCAGCGAAATGGCCGAGGCGATGCAAGAGGCCGATGTGCTGGTTCCGACGGTGACCGACACCATCGACGCGGCGCTTCTGGCGCAGGCCGGGCCGCGGCTGAAACTGATTGCGAATTATGGCGCCGGTGTCGATCACATTGACGTGGCCACGGCGCGGCAGCGCGGGATTCTAGTCTCCAATACGCCGGGCGTGCTGACCGATGATACGGCGGATATGACCATGGCGCTGATCATGGCGGTGGTACGCCGGATTCCCGAAGGTCTCGCCCTGATGCAAAAGGGCGAATGGGACGGCTGGGCGCCGACCGCGATGCTGGGTGGGCGGCTGGCGGGCCGTCGCCTGGGGATTCTGGGCATGGGCCGGATCGGTCAGGCCGTTGCCCGCCGGGCCAAGGCATTCGGCATGCAGATCCATTATCACAACCGCCGCCGCCTGCGCCCCGAGATCGAGGAAGAGCTGGAAGCCACCTACTGGGAGAGCCTCGATCAGATGGTCGCGCGCATGGATGTGATCTCGGTCAATTGCCCGTCCACGCCCTCGACCTTTCACCTGATGAACGCGCGGCGGCTGAAGCTGATGAAGCCGGATGCGGTGATCGTCAATACATCGCGCGGCGAGGTGATCGACGAACACGCGCTGACCCGGATGCTGCGCGCCGGGGAAATCGCCGGGGCGGGGCTGGATGTCTATGAACATGGCACCGACATAAACCCGCGCCTGCGCGAGCTGCCCAATGTGGTGTTGCTGCCGCATATGGGGTCGGCCACCATCGAAGGGCGGATCGAGATGGGCGAGAAGGTGCTCTTGAATATCAAGACATTCGAGGATGGCCATCGCCCGCCGGATCAGGTGGTTCCGGCGATGCTGTAACACAGGATTGATCTTTGCGACGCGGGCTATTGGCCCGCGTTTGCATTTTGAGGCAAGGCATTGTTTTGGAGGAGGCGATTATGAAGAAGATCTTTTTGATGTGCCTGTGCATGTCCGCAGGCACGGTGAGCGCGCAGCAGGCTGCAGATGCGGTGGCGCCGGAACCGGCTGCAAAAGGCGGGGCCGAGGCGCTGTCGCCCCAGGTGGCTTCTGCGCTCAAGTTCAAAGACGCCGGTCTGCCGGTCGAGGCGGACAACTGGATGGTGGCCGCAGCCAATCCTCACGCGGTGGAGGCCGGGGCGGCCGTGCTGCGCGCCGGGGGCACTGCGGCGGATGCCATGGTTGCGGTACAGGTGGTTCTGGGGCTTGTCGAACCGCAATCCTCAGGGCTGGGCGGTGGTGCCTTTCTGGTCTGGTACGATGCGGAAACCGGTGAGATCACGACGCTGGATGGGCGTGAGACCGCGCCGCTGGCAGCCACGCCGCGGCTGTTTCAGGATGACAGCGGCGCGCCGCTGAAATTCTTCGACGCTGTTGTCGGCGGCCGCTCTGTGGGCACTCCCGGCACGCCCGCGCTGCTGGAAGCAGCCCATCGCCGCTGGGGCAAGGCCAACTGGCCGTCGCTTTTCGAAGCGGGGATTTCGCTGGCCGAGGATGGGTTCGCGGTGTCGCAGCGTCTGGCGGGGCTGATCGAACGGGACGCCGAGCGCCTGTCGCGGTTTTCCGCAACCGCCGAGTATTTCCTGCCCCGGGGCATGCCGCTGAAGGCGGGAGACAGGCTGGTCAACCCGGCCTATGCCGAGGTGCTGCGGACCCTCGCAACAGATGGCGCGGATGGGTTCTACACCGGGCCGGTTGCAGCGGATATCGTGCGCACGGTGACCGGAGCCGTTGGCAATCCCGGCGTTCTCTCCGCTGTCGATCTGGCGCTTTATCAGGTCAAGGAACGCCCGGCGGTCTGCGCCGAATACCGCGCGTTTGAGGTCTGCGGCATGGGGCCACCGTCTTCTGGGGCGCTGACCGTGGGGCAGATCCTTGGCATGCTGGGGCAATACGATCTGGCGGCGCTGGGTGCCGAAAGCCCCGAGGCCTGGCGGTTGATCGGCGATGCCTCGCGTCTCGCCTTTGCCGACCGGGGACGCTACATGGCGGATAGTGATTTCGTGCCGATGCCCACCAAAGGTCTGGTCGATGCCGATTATCTGGCAGAGCGGGCGAAACTGCTGGCGGGAGACGATGCCTTGCCCGAGGTGGCGCCCGGCGCGCCCGCATTCGATCACGCGGGCCTGCCGCCGCAGTTGGCCGATGATGCCTCGATCGAGTTTCCCTCGACCTCGCATATCTCGATCGTGGATGGCTATGGCAATGTGCTGTCGATGACCACCACCATCGAAAACGGCTTTGGCTCGCGGCTGATGACCAACGGCTTCCTGCTCAACAATGAGCTGACCGATTTTTCCTTCCGCACCCACCGGGATGGTGTGCCGATTGCCAACCGGCTGGAGCCGGGCAAACGGCCGCGCTCCTCAATGGCGCCGACCATCGTGACCAAGGATGGCGCACCGGTGCTGGCCATCGGATCGCCGGGCGGCAGCCGGATCATTGGCTATGTCGCTTCCTCGATCATTGCCTGGGCTGATTGGGGCATGGATGTTCAAAAATCCGTGTCCCTGCCGCATGCCGTGAACCGGTTCGGCACCTATGATCTGGAAGAGGGCTCGGCAGCGGTTGGATTGGAAGCACCGCTCACGGACATGGGATATAAGGTCAATATCCGGGGGCTGAATTCAGGCCTGCACGCGATTGAGATCGGTGAACGCCTGAAAGGCGCTGCCGATCCCCGCCGCGAAGGCATTGCCCTGGGGGAGTAAATAATGCGGACCGGGGCGCGATTGGTCCATCACCGCGCCCCTTCAGCCCCACTTGCGTCTGCAGGTGTTGAGACTATATTGCCGCTCGTGTTGACGTGACAACACGAGCATGGAGGAGAAAGGACGACCCATGGTGCAAGCCACTTCACTGCCGCGGAACGAGCCGGGGATCAAAGCCGCCATAGGCGTTCTGAAACAGACATTCGGTGACCGGCTTCAGACCGGGCAGGCCATCCGTGAACAGCATGGCCACACCACCACCTGGATCGAAACCCAGGCGCCGGATGCGGTTGTCTTTCCCACCTCGACCGAAGAGGTCGCCGCCATCGTAAAGACCTGCGCCGAATATGGCGTGCCGGTCATTCCCTTTGGCACCGGCACCTCGCTGGAGGGCCATGTGAACGCTCCTGCAGGTGGCATTTCCGTGGATATGGCGCGTATGGACAAGATTTTGGCCGTGCATGCCGAGGATCTGGATGTGGTGGTGCAGCCGGGGGTGACGCGCGAGCAGCTCAACACCTTTCTGCGCGATCAGGGTCTGTTCTTTCCCATCGACCCCGGCGCCAATGCCTCGCTTGGCGGGATGGCTGCGACGCGGGCCTCGGGAACCAACGCGGTGCGCTATGGCACGATGAAAGACAACGTGCTCGCGCTTGAGGTCGTCATGGCTGACGGCGAGGTGATCCGTACCGCCCAGCGGGCCAAGAAATCCTCTGCCGGATACGATATGACCCGGCTGATGGTTGGCTCCGAAGGCACCCTTGGCCTGATCACCGAAATCACCCTGCGCCTGCAGGGCATCCCAGAGGCGATCCGCTCTGCCCGCTGCGCCTTCCGCTCGGTGGATGATGCCTGTCGCGCGGTGATGATGACCATCCAATACGGCATTCCCGTCGCCCGGATCGAAATGCTGGACGCGATGAGCGTCAAGGCCGCAAATACCTATTCCAAGCTGGACCTGCCCGAAGTGCCGCTGCTGCTGCTGGAATTCCACGGCTCCGAAGCGGGCGTAGTGGAGCAGGCCGAGATGTTCAGTTCCATCGCCGAAGAGTTCGGTGGTTTCGATTTCGAGGCGACCTCCACCGCGGAAGAGCGCAACAAGCTCTGGCAGGCGCGCCACGATATGTACTGGGCCTGCCTCGGCCTGCGCCCCGGTGCCAAGGGGATTTCAACCGATGTCTGCGTGCCGATCTCGCGGCTGGCCGAATGCGTCTCTACCGCCCGCGAAAAGGCAGAGGAAATGGGACTGATGGCGCCCATGGTCGGCCATGTAGGCGACGGCAACTTTCACGCGCTGCTGCTGATCGACATGGACAGCGCTGAGGAACGGGCCAAGGCGGATGAATACGTCGGCTGGCTCAACGATCTGGCGATTTCCATGGATGGCACCTGCACAGGTGAACATGGCATCGGGCAGGGTAAACGCCCCTATCTGACCAAGGAACTTGGCGCCGCGACCCGCTATATGGCGGCGGTCAAGGCAGCACTGGATCCGGACAATATCCTGAACCCGGGCAAGATCATTTCCGATTGATCAAAGGGATTAAAATCACGACCCTTGAAGGGCGGTGCGGGCGTGAACCTGCGCCGCCCTTTTGTGTTCGGCGCGGGGCAGGGATTCTGTCGCGTAGCGAAGATTCCGCACGGCAGGGCGCGAAAGGTCGGTTTTGTCGACTTTTGCGTCGGATGGATTTCGCGGTGATTTCCGGAATTCCGGCATACCATTGCCAAACCCTAGTCATTTCTTCCGGAGAAGCGGAATATGAAAACCCAAGTCAAAGCACTGGTTGTCGGCGGTGGCGCCGTCGGGACCTCGATCGCCTATCATCTGGCCAAGGCGGGCTGGGACGATGTGATGCTGATCGAACGGGACGAGCTGACCTCGGGCTCTACCTGGCACGCGGCCGGCCTGTTGCCGCTGTTCAACATGTCCTATGCGACCACCCACATCCACAAGTACTCGGTCGATTTTTACAAGACGCTGGAAGAAGAAACCGGGCTCAACGCCGGGTTTGCTGTGGTGGGCAACCTGCGTATGGCGCAGACGCAGGAGCGTATGGATGAATACATGCTCTATGCCTCGACCGCCGAGACCTGCGACGTCGATTACGAATGGCTGACCCCGGAGCAGATCAAGAAACGCTGGCCGCTGATCGAGACCGGCGACCTGAAGGGCGCGATCTACCACACTGAGGACGGTTACATTAACCCTGCCGATGTGACCCAGGCGATGGCCAAGGGCGCCCGGCAGCGCGGTGTCGAGATCGTGCGCAAACTGCAGGCCGATGCCTTCCACTGGAATGGCACCCACTGGGAAGTCACCTGCACCAAGATGGTCGAAAAGGGCGGCAACCTCGTCGAGAGCGACGAGCAGGTGGTGATCACCGCCGAGCACGTGGTGACCGCCTCCGGCAACCACGCGCAGCGCACCGCCAAGATGCTGGGCATCAAGATGCCCGCGATCCCGGTCGAGCACACCTTCATCGTCATGGACAAGGACCCCGAGCTGGTCAAATGGCGTGAAGCGGGCAACCCGGAGCACCCCGTCGTGCGTGATGCCGACAATGAATCCTACGCGCGTGAAGAGCGTGGCGGCTGGATCCTCGGCATCTATGAACATGGCGCGCCCGCGCGGTTCGAGCATGGCGTGCCGGATAGCTTCCGCGCTGATCTGTTCCCGTTGGATCTGGACCGGATCGCCGATCAATACATGGCGATGGCAGAGCGCGTGCCCTCCTGCGCCGAAAGCGGCCTCAAGGACGATTTCAACGGCCCGATCTGCTATACGCCCGACGGCAACCCGCTGGTCGGTCCGGCGCCCGGTCTGCGCAACATGTGGCTGGCCGAAGGCTTCTCCTTCGGCATCACTGCTGCGGGCGGCACCGGCTATTACCTGGCGCAGATGATGGTCGATGGCGAGGCCGAGATCGACATGGCGTCGCTCGACCCCAAGCGGTACTCCTCCAACTGGATGACGACCGAGTTCGCCGCGCGCAAGAACGAGGAAGCCTACGAGCACGTCTACATCCTGCACCACCCGGACGAAGAGCGCCCGGCCTGCCGCCCCCTGCGGACTTCGCCGGCCTATGACCGCCAGGCGGCCCGCGGTGCGCAATTCGGCTGGGTCAACGGCTGGGAACGCCCGAACTATTTCGGCCCGCTGGACGCGCCGGAGAACTTTGATCACGATGCACGTTCGTTCCGCCGTGGTGGCTGGTGGCAATACGCGGTCGAAGAGGCCAAGGCGATCCGCGAAGGCGTTGGCCTGATCGACGCGACCGCTTTCACCAAACACGTGGTCAAGGGCCCCGGTGCCACCCAGTTCCTCGACTGGTTCACCTGCAACAAGCTGCCCAAGGTGGGCCGGATCAACCTGACCTATGCGCTGACCTCGGCCGGGACCACCCGCACCGAATACACCATCGTGCGCAACGGCGAGAACAACTATTACCTCGTCTCTGCTGGCGCCTGGACCGAATATGACGCGGATTACCTGCGCAAAGCGGCCGAGGACAAGATGGAGGAGTTCGGCTATATCGAGATCCAGGACGTGACCACTCAGTGGGGCGTCTTCGCCATCGCCGGGCCGAAGTCCCGCGATGTGCTGAAAGAGGTGATCAAGGACGCTGATCCGGAGACCGCGCTCAGCAACAAGCGCTTCCCCTGGCTGTCGGCCAAGCAGATAGAGTTGGGCATGTGCCCGGTGAACGCGATCCGCGTGGCTTATACGGGCGAGCTGGGCTGGGAGCTGCACCACCCGATCGAGATGCAGAACTACCTGTTCGACCTCTTGGAGAAGGCAGGCGAGAAGCACGGTATGAAGCTGGTCGGCGCCCGCGCGCAGAACTGGCTGCGTCAGGAGAAGAGCTACCGCGCCTTTGGGCACGAGCTGGGCCGCGACGCGACCCCGCTTGAGGCAGACCTGCCGCGCTTTGTCGATCTGGAGAAGGACTTCTACGGCAAGGACGAAATGGTCGCCAAGGGCATCCGCTCCAAATGCTGCACCATTCTGATCGACGGTCCGTCCGACACCGATCCCTGGGGCCGCGAGGCGCTCTATGCCGAGGATGGCACCCGCGTCGGACGTCTGACCACCGGCGGCTATTCGGTGGCCTTCGAGAAGAGCATTGGCATGGGCTATGTGAAGCCCGAGTTCGCGGTGGAAGGCACCAAGCTGAAGGTCAAGATGCTGGACCAACTGTGGGATGCGGTTGTCACCTGCGACAGCCCCTATGATCCTAAGAACGAAAAGATCCGTGTGAACGGATAAAACAGCAAAGCCCCGGCCACCGTGCCGGGGCTTTTTTGTTGGAATGACGGACCGGTCGCGCTTTGCTGCCGGTTGTCCTGCTTCTTTTTCCGACTACCCTTTGCGAGGCCCCGTGCATGGCTGTGGCGTCTGCGGGCTGGTGATCGAATGTGCGATTTCAGGGAGAAGAGGATGAAGCAGGTCTTTAGCAGCGCAGCTTTGTGCCTGATGCTTGCTGCGTCTGCTTCGGCGCAGTCCGCTCCCGGAGAACCGGGCGCGATCAGGATAACCGGATCCGCCGAACACACCTACGTCGATCAAGACACGGCATCTGCCGATGCGTTGCGGCGCGTGCTGGAGGGTATCCGTTTGCCGACGGGGTTCAGGATCGAACTCTATGCGATGGTTCCCGGTGCCCGCCACATGGCGCTTACCCCCGGGGGCACAGTTCTGTTTGTCGGCACACGGCGGGACAAGGTCTGGGCGGTTCTGGACCGTGACCGCGACGGCATTGTTGACGAGGTTAAGAATTTTGCGCCCTCCCTGAGCCTTGATATCCCTAATGGCGTGGAGGTTTCTCTGGACGGTGATCTGTTCATCGCCGAACGCAACCGGGTTTTGCGCATTGCGGGCGCCGAGGCCTTCGACCAGAACGCTGACATGGTCGCGGTGCCAATCGTGCCGCAGGGCAGCCTGATTCCCGTGGCCGAGGAAAGCTCTTATCACACGGCGCGGGTCATCAAACTGGGGCCGGACAACAAGCTGTATATCTCGCTGGGTCAGCCCTACAACGTGGCGCCGCCGGAAAAGCTGGCGCTTTACAATGAGACGGGGATTGGCGGGATCATCCGCATGAACCGTGATGGCAGTGGGCGCGAAGTCTTTACCTATGGCGCGCGCAATTCCGTAGGGCATGACTTTCACCCGGAAACCGGAGAGCTGTGGTGGACCGACAATCAGGTCGACGGCATGGGCGACGACATTCCACCCGGCGAAATTAACCGCCAGACCGAGAAGGGTCAGCATTTCGGCTTTCCCTGGTACGGTGGCGGATCAACCCGAACGCGCGAGTATGCGGGGCAGGAGGTTCCGGTCGAGGTTGTCATGCCTGCAGTCGAAACCATCGCCCATGCGGCTGATCTGGGTATGAGTTTCTACACCGGGGACATGTTCCCCGAAAAATACCGCAACGCGATCTTTTCGGCCCAACATGGGTCCTGGAACCGCTCCGAGCGGGTCGGCGCACGGGTGATGGTGACCTTCATCGACGCGCAGGGGAACGCGGCCATCGAACCCTTTGCCGAAGGCTGGCTGAACCAAGACGGTGAATATGATGGTCGCCCGGTGGATGTTATCCAGCACCCGGATGGCTCCATTCTGGTGTCGGATGATTTTGCCGGTGCCGTCTACCGGATTTCCTATTCCCCGTAGGCCTGCTGCTTTGTCCGACCCGATGAGAGGGCACACCGCTTGTTTGGATGCCAGAGGGATGCCACAGTCACCTCATCAGGTGCAGGAGGGATAAGATGCTGGGTTTCCTTACGCTTATACTGGTGTGTCAGCTGGCTGGGGAGTTCATCACCGGGGCCTTGGCGCTGCCCATACCGGGGCCGGTGCTGGGCATGGTGTTTCTGTTCATCATTCTGATGCTGCTGGGCCGGGTGCCCGCGCAGCTGGATCAGACGGCAAACGGCCTGTTGCGTTCGATGTCGCTGCTGTTCGTGCCGGCCGGGACCGGGGTGATCCTGCATTTCCAGCTGCTGGGACAGGCGCTGTTGCCGCTGGGGCTGGCGCTGGTGGTCTCGACTTTGGCGACCATCGCGGTGACTGGGCTTTTGATGCAGTGGCTGGGGGCGGGGTCCGCCGATGGATAACCTGCAGGACACCTGGGTCTATCTCAGCGCATCGCCGCTGTTTCATCTCACCCTGACGCTGGTTGCCTTTCAGCTGGCCAGTTTCCTGTTTGAGAAAACCGGCAGGAACCCATTGCTGAACCCGGTGCTGGGGGCGGTGCTGATCGTTGTGGCTGTGCTGATGCTGACCGGGACGGATTATGGCAGTTATTTCGAGGGCGCCCAGTTCGTGCACTTCCTGCTGGGGCCTGCCACGGTAGCCCTTGCGGTGCCGCTCTATCGGCAATGGTACCGGGTGCGCCGTTCGGCTCTGGCTATCGTGGTGAGCCTTGTCGCCGGATCGCTGACCGCCATCCTGTCCGCCTTGGCGGTGGCCTGGCTTGCAGGCAGTTCCGAGGCGGTTCTTGCATCGGTGGCGCCGAAATCGGTGACGGCGCCCGTGGCAATGGGCATTGCCGAGAAACTGGGCGGCCTGCCGTCGCTGACCGCGGTTCTGGTGATCGTGACCGGCATCCTTGGCGCCATGCTGGGGCCGAAGGTTCTGGACGTGACCGGCGTGGTCGACTGGCGCGCGCGGGGGCTGGCGATTGGCACCGCCAGCCACGGGATCGGTACCGCTCGGGCGTTGCAGGTGAACGAAACCGCAGGCGCCTTTTCCGGCCTTGCCATGGGGCTCAACGCGCTCGCAACCGCGCTGCTGCTGCCGATCATCTGGAGCGGCATCCTGTGGATCATGGGCGGCTGAGCCGGATCAGCTGTCGCTGGTCTCGTTCAGCTCCATGTGGCCTTCGCCGCGCGCGAGCACCCGGCGCAGGATCGGTTCGAAGAATTCCAGCGGTTTCGTCGGGTAATCCGGGTCAAAGGCGCATTGATCATAGTCGTGACAGAATTTGCGGCAGTCTTCCCAATAGGGGCTGTCGCGGTATTTGTCGCGTGCGTGGCGGTCGCCGCCAAGGTGGTGATTGTAGTAATACCCCTGAAAGACGCAGTGGTGTTTCAGGATCCACCAGGTGCGTTCGCTGACATAGGGTTTCATCATCGCGGCGGCCAGTTCGCCGTGGTTATAGGGCGACAGGATATCGCCCACATCATGCACCAGCGCCGCAACGACGATTTCGTCATCAGCGCCATCGGCATGGGCGCGGGTGGCGGCCTGAAGACAATGCTGGAAGCGGTTCACCGGGTAGGGCGTCCAGTCCTCGTCAAGCGAGCGGATCGCGTCCAGAATACGGTCGGGCAGGGCGGCGTTATAGGCCTCCTCATACTCCATGACCGCATCCCAGTCTGCCTTCCCAGCCTCTTCAAAGCTGGTCCAGGTGGGGGTGTGACGTTGATCTTTCATGGCAGGCTCCCGGTTGATCTTTTCCGGAAGCCTAGCCGCTGTTTTTCGAATGGAACAGGCCATTCTGTGTGTAGTGATCCACGCCTCAGGCGGCGGTTAGCTCGTCAAAGCAGGTCATCGCCTTGGCCGCGTACATCATCGCGGGTCCGCCGCCCATCTGGATCGACATCGCCAGTACGTCGGCCACTTCTTCGCGGGTGGCGCCAGCCTTGATCAGGGTTTCCACGTGCAGCCCGATACAGTCCTCACACCGCAGGGCGACCGCGATGCCAAGCGCCACGAATTCCTTCTGCTTGAACTCCAGCGTGCCACCCTGCTTCACCGCCTTGCCAAGGGCGCCAAAGGCCTGCGCGGTCTCGGGGATCGCCCGGTTCAGATTGCGCAGCCCGTTGCGGGTTCCGTCCAGTTTTTCGTGCCAGCCCATGATCTGTCCTTCATCATATTCATTTTCCTGAAGGAGTAGGGTGGCTGCAGTACTGCGGCTTTGATCTGGGTCAGAAATCCGGTTTTTGCGCCACCAGGGCCAGATTGTTTGCTGGCATTTCGATCACCTCGGCCAGATCAAGGCCCGCCTCCTGCAGCCAGTCGATGGTGTCGAAATCGTCCTTGTAGCCGATGAGCGGATCATGGTCCGTCAGAGAGGCGTGGAACCTCTGATCGCCTTCGCTTGTAAGCTCACCAGCGCGCATGAAGGGGCCATAGATCGCGATCCTTCCGGCCGGGGCCAGCGCGCGTGCGGCTTCGCGGATCAGGGTCTTGGCGTCTTCCTCGGTGATAAGGTGCAGAAGATTCGACAGGATGATGAAATCGACTGGCCCGACCGTTGCGGCCCAGCCCGGCGCCGTCGCATCCAGTTCTGCGGCGGGGCGCAGGTTATCAAGGCCCGCCTCTGCGACATAGGCATCGATGCTGGCGCGCCGGGCTGCGTCCACCTCGGTCGGTTGCCAGATCAACCCTGGCAGGCGCCGGGCATAGGCCACCACATGTTGACCGGTGCCGCTGGCGATCTCCAGCGCGCTGCCGGTTTCAGGGGCGATGTCGGCCAAGAGATCGCACAGGGGATCGATATTGCGCTCAGCGGAAGGGGCGAAGAGCTTGCCATCCTGCGCAGCGGCGACAGAGGCGGTGCCGGGAACAGAGCGAACGGGCATCAGCGCAGCCTTTCCGGTGACAGGGAGGCAACGATATCGCGGTCCAGTTCCGGCGTCTTGCCGCCGATCAGGTCGCGCAGCAGGCGCGAGGCGGCTGGTGCGGTCTGAAAGCCATAGCCGCCCTGCGCCGCGCACCAGATGAAATCGGGGCGGTCAGGGTCTGCGCCCAGCACCAGCGCGCCATCGCTCACGAAACTGCGCAGACCGGCCCAGTTGCTTTCGACCCGTGTGACGGGTTCGGTTACCTTTTCCTCATAACGCGCCAGCCCTTCGGCCAGCACCATATCGTCGGCAAAGGCATCGTGCGGCTCAACCGGGTCGGCATCCGCAGGGGAGACCAGCAGCTTGCCTGCATCGGGTTTGGCGTACCAACACTCCCCGACACCCATCATCATCGGCCACTTTGTGACATCGTGGCCGCCCGGTGCGGGCAGTCGCGCCATGGAGCGGCGCTTGGGAGTGATCCCGATGGGCGCAACACCGGCAAGGGCGGCGACACGGTCCGCCCAGGCCCCTGCGGCATTGACCAGCTGCTTGCCCTCGTAGGTCTGACCGCCTGCCGTCACCTGCCAGCCCGATCCGCTATGCTGGATCGCGGTGACCTCGGCCCGTGTGATCACCTGTCCGCCTGCACCGCGCACCACGCGGGCAAAATCCTGGATCATCCGGTCGGTATCCAGATCCTGCGCGTCCTCGTGTAGGGCGGCCATGGTGACGGAGGCCGGATTCAGGATCGGCACCCGGGCATAGGCATCGTCGATATGGATCTTGTGCAGATCCAGTTCTGCGACATCTGCTGCAAAACCGCCTTCTTCGCCGGGGCCTGCCACCAGCATGAAACCGCGCGGTGTCAGGTAACCGCCATTGGCATTGTAATGGTAGTCGGCGCTGGCCTTGTTGAGCGCGACAACGGCTGGGTTGCCATAGCTTTCCTCGAACATGGCGGCCGAGCGCCCCGAGGCGTGATAGCCAAGCGCCTCTTCCGCCTCCAGTACCGTGACGCTGCCCAGATCCGACAGCCGCGCTGCGGCGCTGATCCCTGCGATGCCGCCGCCAATGACGATAAAATCACTCATGCCGAAATACCTTCGTCCTGTTCTTCCAGCCGGTCTGTCGCCGGCGCCGGGCGCGGGCTGAGCGCTGAAATCCGCGCATAAAGATCGGCACTCATATCGAAATCCAACGCCGCAAGCGACGGCGCAAGCTGTTCTGCGGTGCGTCCCGAGATGATCGGCATCGGGCAGCTGGAATGGGCCGCCACCCAGGCCACGGCAAGGGTCGCCGGATCGGTGCCAAGCTCCTGCGCAAGCGCGGCAAGATCGGCAGCGGCGCGATGCATCCAGTCCTGCCCATAGCGGCTGTTGTAGCGGGGATCTTCCTGCAGGCGCCCTTCGCCACTGCCCGCGGCGTATTTGCCGGTCAGCAGCCCGCCGCCCAGCGGAGAGTAGGGCGCGATGGCGATGTCCTGATCGGCGCACATGGGCAGGATCTCGACCTCGGCCTGGCGTTTCACCAGCGAATACATCGGCTGCAGAATATCAATCGACAGATCGTATTTGGCGCCGATCATCTGCGCCTTGACCACCTGCCAGGCGGCGAAATTCGACAGGCCCACATAGCGGATCAGCCCCTGTTGTTTCAGGGATGCAAAACATTCCAGCGTTTCGTTGAGGTCGGTTTCGGGATCGAACCGGTGCAGGTAAAGGACATCCACCATATCCAGATCCAACCGCGCCCGGCAGGTGTCGAACTGCGCCCGCATGTTGGCTACCCCTGCGCCGCCGGTATAGCCCACCTTGGTGGCGATCAGCAGCTTGTCGCGCTCCCCCTTGATCAGGCGGCCGAGGATCTTCTCGCTTTCGCCCTCGTTATAGACCCAGGCGGTGTCGAAATGGGTGATCCCGGCTGCGCGGCAGGCGTGATACATTTCGGCCGATTGCGTTGCGTCGGCGCGGCCTCCGAACTGCATGGTGCCAAAGGCAAAGCGGCTGACGGGGGCGTGGTCGGGGGTGGTCAGGATGCGTGTCATGGCGGCAACCTGCCACGTCGCGGGAACAGGGAAAAGAGCGAAGATGACGCAACAACAGGCTTCTGCCAAAAACGCCGCCGCGCGCAATTGTGACTGGAGCGCGCAGCGTTTGCAGGGCACAACAGAGCCATGTTTGATGCCCGTATCCGCCCGTTGATCGACCCTGCGTTGAACGCGCAGGGCAGGGTCATTGCGCGCTGGGGGATCAGTGCCAATCAGGTGACGCTATTAGGGCTGGCGCTGGGGCTTCTGTCTGCTGCGCTGATTGCTCTCGGGATGTTTGGCTGGGCGCTGCTGCCGTTGTTGCTGTCACGCCTTGCCGATGGGCTGGATGGGGCGGTGGCGCGGGCCAGCGCGCCGACGGGGTTTGGCGGTTATCTCGATATCACCTGCGATTTCCTGTTCTATGGCGCGGTGCCCTTGGCATTCGTGCTGGCGAACCCTGGGGCCAATGGCGCGGCAGGTGCCTTTCTGCTCATGTCTTTCTACGTGAACGGTGCCAGCTTCCTTGGTTATTCCGTCCTGGCCGAGCGGCACCAGATGTCCAGCACCGCGCGCGGCGTCAAAACGCTCTACTTTACCGGGGGGCTGCTGGAAGGGGCGGAGACAATCGGGTTCTTCGTGGCGCTGTGCCTGTTTCCGGGGGCCTTTGCCCTGATGGCCTGGGTGTTCGGCGCCTTGTGCTTCGTGACGGCTGCGTCGCGCGTGCTGTTGGCCTATCGGGTGTTCTCGCAGAAGCGCTAAGCCCCCCGGTGATTACTGTCGAGGCTGCGCTGTCTATGCGCCAGCTTATCGGCGTCTGATCCGATCCCGTCGTGCGATAATGTGAGTGACCGCACAGACCGGAAGCCAGATCTGAGCAAGCAGACCCGCGCCCAGTACGTTCCAGAACAGCGCCTCGGCGCCGCCCGAAAAACCGAACCTGGTTCCGGAGAGCAGGAACGCCACGCAAAAGGCGATCAGGCAGGACAGGAAAAATGCGCGCCATGGCTGGTTCGGCAGACGCCGGATCGTGAGAATAGACGCTGCGCAAGCGACCACGGTAAGGGCGATGGAGTAGGGGAGCCAGTCGCCCGCCAAGAGATAGCCGTAATCGAAAAACTCCATCCTTTTCTAGGCCTCCCGGTCTAGCGCCCGCCGATGCTGGTGCGATGAGTATATTAGGAGAGTTGGTCGTGGTCTGCAAAAGGTTGCTTTGCTGCAGAAGTTGGGGTCGCCCAAGATTTGCGGAGTGGCTGTGCAGAGGAGAACTGCAGCCACCAAAAGAAAAGGCCCGCCAATCTGGCGGGCCTTTCCGTAACTCGTCTGGGCAAGCCGCTTACTGCGGGATATCGCCTTCGATGCCTTCCACAAAGAAGTTCATGCCGGCCAGGGTGCCGTCATCGGCGGTTTCACCCTCTGCCAGCCATGCCGAACCGTCCTGCTTGTTCAGCGGGCCGGTGAACGGGTGGTAGGAACCGTCCGCGATGGAGGCTTTCAGCGCCAGCGCGGCTTCTTTCACGTCGGCGGGAACCGCGTCGGAGATTTCACCGATGCCGACCATGCCCGGGCCGATGCCGTCCCAGGTGTCAACCGAGGTCCAGGTGCCGTCCATCACGGCCTTGGTACGGGCGATGTAATAGGGCGCCCAGTTGTCGATGATCGAGGAGACGCGCGGTTTCGGCGCATACTCGGCCATGTCGGACGCCTGACCAAAGGTGATCACGTTGCCTGCGGCCTGTGCGGCGGCCTGCGGTGCGGTGGAGTCGGTGTGCTGCAGGATCACGTCGGCGCCCTGTTCGATCAGAACCTTAGCGGCGTCGGCTTCTTTGGCCGGGTCGAACCAGGTGAAGGCCCAGACGATCTTGAAGGTGACGTCGGGGTTCACTTTCTTGGCGTGGATATAGGCAGAGTTGATGCCGCGGATCACTTCGGGGATCGGGTAGGAGCCGATGTAGCCGACGATGTTGCTCTCGGTCATGTTGCCCGCGATGGTGCCCTGAACGGCGCGGCCTTCATAGAAGCGTGCAGAATAGGTCGAGACGTTGTCGGCGCGCTTATAGCCGGTGGCGTGCTCGAACTTCACGTTCGGGAACTTCTTGGCGACGTTGATGGTCGGATCCATGTAGCCAAAGGAGGTGGTGAAGATCAGGTCGGCGCCCTGCAGCGCCATCTGGGTGATCACGCGCTCGGCGTCGGGGCCTTCGGCGACGTTTTCAACGTAGACGGTTTCGACCTTGTCGCCGAATTCTTCTTCCACGGCCAGACGGCCCTGATTGTGCTCATAGGTCCAGCCACCGTCACCGACGGGACCGACATAGACAAAGCCTACCTTGGTCTTGTCTTCGGCCATCGCGCCGGTCGCAAGGCCAAGCGCCATGGCGGCGCTGGTCAGAAGTGTCGTCAGTTTCATCAAAGGGATCCCCCGTGTTGTTTATAATATGCCCGGATGCCCGGGCAGGGTGTTTGGCCTGCCGTCAGATCCTAACGGGAGGCATGGAAATTGCGGCCAAGGGCAGCGGGTGCGCTGCTCTTATCCGCGGATAGAATGACAAGCACCACAATGGTGATCAGATAGGGCGACATTGCCAGATACTCGACCGGGATGGCAACGCCTGCTGCCTGAAGATTAAGCTGCACCACGGTAACACCGCCGAAAAGATAGGCGCCCAGCAGCACCCGCCAGGGTTTCCAGCTGGCAAAGACCACCAGCGCAAGGGCGATCCAGCCGATGCCGGCGGTCATGCCTTCGGTCCACTGGGGGACCCGGATCAGGCTGATATAGGCACCGCCCATGCCTGCGCAGGCGCCGCCGAACAGGATCGCCAGCACCCGGATGCGCAGCACCTTGTAGCCAAGCGCATGGGCCGCATCGTGGTTTTCCCCGACCGCGCGCAGGATCAGACCCACACGGGTGTATTTCAGTACCACCCAGACCACCGCTGTCAGGACAATGCCGAAATAGAGGATGATGTCATGGCCAAACAGGATCGGGCCGACAACGGGAAGATCGCTCAGCACCGGGATGTGGATGTCCTGCATCTGCGGCGGTTTGATGCCGACATAGCTTTGTCCCATCAGCGCCGAGATTCCGAGCCCGAAGAGCGTGAGTGACAGGCCCGATGCGACCTGGTTGGCCTTGGCAAACTGGGTGAGGATGGCGAAGAGGGTGGACAGCGTCGCCCCCGCCACTGCGGCGATGACAAAGCCGAAGAGCGGTGAGCCGCTTTCGACGGCGGTGGCAAAGCCGGCGATGGCGCCGGTGATCATCATGCCTTCGACGCCAAGGTTCAGAACGCCTGCCTTTTCCACCACCAGTTCGCCCACGGCGGCCAGCAGCAGCGGCGTAGCCGCCACCATGAGGGAGGCGATCAGCAGGACCGGGTTGATTGCGGATAGATCCATCTTACGCCACCTCCGGCTTGCCGATTGCGATACGGAAATTGGTGAGCAGGTCAAAGGCCAAGAGGAAGAAGAGTAGCATCCCCTGGAAGACCTGGATCGCTGCCGAGGGCAGGCCCATGTTCGATTGCGCGATATCGCCGCCAATATACGTCAGCGCCATCAGCCCTCCTGCCAGCAGGATCCCGACGGGATGCAGGCGACCAAGAAAGGCCACGATAATTGCGGTGAAGCCATAGCCTACGTTGAAATCGATCGAAACCTGACCCGACGGGCCGGAGACCTCGAACAGGCCCGCAAGGCCGGCCAGCATGCCGGAGGTGCCAAGGCAGAACAGCACCAGCCGCGCCGGGTTCACGCCGGCAAAACGCGCGGCGCGCGGGGCTTCGCCGGTCAGGCGGATCTGATAGCCCAGCATGTGCCGGTTCAGCAGCACATAGGCAAAGATCACCGCGATCAATGCTGCCACAACGCCCCAGTGCATACCGGTTCCGGCGATCAGATCGGCGTTATGGGCGCTTTCGTATTGCTGCAGGTTGCGGCTGCCCGGAAAGCCAAAGCCTTCGGGGTTCTTGAGCAATCCCAGCGACATGGAGGCAAGGAACTGCTCGGCCACATAGACCAGCATCAGGGAGACAAGGATTTCATTGGTGCCGAAGCGAACCTTCAGAAAGGCCGGAATCATCGCCCAGATCCAGCCGCCAAAGGCCCCTGCGAGGACCATAAGCGGGAAGATGTACCAGGCCTCGAGTGGGTAAAAGGCCAGCCCCATCCCGGCGCCGAACAGCGCGCCCATGATGTACTGCCCTTCGGCGCCGATGTTCCAGATCCCGGCGCGAAAGCCCAAGGACAGCCCGATGGCGATCAAGACCAGCGGCGCGCCTTTAATCAGCAACTGCGGGCGGTAGTAGAAGGCAAACTCGCCAAACAGCGGTTCCCAGAAGATGGTGCGGATCGCCTCGACCGGGTCCTTGCCCAGGATTGCGAACAACAGCCCGCCCGCGATCATCGTTGCGAGCACCGCCACCAGCGGCGTGGCCATCGACCAGGCGCGCGACGGCTGTGGCCGTTTCTCAAGCCGGATCATGCGTCGGCTCCTTCATTGATAGTCAAATACTGGCGGAGATCAGACATGCGCCACCTCCATGCCGTGGGCGCCGCCCATCATCAGGCCGATTTCATCCACTGTCAGCCCCGCAGCCGGGCGCGGGGCGCTCAGGCGGCCTTCGTTGAGAGCGGCGAAACTGTCGGAAATCTCCATCAACTCGTCCAGATCCTGACTGATGCAGATGACGGCGGTGCCACCTGCGGCCAGATCCAGCAGCGATTGTCGGATCGCGGCGGCGGCAGAGGCATCGACGCCCCATGTGGGCTGGTTCACCACCAGCACCTCGGGGCGTTGCAGCACCTCGCGGCCGATGACGAATTTCTGCAGGTTGCCCCCGGACAGGGAGCGCGCCGCGTTTTCCGGTCCCGGCGTGCGCACGTCGAATTCGGAAATCACGCGTTTGGCAAACGCCTTGGCGGCGGGCCAATTGAGGAAACCGCGGCTGACCAGGCCTTCGCGCACGGCGGCGGTCAGCATGGCATTTTCCGTGAGGCTCATGTCCGGCGCTGCCGCATGGCCAAGGCGTTCTTCGGGGGCCGACAGTAGCCCAAGGCGGCGCCGCGCAACCGGACCCAGCTTGCCGATGGGCTTCCCGTGAAGTTTCACAGCATCCGGAACCGACAGGGTCTCGCCCGACAGAACTGCAAGGAGTTCATCCTGCCCGTTGCCGGCCACACCGCCGATGCCAAGGATCTCCCCCTTGCGCACGCTCAGGTGGACATTTTTCAGCGCGGTGCCAAAGGCCGAAGGTGCGGGAACCGACAAGCCGCTGATGTCCATCGCCACGTCGCCCAGATCCCGGCCAGCGCGTTCCGGGGTCTTGAGAGCGGTACCCACCATCATCTCGGCCATGTCGCGGGCCGAGGTTTCGGATGGGGTGCATTCGCCGACATTCTTGCCCAGCCGCAGGATGGTGGCGTGATCGCACAGGGTGCGGATCTCTTCCAGCTTGTGACTGATATAAAGGATCGAGGTGCCTTCGCTGCGCAGTTTCTGCAGGGTCTCGAACAGGATCTCGACCTCCTGCGGGGTCAGCACCGAGGTTGGCTCGTCCATAATCAGCAGTTTCGGGTCCTGCAGCAGGCAGCGGATGATCTCGACCCGCTGGCGTTCCCCGGCAGAGAGATCGCCCACGGTGCGGAATGGATCGAGCGGCAGACCATAGGTTTCAGAGACTTCGCGGATGCGGCTGGCCAGATCGCGCAGCGGCGGCGGGTTTTCCATGCCAAGGGCGATGTTTTCCGCCACGTTCAACGCATCGAACAGGGAAAAATGCTGGAATACCATGGCGATGCCATCGGCGCGGGCGGCGCGAGGCTCGGCCGGGGCAAAGGGCGCTCCGCGCAGCAGCATCTGGCCGCTGTCCGGCTTCACCAGCCCGTAGATCATTTTCACAAGGGTGGATTTGCCGGCGCCGTTTTCACCCAGAAGGGCGTGGACCTCGCCTTCGCCGATGTCGAAGGACACCTGATCGTTGGCAACGACGCCCGGGTAGGCCTTGGTCAGGCCCTGGAGGCTCAGAAGGGGTACAGTCACGCGTGCCGGTCCTTTCTTAGTTCCTGTTCTGCGCTGCCTCTTGCATCCAGCGCCAGCAGCTGCGCCGTCACACCGACCGCGATTGCCTGCGGGTGCTTGCCCAGGGCCGGATCCCCAATTGGGCAGGTGATCCGGTCGATCCGCGCGGGGGCGTGGCCTAGGGCAGCAAGCCGGGAACGGAAGCGCGCCCATTTGGTCGCGGAGCCGATCAGCCCGGCAAAGGCAAAGTCATGTTTCAGCAGGGCGTGGCATAGCGCCAGATCCAGCTCATGGGAATAGGTCAGAACCAGATGTCGGGCAGTTGACGGCGCGTGAGCCACCAAAAGCGACGGATTTTCAGCCCATACGGGGGTTATGGTGTCCGAAATATGCTCAGGAAACCGGTTTCGGGCGGTGTCGACCCAGGTGATGTCGTGATCGGGCAGGGGCGCCAGAACATCGACCAGCGCGCGCCCGACATGGCCCGCGCCCCAGATCCACAGCGGGTGCTCTGGCTGGTGCCTGGCTTCGATCATCCAGCCATCGATCAACTGTGGGGCCGGGCGCTGGCCCTGATTGCGCTGCCGGGTCAGCAGACGCCGCACCGTGAGCGGCATCGGGCTGTCCTGTCCCGCAGGACGCGCGATCACCTCGGTGTCGAGGCGTTCTAGGTCATCCGCCTGATAGACTTCGCTCAGCAGCGTTACCGATCCGCCGCAGCACTGGCCCAGATCGGGGCCAAGCGCGTGGGTGCTGAGAACCGATGCCCGGTCCTGCACGACGGCCTTTTGCGCTGCTTCATATTCAAGCGCTCCGCCGCCGATGGTGCCGGACTGGGCAAAACCGTCCTCTGTGCGCCAGACCAGCATGGCGGCGCCCACTTCGCGCGGGGAGGAGCCGCGGATGGCGGCGATCAATACGCGGGTGACACGACCGTGTGCTGTTACTGCGGCCTTGAGCCCGTCCAGATCAACCCCCATCACTGGTCCTCCGCGCCGCGCGCCAGATCTCTTCGGCGGTGGCCGGTGCATCAAGGGCAGGATAGGTCGCGCCAAAGGCGGACACCGCATCCGACAGCGCCAGCCAAGCCGAAATCCCCAGCATGAAGGGCGGCTCGCCCACTGCCTTGGATCGGTAGATGGTCTCTTCGCGGTTCTGCCCGTCATAAAGCGCCACGTTGAAGACATCCGGGCGGTCAGAGCAGGCGGGGATCTTGTAGGTCGAAGGCGCATGGGTGCGCAGAGCGCCCTTGTCGTCCCAGACCAATTCCTCGGTGGTGAGCCATCCGGCGCCCTGCACATAGCCGCCTTCGACCTGGCCGATGTCCAGCGCCGGGTTCAGCGAGGCGCCTGCGTCATGCAGGATATCGGCGCGCAAGATGCGGTTTTCGCCAGTCAGCCGGTCCACCACAACCTCGGTCAGGGCGGCGCCATAGGCAAAGTAGAAGAAGGGGCGTCCCTGTCCCTTGATCCGGTCCCATTCCAGTTTTGGGGTCTTGTAGAAGCCGGTCGACGACAGGCTGATCCGCCCCTCGTAGCATAGTTTCGCCGCCGCATCGAAGCTGAGCTCCAGAGCGTCGCCGATCCGAACCACGCCATCTGCAAAGACCACATCCGCAGGCGCTGCCTGATGCAGGTTGGCCAGATGTTCGGCCATGCGGGCACGGATGGTGTCGCAGGCGGCCTTGACAGCCATCCCGTTGAGGTCAGACCCGGAAGAGGCCGCCGTGGCGGAGGTATTGGGCACCTTGGCGGTGTCGGTGGCGGTGATCTTCACCTTCTCCAGTGGGATGCCAAACCGGCTGGCGGCCACCTGCGCGACCTTCTGGAACAATCCCTGTCCCATCTCGGTGCCGCCGTGGTTCAGGTGGACCGAGCCATCCTGATAGACATGAACCAGTGCCCCGGCCTGATTGAGGTGGGTCAGGGTGAAGGAAATACCGAATTTGACCGGAGAGAAGGCAAGCCCCCGTTTGAGGTGTGTCTGCCTCTGGTTCCAGTCGGCGATTTCTGCCTTGCGGGCGGCATAATCCGCGCTCTCCAGCAATTGCGCGGTCATCTCGTGCAATTCGAAATCGCTGACCTCCATGCCATAGGGGGTCGTGTTGTCGCCCGTGGCGGTGCCGGGAGCGGCGTAGTAGTTGCGTTGCCGCAATTCGACCGGGTCCAGCTTCAGATCATGGGCGATATGATCCATCACCCGTTCGATCCCGACCATGCCCTGAGGGCCGCCAAAGCCGCGATAGGCGGTGGCGCTTTGCCGGTTGGTCTTGAGGCGATGACTTTCGATGCGGATCGCGGGGATCGCATAAGCGTTGTCAGCGTGCAGCATGGCGCGGTCGGCAACCGGCAGCGACAGATCCTGCGCCCAGCCGCAATCCGCCAGATGGTTGAACTCCACCCCCATCAGGCGGCCGTCCGTGTCAAAACCCGCCCGGTAGGAAATGCGGAATGCATGACGTTTGCCGGTGATGACCATGTCGTCATCGCGGTCATAACGCATCTTGCACGGGCGCCCGGTGTGGCGCGCGGCCACGGCGCAGGCGACGGCCAGCGCGTTGCCCTGGCTTTCCTTGCCGCCAAAACCGCCACCCATGCGCCGGGTTTCCACCCGCACCGCATGCATTGGCAGGCCGATGGCCTCGGCCACCTTGTGCTGGATCTCGGTCGGGTGCTGGGTCGATGAATTGACCAGCATGCCGCCATCCTCTTGTGGCTGGGCCAGCGCGGCCTGGCCTTCCAGATAGAAATGTTCCTGCCCGCCAAGGTCAAAGCTGCCTTCGACCATGCGCGGGGCGGCGGCGATGGCTGCGGCGGCATCGCCCTTTTGATAGATGCGCGGGCCTTCCTCGAAACGGCTGTCGGCGGCCAATGCGGCCTCCAGCGTCAGCAGGGGTGTTTCCTCGGCGTAGTCTATCATGGCCTTGCGGGCGGCGATGCGCGCGGCCCGGTGGCTGGTTGCCACCACCAGAAACACCGGCTGTCCGACATAGTTGACCGCGCCGGATGTCAGTAGTGGCTCATCATGGTTCGATGGGGAGACATCATTGTCAAAGGGCAGATCACCGGCGCTCAGCACCGCGACCACGCCGGAGCTTTGGCGGGCGGGCTCCAGGTCCATCTTGGTGATGCGCCCCTTGGCGATGGGCGACAAGCCGAAGGCCAGATGTAGGGTGCCGCGCGGCGTCGGGGTGTCGTCCACATAGCGGGCGGCGCCGGTCACATGCAGGCGGGCGGCGTCGTGGGGCAGGGGTTTTGCAACGCTCATTGGCCCACCTCCAGCACGCTGACGGTTTCGCCCGCTAGATCCGCGAAACAGCGTTGCAGCATGTTGCGGGCGCAGTCGAGGCGGTATTCATCCGAGGCGCGCATGTCCCGCATCGGGGTGAAGTCCTTGTCGAATTCCGCTTGGGCAAGGGCAATGGTTGCCGGTGTCCAGGGTTGCCCGATAAGAGCGGCCTCAACATTGGACGCGCGCTTGGGAATGCCTGCCATGCCGCCAAAGGCGATGCGCGCCGCACGCACGATGCCATCTTCGACCGTGACATTGAAAGCGCCGAGCACGGCCGAGATGTCCTGGTCAAAGCGTTTGGAGAGCTTATAGACGCGCAGGGTATCGGGCCGACGCGGGAAAGAAACCGCCTCGACGAATTCGCCCGGCTGACGGTCCTGTTTGCCGTATTCAAGGAAGAAGTCTTCAAGCGGCAGATCGCGCCGGGTGTCGCCCTTGCGAAGATGCAGCGTGGCGCCAAGCGCGATGAGCGCGGGCGGGTTGTCCCCGATGGGGGAGCCATTGGCGATATTGCCGCCGACCGTGGCAGCCGCGCGCACCTGCTGCGAGGCATAGCGACGGATCATCTCGGCATAGGACGGGTGCAGCGGGGCGATGGCGGCCCGCATCCGGTTCATGTCGACCATGGCGCCGATGCGCACGGTCTCTTCGCTGATCTCGATCTGTTTCAGGTCGGTGCAGCGGTCTAGGAAAATCATGTGCTCCAGATCGCGCAGGCCCTTGGTCACCCAGAGACCGACATCCGTCGCCCCGGCCACCAGCGTTGCCTCGGGGTTAGCGGCGAAGAGCGCGGCGAGATCGTCGGATGAAGTCGGCATGTTATCAAGGGGTGTGGCCGCAGGTGGGGCCTCGGATGCGATCCAGTCGGGCACTGGCTGGTCGGCTGCCGCCTTGGCCGCGCGGATGATGGGCGCATAGCCGGTGCAGCGGCACAGGTTTCCGGCCAATTGGTCGTCGAAATCGTGGGCGCCGTTCTTGTGTGCGGTGACCATCGACATGACGAAGCCGGGGGTGCAGAACCCGCACTGGCTGCCGTGATGTTTGATCATTGCGTCCTGGACCGGGTGCAGGCTGCCGTCCGGCCCGGCAGCGCCTTCGACGGTGCGCACCGATTTGCCGTTCAGCTGTGGCAGGAACAGAAGCAGGCATTCAGCGGCTTTGCGCCCTGTTCATCGGTCACCATCACCGTGCAGGCGCCGCAGTCGCCCTCGTTGCAGCCTTCCTTGGTGCCGGTCAGGCCGCGCTCTTCGCGCAGCCAATCGAGCAGCGTCGCCGACGAATTCGCATCGCTCAGCGTTACCTCCTCACCGTTCAGATGAAAGGTGATTGTCATCTTGTGAAACCCGTCGCCTTACCCTGTTTTCCCGTACTGCCAACCCTTCGATGCGACGTAGAAGAGCCAGCGGGATATATGCATGCTTGTTAAGCATAGCCTAGAAAGCCCAAGCGGATTCTGGCAAGAAAAAGCGACACTACGGGCGGCAAAAGCTTTTGGCCGTGAAATCGTCCGGTCGAATGATTTCCATTTGTTATTAGTGCGGTAGCGGGAATTTGAGAGCGCTGGCTTGCCGCGCCTGTTGAAAACACTTTCAAAAAGAGGCGAAGAATACAGCCCATTATTCAGGCGAAAAGACAGAATCTGCGGTGACAGGCGGCAGCGCGCAAACTGCCGGGCGCGGCACGAATGCGCTTTTCTCCTGCGCGTGGGATCGGATAGCTTGCAGCCATGACCAACGCTCCCCGATTCATTCACCTGCGCACCCACACCGAATACTCTTTGCTGGAGGGGGCGCTGCGGCTGAAGAAGCTGCCGGACCTGTGCAAGGCAAACGATATGCCTGCCATTGCGGTGACGGATACCAACGCGATGTTTTCCGCGCTGGAGTTCTCGGTCACCCTGTCCGGCGCCGGGATCCAGCCCATCATCGGCTGTCAGGTGGATCTGACTTTCGAGAAGACCGAACCGGGAGAGCGCCCCAAAGCGCCGGCCCCCATCGTTTTGCTGGCCCAGAACGAGGAGGGGTACGAGCATCTGATGAAGCTGTCCTCCTGTCTTTACGTGGACAAGGGTGGGCAGCTGCCGCAGGTCACGCTGGAGGATCTGGAGGTCAACTCGGCGGGTCTGATCTGTCTGTCCGGCGGGCCGGACGGGCCGGTGGGACAGCTTTTGCAGCAGGGACAGCGCCCAGCGGCCGAAGCGCTGATGCAGCGGTTGAAGGCGATCTACCCGGATCGGCTGTATGTAGAATTGCAGCGCCATCCGGGCGAGGACGGGCAGCCCGATGCGGAAAAGCTGACCGAACGCGGCCATGTGGAAATGGCCTATGCGATGGAACTGCCGCTGGTCGCCACCAATGACGTCTATTTCCCCAAGACCGAGATGTATGAGGCGCATGATGCCATGATCTGCATCGCGGAAGGCGCCTATGTGGACCAGTCCGAGCCGCGCCGCCGCCTGACCGCACAGCATTATTTCAAAAGCCAGCAGGAGATGGTGACGCTGTTTGCCGATCTGCCGGAGGCGGTCGAGAACACGGTGGAAATCGCCAAACGTTGCGCTTTCATGGCCTATCGGCGCGACCCGATCCTACCGAAATTTGCCGATGACGAGGTGCAGGAGCTCAGGCGACAAGCGAACGAGGGCCTGCAGAACCGGCTTGCGGTGATCCCGCATGCGGTTAGCGTCGAGGAATACCAGAAACGGCTCGATTTCGAGTTGGACATCATCGAGGGTATGGGTTTCCCCGGTTACTTCCTGATCGTTGCGGACTTCATCAAATGGTCCAAGGACAACAATATCCCTGTCGGGCCTGGCCGTGGCTCGGGTGCGGGCTCACTGGTGGCCTATGCGCTGACCATCACCGACCTTGACCCGCTGCGCTATAGCCTGCTGTTCGAACGCTTCCTCAACCCGGAACGGGTGTCGATGCCCGACTTCGACATCGACTTTTGTATGGACCGGCGTGAAGAGACGATCCGCTACGTGCAGCAAAAATATGGCCGCGACAAAGTAGGCCAGATCATCACCTTCGGTGCATTGCTATCCAAGGCGGCGGTGCGCGATATCGGGCGTGTCTTGCAGATGCCCTATGGCCAGGTGGACCGCCTGTCCAAGATGATCCCGGTGGAAGGGGTGAAACCTGTCTCCATCGAAAAGGCCTTGCAGGACGAACCTCGCTTGAAGGAAGAAGCCCGCAATGAGCCTGTGGTGGACCGGCTTCTGACATACGGTCAACAGGTCGAAGGCCTGCTCAGGAATGCCTCGACCCACGCGGCGGGGGTGGTGATTGGCGACCGGCCACTGGATGCGCTGGTGCCGCTTTATCAGGATCCGCGGTCGGACATGCCCGCGACCCAGTTCAACATGAAATGGGTGGAACAGGCCGGTCTGGTGAAGTTCGACTTTCTGGGCCTGAAGACGCTGACCGTAATTCAAAACGCGGTGGATCTTATCAACCAGTCCGGGCGCGATCTGCACATCGCAGCCGATGGCACCCAGCTTTATGAGCCGCCCGAAGGCGCGGTGAACGAGATCAACGCCATCCCGCTGGATGACGAGGCCTCTTACAAGCTTTATTCCTCGGCCAAGACGGTTGCCGTGTTCCAGGTGGAATCCACCGGCATGATGGATGCGCTGAAGCGCATGAAGCCGAACTGCATCGAGGATATCGTTGCGCTGGTGGCGCTGTATCGTCCCGGTCCGATGGAGAATATTCCAACCTATTGCGAGGTGAAGAACGGCCAGCGCAAGATCACCTCGGTACATCCGCTGATCGACCATATCCTTGAGGAAACCCAAGGCATCATCGTCTATCAGGAACAGGTGATGCAGATCGCCCAGGTCATGGCGGGCTATTCGCTTGGCGGCGCGGACCTGTTGCGCCGCGCGATGGGTAAGAAGATCAAGGAGGCGATGGACGCCGAGCGCCCGAAATTCGAGAAGGGCGCGGCGGAGAATGGCGTCGACAAGAAGAAAGCCTCGGAGGTTTTCGACCTTCTGGAAAAATTCGCCAACTACGGTTTCAACAAATCGCACGCGGCTGCCTATGCGGTGGTGTCTTACCAGACCGCCTGGCTGAAGGCGAACCACCCGGTCGAGTTCATGGCCGGTGTCATGAACTGCGATATTCACCTCACGGATAAGCTGGCGATCTATTTCGAAGAGGTTCGAAAGGGGCTGAGCCTGCCCTACGTGCCGCCTTGCGTGAACCGGTCAGAGGCGACGTTCAACGTGGTGAACGGCGAACTGGTCTATGCGCTGGGCGCGCTCAAGAACGTCGGCGTCGATGTCATGCGGCTGGTGACAGCGGCGCGGCGCGAGGATGGCACGGAACGGCCCTTTGTCAGCATTTTCGACTTTGCCCGCCGGGTGAATTTGAAAAAGGTGGGCAAGCGCCCGCTGGAAATGCTGGTGCGGGCCGGAGCCTTTGACCAGCTCGACAGCAACCGCCGACGCCTGTTCGAAAGCCTCGAGGGGCTGGTCAATTATTCTGCCGCGATCCACGAACAGAAGAATTCAAATCAGGTCTCGCTCTTTGGTGAGGCGGGCGACGATCTGCCCGAGCCGCGCCTTGCTGGCACCCCGGACTGGCTGCCTGCCGAACGGCTGGGCGAGGAATTCAAGGCGATCGGTTTCTACCTGTCCGGTCACCCGCTGGACGATTACATGCCCGCCCTGAAACGCAAGGACGTGATGACCCTGGATGAGGTCACCGCCAAGGCCGAGCGCGGTCCCTTCATGGCCAAGATGGCCGGGGTTGTCGCCGGGCGGCAGGAGCGCAAATCGGCGCGCGGCAACCGGTTTGCCTTTGCCCAGCTCAGCGATACCAGCGGCGCCTATGAGGTGACCCTGTTCTCCGAAGTTCTGGAAAAATCGCGCGAGTTCCTTGAGACCGGTGCCAAGGTGGTGATCACCGCCGAGGCGACCATGGAAAGCGACCAGCTGAAACTGTTGGTGCGCTCGGTCGGGCCAGTGGATGCGGCCATTGCCGATGCCGGAAAAAGCTCGCTCAGGGTCTATGTCAGTGATGCCAGCGCCATCGGCACTGTGGCCCGCGTGCTGGAGGATGCAAAATCCGCCGCCCGCAACGCCAGCCGGGGCGAGGTGCTGATGTATCTGCAGGATCCCGGTCTTCCGGGCGATGTGGAAATGGATCTGGGGCAGATCTTTCCGATCAACCCGCAGATCAAGGGCGCGCTGAAGTCGCTGGAAGGTGTTTTGGACGTCGAGGAAATCTAACCCCAGACCCGGCGGGAAACCACCGCGCCGGGATGTGGGGAGGGAACCGTTAAAGCTTTAGATAAACGTCTTCTTCTTGCTGAACGTGTTTTTAGGATAACTGGCATAGTCAAAGGGAAACCTTTTGCACTAGGGCTGCTTCGTGTCATTGTTTTTCGCCAGATTGAAAGACTACTGGGTCTACCTGCTGATCTGTGCAGGGACGATGGTAACCTTTGTGATCAGCGTTGAAATCGATGCATTTGATACCTTCTACGAGTATAGTCGCGCGCATGAGGACTGGGAGCTGGACGAGATCGCCATTCTGGTGCTCAACCTGGCCTTCGGGTCGTTTGTTGCGCTGATCGTAAGGTCCCGCCAGTTGGCCCGCGTTGCAGGGGAACGGGACCGGGCCGAGAAAGAGGCGCAGCAGTTCGCGTGGCATGATCCCCTGACGGGCCTGCCGAACCGGCGTGCGTTCGTCGATCACCTGGCTACGCTCGACAGTGCAGACGGGGCATCGGGCGGGGTTGTGCTGATGCTGGATCTTGATCGGTTCAAGGCGGTCAATGACATCCACGGACATGCCTATGGCGATCTGGTCCTGATGGAGTGTGCAGCGCGGCTGAGGGCAGAACTCACTGCGGATGATCTTGTCGCGCGTCTGGGCGGAGATGAATTTGCAATCGCGCTGGATCCAGAGACCACCGCGACGCGCGCTGAAAGCGTCGCCCGGCGTTTGCTGACTGCGATTTCACAGCCGATTCTTGTGGATGGTATCCGGCTGTCCGTCGGCACCAGTGTCGGACTGGCCTTGCTGACACCCCGGCATAAGGCGTCAGACGCCCTGCAATACGCGGATCAGGCGCTCTATTCGGCCAAGAAAGGCGGCCGTGGGCAATTTGCCTGGTTCGACGCAGAGTTGGAACAGGAGGCGCGGGAGCGGCGCGCATTGGAGCTGGATCTGAAAGAGGCCGTAGCGAATGACGAAATCGCACCCTTCTTTCAGCCCGTCTTTGACATTGCCACCGACAGGCTGCGCGGCTTTGAGGTGCTTGCGCGCTGGACCCACGCCACCCGCGGCGTGGTGCCGCCCGATCTTTTCATTGAAATCGCCGAGGATGTCGGGCTGATTGCCCCGCTGGGCTGGAGCGTCCTGCGCCAGGCCTGCCTTGTGGCGCGCAGCTGGGATCCGCGGGTGCGGCTGGCGGTGAATGTATCGCCGACCCAGTTCCGCGACGGTCATCTGGTCGAGCGGATGAAAGAGGTGTTCGAGGAAACGGGCTTTGATCCCCGTCGGTTGGAAATCGAGCTGACGGAAACCGCAATCATGTCGGATTTTGCCATGGCGCAATCCACTCTAAGACAGCTGCATGCACTGGGCGTCACAGTGGCGCTGGATGATTTCGGGGCGGGGTTCTCGTCGCTGTCAAACCTGCGGCAATTGCCGTTCGACAGTATCAAGATCGATGGCAGCTTCATTTCCGACATCAAGGATCGGCCCGAAAACCAGCGAATCGTGTCGGGGATCCTGGCCCTGGCGCATGGGCTGGATCTGGAAGTGACGGCGGAAGGAGTGGAAACCGATGCGGATTTCGACTTCTTGCAGTCGGTGAAATGCGAAATGGGGCAAGGGTATCATTTCGCCCGCCCCATGTCGGGGGAAGACGTGGCTTGGATGCTGGAAACAAAGTGGTCATCGCTGCGGCGCATGCGCTCCAGTTCTGATCCGGAGCAGGACCGGTTCTCCAAGGCAGGTTAGCGCCGCGTGCCTGAAACGCCGCAGCGGCGGGGCGGAAACGGGTGACCGTGGCCGGGGAAGGGGCTTTCCAGCCTTGCCTGCAATCCTATAGCAGCTCAGTAATGCGGCGGCCGCTCATCTCCGAAAATCACCCCGCCGGTACCTTCCTGTGATCGGGTTGCCTCGCGTTCGAACAGCATCTGAACCCGGTGGGTTAGGCGATCCAGTTCGGTTTGCTGACGGGCAATCACATCGCTCAGCTCGTCAACGGTGCGGGTAAGATGCGCGATCTGTTCTTCCAGGTGCTGCATGATGTGTCTCCTTGGCTGCGCAACGTCATACGCGCGCCGGGCTTGCCGGTCCATGGGGGAAACGCCAACCTGCTACCGCGGTGGGCCGACGGGAGACGGCCGTCTGGCACAGGATCGACTAGGCACAGGATCGACAGGGAGGACAGGTCATGACAGTCAGCAGCGAAACACGGGATGGGGTCACCACCATCTCCATCTGCCGCCCCGAGGTACGCAACGCGGTAGATCCGGATACGGCCCGCGCGCTGTTCGAGGCCTTTTTGGCGTTTGACGCTGATCCCGATGCACGTGTTGCGGTGCTGACCGGGCAAGGCGGTTATTTCTGTGCGGGCTTTGACCTGAAATCCGCAGGATCGGGCGCTGCCGATGCCTGGATTGCCGGGCTGGATAAACCTGAAGGGTGGTCTGATCCGATGGCCGATCCGCTGCCCGGACCGATGGGACCTTCGCGGCTGATGCTGCGCAAACCGGTGATCGCTGCCATCGAAGGACCTGCCGTCGCCGGGGGGCTGGAACTGGCCGCATGGTGCGATCTGCGCGTGATGGCCGACGACGCGACCGCAGGTGTATTCTGCCGTCGCTGGGGTGTGCCGCTGATCGATGGCGGCACGGTGCGCCTGCCGCGTATTCTGGGGCAGGGACGCGCAAATGATCTGATCCTGACCGGACGCCCGGTGCAGGCATCGGAAGCGCTGTCGATGGGGTTGGCAAGTCGGGTCTGCGCACCGGGGGCCGCCCTGAAGGTGGCGCAGGCGCTGGCCGCCGATCTGGTGCGCTATCCGCAGGCCTGCATGCTGGCCGATCACCTCTCCGCCCGTATGGCACCGGGGGAACTGGCGGCGGCACTGAAACGCGAATGGCAATCGCGCGCCAGTTTCGTGGCCGAAGGGCGCGACGGTGCGGCGCGCTTTGCCGCAGGGAAGGGTCGTGGCGGAGACTTTGCCAGTATCTGACAGGCTGTCGTACTCAATCGCAGCTGAGGCGCAAAGGCCGCGACATTGCCTTCGCGCGTATCGTTACCTTGCCGTTGTTACATGCATCGGCTAGACCCCGCGGCACGTATCAGACCAACGACACCCGTGAGGAGGCCACAATGGCCAAAGTCAAGAAACAACCCCGCCCCAAGGCCATCACGCCCAAGGGTTTCCGCGATTATTTCGGCGCCGAGGTCACCCAGCGCACCGAGATGCTGCATGCGATCGCCGGGGTTTACCATCGATACGGGTTTGATGCGCTGGAATCCTCGGCCGTGGAAACGGTGGAGGCGCTGGGCAAGTTCCTGCCGGATGTGGACCGCCCGAACGAGGGTGTCTTTGCCTGGCAGGAGACAGACGAAAGCGGCCAGGGCGACTGGATGGCGCTGCGCTATGATCTGACGGCGCCGCTGGCGCGGGTCTATGCCCAGCACCGCAACGATCTGCCCACCCCCTATCGCCGCTATGCGATGGGGCCGGTCTGGCGCAACGAAAAGCCGGGACCGGGCCGCTATCGCCAGTTCTACCAATGCGATGCCGATACCGTCGGCACCGCCTCGATGGCGGCGGACGCCGAAATCTGCGCCATGCTGTCTGACACGCTCGAAACCGTCGGCATTCCGCGTGGCGACTATCTGGTGCGAGTCAACAACCGCAAGGTTCTGAACGGTGTGCTTGAGGCCATGGGACTTGAGGAAGGCGCTGCCTCCCGCGATGACGTGCTGCGTACCATCGACAAGTTCGACAAGGTCGGCGAAGAGGGCGTGCGCCAGCTGCTGACCAAGGGACGGCTTGATGCCTCCGGTGCCTATATCGACGGTGTCGGCCTTAGCGAAGAACAGGCCGCGCCGGTTCTTGCCTTCCTGACCTCCAAGGCTGCCGACACCGCTGGAACGCTGGAAAACCTGCGCGCTGCTGTGGGCGACAGCAAGATCGGCGCCGAAGGCATTGCCGAGCTGGAGCAGATTGGCGCGTTGCTGGCGGCGGGTGGCTATGGCCCCGACCGGATCGAGATCGACCCCTCGGTGGTGCGCGGTCTTGGCTATTACACCGGTCCGGTGTTCGAGGCCGAGCTGACCTTTGAAATCCTTGATGAAAAGGGCCGCAAGCGGCAGTTCGGCTCGGTTGCGGGCGGCGGTCGTTATGACGGGCTGGTGAAACGGTTCACCGGGCAGGAAGTGCCGGCCGTTGGGGTCTCCATCGGTGTCGACCGTCTGCTGGCGGCGCTGCGCGAAAAGGGACGTCTTGCTACCCAGCCGACCGGGCCCGTGGTGGTCACCGTGATGGACCGCGACCGCATGGCCGATTATCAGGCGATGGTAACCGAACTGCGCAACGCAGGCATCCGGGCCGAGGTCTATCTGGGCAATCCCAAGAATTTCGGCAACCAGCTGAAATACGCGGACAAACGCCATTCCCCCGTCGCCGTGATCGAAGGTGGCGACGAAAAGGAAAACGGTGTGGTGCAGATCAAGGACCTGATCCTTGGGGCAAAGATTGCCGAAAACGCCACGCTGGAAGAATGGAAAGAACGGCCCAGCCAGTTCGAAGTGCCGCGCACGGATCTTGTCGCGAAGGTGCGCGAGATCCTCGAAAGTCAGGGATAGTCCGATGCCCACACGTTCAGACATATTGGCCCGCGCCGCACGGTTGCGGATGAATTTCGAGGCGGCCGGTGCCCAGGCAGTCGAGCCGCCGCTGTTGCAGCCTGCGGAAACGCTGCTGGATCTTTACGGCGAGGACATCCGTGCCCGCGCCTATATCACCTCGGATGCGCTGCGCGGCGAACAGATGCTGCGCCCCGATTTCACCGTGCCCGTCGTGCAGATGCATATGCGCCAAGGCGCAGATCCGGCCCGCTATACCTACTCGGGCGAGGTGTTTCGCCGTCAGGAACATGATCCGGACCGCGCCAATGAATATGTGCAGGTCGGCTATGAGGTCTTTGACCGCGCTGATCCCGCCGGGGCTGATGCTGAGGTTTTTGCCCTGATCGCCCTGCAGCTCCGGGGCCTGCCGCTGCGCGCCGCGACTGGCGATATCGGTATCCTGATGGCTGCGGTAGAGGGGCTCAACACCACCGACAAGCGTAAATCCGCGCTGATGCGGCATATCTGGCGGCCGCGCCGGTTCCGGAGCCTGCTGGAACGCTATGCCGGGCGGGGCACCGTGCCGGAAAGCCGTAAGAAGCTCTTGTCCACCGAAGGTTCCTTGAGCGGATCCGCCCCCGCGATTGGCAAACGCCGCGCCGCCGAGGTTGACGCACGGGTTGAGCTGCTGCGCGCCGATGCCGCCATGCCGCCGATTTCCGAGCATGAGCTGTTGGCGTTGGAAGCGCTGATGGCCGTGCGCGAAACCATCCCCTATGCCATCGAGCAGATGCGCGATATCGCGGTGGATCTGCCACAGATCCTGCCCGCGCTGGACCGGCTGGAGGCGCGCAGCGCCGCGATGAAGGCGCGTGGCATCGATGTCGACAGCCTTGATTTCGAAGCCTCCTACGGGCGCACCTCGATGGAATATTACGACGGCTTCGTCTTTGGTTTTTATGCCGAAACCAAACCCGGATTGCCGCCGGTCGCCAGTGGCGGACGCTATGATGCGCTGACCCGGCAGTTGGGGCAGGGAGATGAAATCCCGGCGGTGGGCGGGGTACTGCGCCCCGATCTGATGCTGATGCTCGAGGAGGTGCAGTCATGAGCCTGAAGCTTGGCGTGCCGTCCAAGGGGCGGCTGATGGAAAAGACCTTTGACTGGTTTGCGAAACGGGGCGTGACCCTGTCGCGCACCGGGTCAGAGCGTGAATATGCCGGGGCAATCGAAGGCGTGCCGGGGATGGAGCTGGTGCTGCTGTCCGCCGGAGAGATCCCGCGCGAACTGGCGGCGGGGCGGATTCACCTTGGGGTGACGGGCACCGATCTGGTGCAGGAAAAACTGCCCCGCTGGGAACAGCAGGTCGAAGAGCTGGAGCCACTGGGATTCGGGTTTGCCGATCTGGTGCTGGCGGTGCCGCAGTTCTGGATCGACGTGGATACGCTTGATGATCTGGACGCGGTCGCGGCGGCGTTTCGCCAGACCCATGGACACCGGCTGCGGATCGCCACGAAGTACCACCGGCTGGTGCGTGAATTCCTGACCGAGGCCGGTGTAGCCGATTACCAGCTGGTCGACAGCCAAGGCGCCACCGAAGGCACGGTGAAGAACGAGACCGCGGAAATGGTCGCCGATATCACCTCGACCGGGGAAACCCTCAGGGCCAACCACCTGAAGCTGCTGAGCGACGGTCTGGTGCTGAAATCCCAGGCCACCCTGTGGCGCAGCCGCGAGGCAAAATACAGCGCCGATGAAAAGGCCGCGCTGAATACCCTGCTGGACATGATTGGTTAAACTCTCACGTCGGCCCTTGGCTCCCGCGTTCGCGGGGGCCGGGGCAGGGCGCGTTACAGGACGCCGATCTCCGCCAGCGCTTGCGACAATTCGGCGGGCAGGGGCTGTTCCTCTTCGCGCCCCTCGGGCAGGTCTGCGGGGCTGTCCTCGGGCTTCAGATAGCGCCAGCCCTGAAAGGGACGTTTGGGCGCGGTATTGGTGCGATGCAGGTCGCGGTCCAGCACGATAGCGCAGCGGCGAATTCCGTCCTCGCCGGTGACTTCATCCAGTCGCAGAATGCGCTGGCGGCATTGGATCAGTCCCTTGATCACCCAGAAGATCGAGCCGCCATTCAGCAGCTCGGCCTCGCGTTTCGGCCACATGCGGGTCACGTGGCGGGGCAGGCCTTCGGGCAGCGTCTGGCGGTACTGCTCCTGCCAGGCCTGAAGGGTTTCCACGCTTTCGGTTCCGACCGAAAGTTTGACCAGATTGATGTGTTTTTCCAAGGTCGTCCCCCAAGTGCCCAGTCATAGTGACAGGGTTCGTTAGTCTAGGCCTTTTGCCGCGCACGGCAAGCGACTGCAAATCGCTTTTGCGTGGGAGACACCTGCGCTGCTGTCATGTGCAGGTCCGGGCGAGGCGTTCGAAAATTCTCCCACAGTTATCCACAGGCTGCCCACAGGTTTCTCCCCGCAGGCAACAGCATCTAGTGTTTCGTTTGGGGGCAGGCGTCAATATGTGGTAGGGTCAAGGGCAAAAATCTATGTCGAAATCGTAAATTTGCGTTGAGGCTTCTCTAAACCGTGTAGTATCGAGAGCGCCACGCCGTAACGACCAGCCACGAGGGATTCGCTGTATGAGCCGCTTTGCCGCCCCCATTGCCGAGCAGATCTGGGACATGAAATACCGCTTTAAACAGGCGGATGGGACCCCGATTGACGTCACTGTCGAAGACAGCTGGCGCCGGATTGCGCGCGATCTGGCTCGGGCCGAGGACAAGCCCGATGTCTGGGAGGAAAAGTTCTTCGAGGCGCTGGAAGATTTCAAATACCTGCCCGCAGGCCGCATCACCGCAGGGGCGGGGACCGCGCGTCAGGTGACCCTGTTCAACTGTTTTGTGATGGGCACAGTGCCCGACAGCATGGCGGGTATCTTCGACATGCTGAAAGAAGCAGCCCTGACAATGCAGCAGGGCGGCGGCATCGGCTATGACTTCTCGACCATCCGCCCGCGCGGCGCCGACGTAAAAGGCGTGGCGGCAGATGCATCCGGCCCCCTGTCCTTCATGGATGTCTGGGACGCCATGTGCCGCACCATCATGTCCGCAGGCTCGCGCCGCGGCGCCATGATGGCGACCATGCGCTGCGATCACCCGGATATCGAACAGTTCATCACTGCCAAATCCGACCCGGCGCGGCTGCGTATGTTCAACATGTCGGTTCTGGTCACCGATGATTTCATGGATGCGGTCAAGGCTGACGGCTCCTGGGATCTGGTCTTTGGCGACAAGGTCTACCACACGGTTGAGGCGCGCGATCTGTGGAACAAGATCATGCAGGCCACCTATGACTATGCCGAGCCGGGCGTGATCTTCATCGACCGGATCAACAAGGCCAACAACCTCTCCTACGTCGAGGAAATCTGCGCCACGAACCCCTGCGGCGAGCAGCCCCTGCCGCCCTATGGGGCCTGCCTTCTGGGCTCCGTCAACATGGCGCGGCTGGTGTCGAACCCGTTTGAAGCCAATGCCGAGCTGAATCTTGATGCGATGCAGGAGCTGGTCGCCACGGCGGTGCGGATGATGGACAACGTCGTCGACGTCTCCAAATTCCCGCTGGACGCGCAGGCTGCCGAAGCCCAGAACAAGCGCCGGATCGGCCTTGGTGTCACCGGGCTGGCCGATGCGCTGCTGATGCTGGGCCTGCGCTATGGCTCGGACGAGGCGGCGCGTCAGACCGACGAGTGGCTGCACCAGATCGCCCGCGCCGCCTATCTGGCCTCGGTGGATCTGGCCAAGGAAAAAGGCGCCTTCCCGCTGTTCGATGCGGAGAAATATCTGGCCTCGGGCAACATGATGAACATGGACGAGGACGTGCGCGAGGCGATCCGTGAACATGGCATCCGCAACGCGCTGCTGACCTCGATTGCGCCCACCGGCACCATCAGCCTTTACGCGGGTAATGTCTCTTCGGGGATCGAGCCGGTCTTTGCCTATGCCTATACCCGCAAGGTGCTGCAAAAGGACGGCTCGCGCACCGAAGAGGAAGTGGTGGACTATGCGGTCAAGATGTACCGCGACAAGTTCGGCGCCGATGCGGAACTGCCCGACTATTTCGTCAACGCCCAGACCCTCGCGCCTGCGGATCACGTCAAGATGCAGGCAGCGGCGCAGAAGTGGATCGACAGTTCCATTTCCAAGACCATCAATTGCCCGGAAGACATCTCGTTCGATGACTTCAAGGATGTCTACATGCAGGCCTGGGACCAGGGCTGCAAGGGCTGCACCACCTACCGCCCCAATGATGTCACAGGATCTGTCCTGTCGGTCAGCGAAAGCGCCGATACTGCGCCGGGTGAAACTGCGGATGCACCGCACGAAAGCGACACAGAGAACGGCGCAGAAGTGGTCTATATGTCCGAGCCGCTGGACCGTCCGCAAAGCCTGGAAGGCCATACCTACAAGCTTAAATGGCCCGACAGCGAGCACGCGATCTACCTGACCATCAACGACATCATCATTGGAGGCCACCGTCGCCCGTTCGAGGTCTTCATCAACTCCAAGAACATGGAGCATTACGCCTGGACGCTGGCGCTGACGCGGATGATCTCGGCCGTGTTCCGCCGTGGTGGCAACGTATCCTTCGTGGTGGAGGAACTGAAAGCCGTCTTTGACCCACGTGGGGGGGCCTGGGTGCAGGGCAAATATATCCCCTCGATCCTGGCGGCCATCGGCGGCGTGATCGAAACCCACATGGTAGCAACCGGGTTCCTCGAAGGGGAGGGTATGGGGCTGAAGTCGGATCCTAAGGCGGAAGTCGTCACTCTGAATACCCCGCGCGGCAAGGCCTGCCCAAGCTGCGGCCAGTTTGAAATGCAGATGGTCGAAGGCTGCATGACCTGCCGCAGCTGTGGCCATTCCAAATGCGGCTGAGCGTGGGGTAACCAAAAGTTGTCGGGACCACTAATAAACTGCCATTGATGGGGGTCTTTTGCCATTCCCGCACGAGATAAACTGCCACCGGCTGCGTCGCAGTCGGTGGTTTTGTTTTTAAACAATGGCTTAGATGAGACCCCCGATTTGCCTTCTGAAGGAGGCCTTACTGCCTTGAGCAACAAAGGCACCTGTTGACCGAGGCAACCGTATTGAGCAGGACTGAACTCAATACCTGGCCAGGTTCTTCCCCAAACTTCCCGAACGTACTTCCTTGTATTCGGGAACCAAACGGCGCGGTGCGTCGGGAAAGGACCAATGATGACTAAGATCAAATTCATTGACGCGGATTTTTATGATGCCAATGCAGACAAGCGAGCAATTCGGCGGCGCCTGGAACGGTTCCTGAAAGTACGCCGCGCTCCAGGGCTCGGGGTCGCGCCGCCTGATCCGGATGCTCCGAGTGATCTCCTGCGTTGGGAGAGCGATTTGGCCTTTGTTGAGATCGGGCGCGAAGTTGAGGGGCGGATAGATCGCCGGGCTGGTAGGATGGTGGAAATGCGGGCCGCGCTCGCAGGCCTCTCCCATCTCAAGCACGATGACTTGAAGGCCCTGAAGGTTTTGCGCAACGGTGCGGAGCTGATCCGGATCCGGTCGGAGCAGCAGGCGGATGAAATCGCTGCCGGGATCCACGAAAACATGCCTTGGATGGCGCCCGCGACAGATTTCCTCTGGAAGTCGATGCGGCGCTCAGTTCGCAATGGTGACGCGGGCTTCCGCCTTCCTCCGGTTCTCCTCGACGGACCGCCGGGGATCGGAAAAAGCATGTGGGCCCGCCAGTTGAGCACAGAACTTGGTGTGCCACGTTGTGGTGTGGAGGCGACGGCAGAGCAGGCGTCGTTTAGCATCGTGGGGGCGCAGCGCGGCTGGGCCAGCGCAATTCCGGGACGCCCATTGACGACAATCCTGAAACATCTGATTGCCAACCCGGTGGTCGTTGTGGATGAAGTTGAAAAGGCCGGGGTTGCCAACTCGACCAAAGGGACCAGCTTTGGCCTGACCGAGGGGTTGTTGTCCCTCTTGGAGCCATCTTCCGCGATCCTGTGGCAGTGCCCCTTTTACCAGGTGGGGTTCGACATGTCCTGGATTAGCTGGGTGCTGACCTCCAACACATTGGCGACTTTGCCTGCTCCTTTGCTGAGCCGTCTGGAGGTTATGCGCCTGCCAGCGATTCCTGTTACTGAGCTGACCGATTTTGCCCACCGCGAGGGCAGGAGGCGTGGACTAACGCAAACTTCGGTAGAGGCCGTGGTCGAGGCGTTGGACATTGCTGGGCGAGGTGCTGAGTTGAACCTGAGGCATGTGATCCGAATGCTGACACGGGGGGAAGCGATGGAAGCGGTTGGAATTCGTCATTGAGCACACAGTTCTGCGCCCACTTCATCACTGAAAAGGAGCCGCATATGCCGGACCGAGACCACTATATCACCGAGGAAGCATTACGCATCATGGGGAGGTTCCCTGAAGTGTATGGGGGGCTGGATCATTGGGAGCACAAGCCTAGCGTGGAGGTTCACCTGCGGCGAGGGCTGGTACCCTCTGATTGAGCGACTGAGCGTGGACTTCGCCGCAATCATCTGCGAGGATGGTTTGAGCCGTTTTCAGTTGCAACAAGTCAAGGAGAAGCTGGGAGGTTTGCGGTAGTATGCCTATTGCGGGAACGCCCGTACTTCCGAGCGGATAGTTCAGGCCCAGAAAGAAGCGGCACTGACTTGTGAGCATTGCGGCGTTCAGCCAGCAAAGAAGAAAGACCTTGGCGGTGGCTGACTACCATATGCGAGGCATGTGCCGCTTTGCTGCCACAATCATGATCTTGGCAGGTGTGGTAAGTCCCCTTTTTAGATTCTGACACAAAGAATAGAGGGCGCTGGGGGCATTCGGGAGGGCAGATCTGGACAAGGCATCAGTCTGATGGAAACGCAACGAGGACCTTGCCGATGTGTTCTGGATAGCATCCGCCGCAATTCTCTTTTGGAGATCGATGCGGCGCTTGGCAAAAACGGTGGCGTGGGCTGGGGGCAACTCGGATGGATGAAGTGCCAGGGTCTCTCGCTCCTGTCGGCCCATCACTTTAGAGGGCGATGTGGATTCGTATGCTCGCCGAATATAACAATGCCCGTTTTTTGCCCTCCTATCTATGTATTCTTCTTCCTTGAGGGGCATACTGAATCGCTCCGGTTTCATCGGAGACCTATAGCTTCATTTCACGCGACCATATCGAGCACGTCGCG
>NZ_PXNU01000026.1:0-42443 GCF_041300735.1 Phaeobacter sp. SYSU ZJ3003 | reverse complement strand
TCCGCCCGCCTCGTCAGGTTCAATTTATCACTGAAACAGAGGCGACAACTATCCTGACTGAGGGGGAACCGGGCGTTCTGACCATGATCCGTGATGAGCGTGAAAAGGCGCTGAGCACCCGTGAATGGCAATTTCGCCTGCGTGGCTATGGCTATGGCATCAAGACGATCGAAGGCGAACAGATCCTGACCCGTCTGCCCCAGGGCATCGCGGTTGGCGTGTTGCCGCCGGAGTTTTTCTGAGCAGCCCGCATCCCCCACGCATTGGTGACGGATGCGGTGCGGCCGAATTTGGCTCGGCAGTCTGATTACATGTCGCGGTCCGGCAAAGCGCCGCGCGCCGGAGCAGGCTCCCAGTTATCGATAATCTCCACGGCCTCTTGTGCCGTTTCGACGAACCGGAACAGGTCGAGATCCTGATCGGAAATGGTCCCGGCATCCGCCAGGGCCTCCCAGTTGATGATTTTTTCCCAGAACGCGCGCCCGAATAGAATGAAGGGCACCCGTTCCATGCGGCCGGTCTGGATCAGGGTGAGGCTCTCGAACAGTTCATCCAGAGTACCAAAGCCACCCGGAAAAACGGTGATCGCCCGGGCCCGCATCAGAAAGTGCATCTTGCGCACCGCGAAATAGTGGAAGTTAAAGCTGAGATCCGGCGTCACATAGAGGTTCGGTGCCTGCTCATGCGGCAGAACGATGCCAAGGCCGATCGAATGCCCCCCGGCATCGCTGGCACCTAGGTTCCCTGCCTCCATCACGCCCGGCCCGCCGCCCGTCACGATGACATTGTGCTGTCCAACAGTCTCCAGGGATGTCAGCGTCATCAGCCGGGCAAATTCCCGCGCCTCGTCGTAGAAATGAGAAAGATCCGCAAGGGTCTGCGTGCGGGCCTGCTCCTTGTTTTGCGGGCTGGGAATGCGCGCGCCGCCGAACATGACGATGGTGCTTTCGATCCCCTTTTCATCCAGCAGCAACTGCGGTTTCAAAAGTTCCAGCTGCAACCGCACAGGGCGCAGCTCGTCCCGCAGCATGAAATCGCTGTCGTCAAAGGCCAGCCGGTAGGACGGGGACCGGGTCTGCGGCGTATGCGGCAGATGTTCGGCCCGGCTCCGGTCGGACTGGGCGTCTGGAAACCGGCTTTTGCGATCGTCGCTCATGTGAAAAGACCTGCGTGTTATGCTCAACTGATGCCCTGTCTATCGCTGCCCTGCCCCCGGCGCCAGCCCACGCGCACCGCTCGGCTCTTGCACCCGGAGCGAAGTGGCGTAGTCTCCCGCCGAAAGACAAGAAAAGGCGGACGACATGGATTGGACAAGCGATATCGCAGCAGCGGCAGAGCGCATTCGGGACCACGTGCAGGTGACCCCCGTGTTGCAGACGAAAGGGTTTGATCTGGACCGGCCGATCGAGCTGAAGCTTGAACACATGCAGCATACCGGCAGCTTCAAGGCGCGTGGCGCCTTCAACACCCTGCTCAGCTGTGATGTTCCAGAGGCAGGCATCGTCGCAGCCTCGGGCGGGAACCACGGCGCGGCAGTGGCCTATGCCGCCAGCAAACTGGGTCATCGCGCCCGCATCTACGTGCCCGAGATGGCAGGCCCCGCGAAAATTTCACTGATCCGCGACACCGGCGCCGATCTTCAGGTGGTGCCCGGCGCCTATGCCAACGCGCTGGAACTGGCGCAGGCCTATGAACAGGAAACAGGCGCCATGCAGGTGCATGCCTATGATGCGCCCGGCACCGTGGCCGGTCAGGGCACCTGTTTCGCCGAATGGCAGGATCAGGGACTGGAAGCCGACACCGTGGTGATCGCGGTCGGCGGTGGCGGGCTGATCGCCGGGGCGCTGGCCTGGTTCAATGGCGCCAAGAAGATCGTCGCGGTCGAACCCGACACCTCCTGCGCGCTCAATGCCGCACTGGCCGCCGGGGCACCGATCGATGTCGAGGTTTCAGGCGTCGCCGCCAACGCGCTTGGCGCCAAACGCATCGGGTCGATCTGCTATGATCTGGCGCAGGCGCGCGGCGTCACATCGGTCACGGTTCCGGACGAGGCCATCACCCGCGCGCAGCATGCCCTGTGGCGCGAGCGGCGCATCCTGACCGAACCGGCGGGCGCAACCGCACTGGCGGCGCTGATGTCCGGCGCCTACCAGCCTGCCCCCGGCGAACGTGTGTCTGTGCTGGTCTGTGGTGGCAATATCGCCCCAGATCCGCTTCAGCCGCAGGGCTAAGGCTTGCGGCAGGGCCAAAGGCACCCTATCGCAGGGCCATGACCGCCACGATCGCAGACAGGATCTATAGCGCGCTGAGCGAGCGCATCGTCACCGGGCAATTGCCCGCGGGCGAAAAGCTGCGTCAGGACCACATCGCCCGCGAATTCGACACCAGCCATGTGCCAGTGCGCGAGGCGCTGTTGCGGCTTGAGGCGCACGGGCTGGCACGGTCAGAGCCGCGCCGGGGCACCCGCGTCAGCGCGCTGGATCCGGCCGAGATCCGCGAGGTGATCGAAATGCGGGTGGCGCTGGAGGTGCTGGCGCTGACCCATGCCTTCCCCCGGCTCAGCGACGCCGACATCGCCGCCGCCGACACAGCCCGTATCGCCTGCGACGAGGCCGAGGACATGGCCAGCTGGGAACGGCTCAACCGCCAGTTCCACCGCATCATCCTGGCACCCTGCGGGATGCCGCGGCTGCTGGCCTCGATCGACGATTTGCACATCGCAGCGGCCCGGCACCTGTTTGCCAACTGGCAGCACCAGTGGCGGCAGCGCGCCGACAAGGACCACGCCGCCATCGTGCAGGCGATGATGCGCCGCGATGCGGCAGCGGCCTGCGAAATCCTGCGCCGCCACCTGCGCCGGGTGCGATAGATCGTCTGAGGACGCTCAAAGCCGCTGTTTCACCGCAATCCGCACATGACCTTCCCCCCGAATACCGCTATGAAAGCGCGAAACGACATTCTTGCCGGAGATACACGCATGTCCAACGCACAGCTGGAAACCGCAATCGAAGCCGCCTGGGAGGCTCGTGACACCATCACCCCCGCCACCACCGGCGAGCAGCGCGAAGCAATCGAAGATACGCTTAACGCGCTCGACAGCGGCAGCTTGCGCGTGGCCGAAAAGCTGGAAAACGGCGACTGGCATGTGAACCAATGGGCCAAGAAGGCCGTGCTGCTGGGCTTCCGCATCAAGGACATGGAAATCCAGTCCGGCGGCCCGCAGGGCTCTGGCTGGTGGGACAAGGTCGACAGCAAATTCCTGGGCTGGGGTGAAAACCAGTGGAAGGCCGCAGGCTTCCGCGCCGTGCCGAACTGCGTCGTGCGCAAATCCGCCTTCATCGCGCCGGGCGTGGTCCTGATGCCCTCCTTCGTGAACCTCGGCGCCTACGTCGATGAGGGCACCATGGTCGACACCTGGGCCACCGTCGGCTCCTGCGCACAGATCGGCAAGAACGTTCACCTGTCGGGCGGCGTCGGCATCGGCGGCGTTCTGGAACCCATGCAGGCCGGCCCCACCATCATCGAGGACAACTGCTTCATCGGCGCCCGTTCCGAAGTGGTCGAAGGCTGCATCGTGCGCGAAGGCTCGGTGCTGGGCATGGGCGTCTACATCGGCAAGTCGACCAAGATCGTCGACCGTGAAACCGGCGAAGTGATGTATGGCGAAGTGCCGCCTTACTCGGTCGTGGTCTCCGGCTCCATGCCGTCGAAGAACGGCATCAACCTTTACTGTGCGGTAATCGTGAAGCGCGTCGATGCGCAGACCCGCTCCAAGACCGGCATCAACGAGCTGCTGCGCGACTGATCCCGGCCTTGACTGGCACTGTTGGAAACGCGCCCCCTCCGGGGCGCGTTTTTCGTTAGAGGATGCCCGGCAGGTTCAGCTGGTGCTCACGCGCGCAGTCGTTGGCGATCTCATATCCTGCATCGGCGTGGCGTATGACGCCGGTGGCCGGATCGTTCCACAGCACCCGTGCGATACGGCGGTCGGCGTCCTCGCTGCCATCGCAGCAGATCACCACGCCGGAGTGCTGCGAAAAGCCCATCCCAACCCCACCGCCATGGTGCAGCGACACCCAGGTCGCCCCCGAGGCGGTATTGAGCAGCGCATTCAGCAGCGGCCAGTCCGACACCGCGTCGGATCCATCCATCATCGCCTCCGTCTCGCGATTGGGCGAGGCGACCGAGCCGCTATCGAGGTGATCGCGGCCGATGACGACCGGCGCCGACAACTCGCCATTGCGAACCATCTCGTTGAAGGCCAGCCCGGCCCGATGCCGGTCGCCAAGGCCGATCCAGCAGATCCTCGCAGGCAGGCCCTGAAAGGCGATCCGTTCCTCTGCCATATCAAGCCAGCGATGCAGGCCCTCGTTCTCGGGGAACAGCTCTTTCATCTTGGCGTCGGTCTTGCGGATATCCTCGGGATCGCCCGACAGGGCACACCAGCGGAAGGGACCAATGCCCCGGCAGAACAGCGGGCGGATATAGGCGGGCACGAAACCGGGGAAGTCAAAGGCGTTTTCCAGCCCCTCCTCCAGCGCCATCTGGCGGATGTTGTTGCCGTAGTCGACTGTGGGAATGCCCATCGCGTGGAACTGGCACATCGCCTCGACCTGCACCTTCATCGAGGCACGAGCGGCCTTTTCCACCGCTTTAGGGTCTGTTTCTCGCTTCTGCTTCCACTCGCCCATGGTCCAGCCCTGCGGCAGGTAACCATTCACCGGGTCATGGGCCGAGGTCTGGTCCGTCACCAGATCGGGGCGGACGCCGCGGGCAACCAACTCGGCAAAGACATCGGCCGCATTGCCCAGAAGGCCAACGGATTTTGCCTCTCCGGCGGCAGTCCAGCGGTCGATCATCGCCAGGGCCTCGTCCAGGGTCTCGGCCTTCTCGTCGAGGTATTTCGTGCGCAGGCGAAAATCGATGCTGTCGGGGTTGCATTCCACCGCCAGACAGCAGGCGCCCGCAAAGACCGCTGCCAGAGGCTGCGCACCGCCCATGCCGCCAAGTCCGCCAGTCAGGATCCACTTGCCACGCATATCGCCGCCATAGTGCTGACGACCTGCCTCGGCAAAGGTTTCATAGGTGCCCTGCACGATGCCCTGGGTGCCGATGTAGATCCAGGACCCGGCGGTCATCTGGCCGTACATCATCAGCCCCTTTTTATCGAGTTCGTTGAAATGGTCCCAATTCGCCCAATGCGGCACAAGGTTCGAGTTGGCGATCAACACGCGCGGCGCATCCTTGTGGGTCTGGAAGACGCCAACGGGTTTGCCCGATTGCACCAGCAGGGTCTGATCTTCTTCGAGCGCGCGCAGGTTGTCGACGATCAGATCGAAGTCCTTCCAGGTCCGCGCCGCACGCCCGATACCGCCATAGACCACCAGTTCGTGCGGATTTTCCGCCACATCCGGGTGCAGGTTGTTCATCAGCATCCGCAGCGGCGCCTCGGTCAGCCAGCTTTTTGCGCTGATCTCGGGGCCGGTGGGGGGATAGATATCGCGGTTGTTCTTGCGGGGATCGCTCATGTCGGCCTCCAGGTTTTCAGATCGGTGAGAATACGGCTCAGATGCGCCTGCAGCCGGTCAGCGCGGGCAGCGTCATAGGTCCAGGGCGCCTGTTCAAGGCAATAGCAGCGCTGCGCCAGTTCCATCTGGATCGCATGCAGGCCTTCCGCAGGGCGGCCATAGTGGCGAGTGGTCCAACCGCCCTTGAAACGCCCGTTCAGGATCGCGGTGTAGCCTTCTGCCGCCTCGCAATGGGCCAGGGTCAGCGCCTCGATCTCCGGATCGCAGGTCGTGCCCATATTGGTGCCGACGTTGAAATCCGGCAGCAGCCCGTCAAAGAGGAAGGGAATTTCGCCCCGGATCGAATGGCAGTCATAGAGAATGGCAAAGCCGTGCTGTGCCCTGACCCGCTCCAGCTCTGCCGCAAGCGCGGCGTGATAGGGCGCATGATAGGCGTCGCGGCGGCGGGCGATCTCTGCTTCGTCCGGCTCCGCCCCTGCTGTCCAGATCGCCCGTCCGTCGAAATCGGTCAGCGGCACCAACGTCGTGGTGTTCTGCCCGGGATACAGGCTGACACCCGCCGGATCGCGGTTCACGTCGATGACATAGCGATGGACCGGGGTGCGCACGGTGGTGACCTCTTCCACCAGCCCCGCGAAAAGGTCGTGAATGTGCCAGTCGGTATCGGCCAGTGCCCGACCCACCTCGTTCAGCCCCGCCCAGATTTCCGGCGGAACGTCGGTGCCGGTATGCGGCAGCCCCAGAACCAAAGGAGCAGAGCCACGGGTAACCTCGATCATCGCAGCACCTCTGTTCCGGCGGCCCGGGCGATTTCACCGCTGCGGATCATGGCGCTGGCGGCCTCAATCTCGGGGGCGAGGTAGCGATCTTCGGCGAGCGGCGGGATCTCCGCCCGCAGCGCCTGCAGCACCTCCGTCAGCCGATCAGAGGTCACCAGCGGCGCCCGTGCCTCGACCCCTTGGGCGGCGCAGAGCAATTCGACGCCAAGGATCACAGACAGATTCGCGTTCATCCGCCCCAGCCGCAGTGCGCCATGGGCGGCCATCGACACGTGATCTTCCTGATTGGCAGAGGTGGGGGTGGAATCGGTGACACAGGGATTGGCGAGATGCTTGTTCTCGCTCATCAGGGCCGCAGTCGTGACCTCGGCAATCATGAAACCGGAATTGAGCCCCGGATCGGGGGTTAAGAAGGGCGGCAGGTCAAAGGACAGCGACGGATCCACCATCAGCGCCACGCGGCGCTGCGCGATGGCACCGATCTCCGCCACGGCGAGGGCAATCTGATCAGCGGCGAAGCCAACGTATTCGGCGTGAAAATTGCCGCCCGACACGATCTTCCCAGCCTCGACCAGCACCAGCGGATTGTCGGTGACGGCGTTCGCCTCGATCTCCAGCGTTGCGGCAGCCATCCGCAGCACGTCCAGCGCCGCGCCCAGCACCTGCGGCTGACAGCGGATGCAATAGGGATCCTGCACCCGGCTGTCACCGTCACGGTGGCTTTCGCGGATCTCGCTACCACTCATGATGGCGCGCATCTCGCGGGCCACGTCGATCTGTCCGGCATGCCCCCTGAGTGCGTGAATATCCGCGATCAGCGGCGCGGTGGACCCCATGATCGCATCCGTTGTCAGCGCCGCCACCACGATGGAGGCTTCGGCCAGACGCCAGGCATCAAACAATCCGGCTAGAGCGCAGGCGGTGGAAAACTGGGTGCCGTTGATCAGGCCCAGCCCTTCCTTTGGCCCCAGAACGATCGGCTCCAGCCCCGCCAGTTCCAGCGCCCTGGCGCCGGGCATGCGCGCCCCGTCATAGGTAGCCTCGCCTTCGCCGATCATCACCGCCGCCATATGCGCCAGCGGTGCCAGATCGCCCGAGGCGCCGACAGAGCCTTGCGAGGGCACAACGGGAATGACCCCGCATGCCAGCATAGCCTCGATCTGGGCGATCACCGCCCAGCGCACACCGGAGGCGCCCCGTCCCATCGAGAGCAGTTTGAGCGCCATCATCAAGCGGGTGCGGTCTGCAGGCAGCGGATCGCCGACACCGCAGCAATGGCTGAGGATCAGATTGCGTTGCAGGGTGGCGGTGTCTTCCGGCGCGATCCGGGTCGAGGCGAGTTTGCCGAATCCTGTGTTGATGCCATAGACCGCCGCATCGCCCGCTGCGGCCTCTGCCACCATCCGGGCCGCAGCCTCGACAGCGGAGCGCGCCGCCGGGTCCAGCCGGACCGGGGTGTCAGAGCGATACAGGGTTTCGAGCGTTTGCAGCGTCACCGCGCCCGGGGTCATCTCAATCATGGTCTGCCTTCGAAAATACGTGCGTGGAGCGGGTTGAAACCGATGCGATAGGACAGCTCGGCCGGGCGGCTGACGTTCCAGATGGCCAGATCGGCGCGCAGGCCCGCCGCTATGCGGCCCCGGTCCGAAAGGCCCAGCGCCTGCGCCGCATGGCAGGTCACCCCGGCCAGTGTCTCTTCCGGGGTCATGCGGAACAGGGTGCAACCCATGTTCATCGCCATCAGGAGCGAGGTCATCGGCGAGGAACCGGGATTGCAGTCCGTTGCCAGCGCCATCGGCACGCCGTGGTCACGAAACAGCGCGATGGGCGGCGCCTGGGTTTCCCGGATCATGTAATAGGCACCGGGCAGGATGGTCGCGACACTGCCTGCCCCGGCCATTGCCGCAGCATCCGCCGCATTGGCATATTCAAGGTGATCGACCGACAGCGCCCCATAACGCGCGGCCAGCGCGGTGCCGCCCTGACGGCTCAGCTGCTCGGCATGCAGTTTGACCGGCAGACCCAGTTCCTGCGCGCAGACAAAGACCTGTTCGATCTCAGCCGGGGAGAAAGCGATGTTTTCGCAGAACCCGTCCACCGCATCGACCAGCCCTTCATCATGGGCCGCGCGCAGGGTGGGCAAGCAGACCTCCTGCAGATAGGCCCCAGCACGGCCGGTGTATTCCGGCGGCACGGCGTGGGCGCCCAGAAAGGTCGTGATGACTGTCACCGGGCGCATCTGCCCCAACCGACGGGCGGCGCGCAGCATTGTCAGCTCAGCCTCGCGGTCCAGCCCATAGCCGGATTTGATTTCGACCGTGGTGATCCCTTCGGCGATCAGCGCATCCAGACGCGGCAGGGCGCTCGCAACCAGTTCCTGTTCTGACGCGGCGCGAGTGGCCGAAACGGTCGAGACGATGCCGCCCCCGGCACGGGCGAGTTCTGCATAGGATGCGCCGTTCAGACGCATTTCAAATTCCCGCGCCCGGTCTCCGCCGAACACCAGATGGGTGTGGCAGTCGATGAGCGCAGGCGTCAGCAGCCGCCCTTCGAGATCCTGCCGGTCCCAGTCTGCGTAAGTATCAGGCAGGTCAGCCTCAGCTCCGATCCAGTCGATCAGGCCATCCTTGATGGCGACAGCCGCTGCGGGAATCAGCCCATAAGGCGCGCGCCCCTGCACCAGCGTGGCAGCAGGTCCTCCGGTCAGCACGTATCGGGATGCGTCAGTCATCAGCCCCTCACAAAGTTCTTGATGCAGGATTGATATGAGCATATTCATATTATGTCTATACATAAGGTGATCAGATGCAGACAATTTTTGCACGGCAGGCCCGCACCCCATCGGGATGGGTTCAGAACGTCCGGCTGAGGATTGAGAGTGGAGCCATTGCAAAGATCACCGCCAATGCGGCGCCCGGCGATGGGGATACCTGCGTCGACACGCTGCTGCCGGGGCTGGCCAACCTGCACTCGCATAGTTTTCAGCGGGCGATGGCGGGGATGAGCGAATACCGCGCCGCCGGGCAGGACAGTTTCTGGACCTGGCGGCAGCTGATGTATCGCTTTCTCGACCACCTCAGCCCTGAGCAGTATCAGGCCATCGCTGCGCTGACTTTCATGGAGATGCTTGAGGCCGGGTACACCGCCGTGGGTGAGTTCCACTATGTCCACCACCAACCCGGTGGCGCCCTCTATGATGACCCTGCCGAGCTGAGCAACCGGGTCTTTGCCGCCGCTGACGAGACCGGTATCGGCCTGACGCATCTGCCGGTTTTGTATTCCTATGGCGGGGCTGGGCAGCAGCCTCTGACAGGTGGGCAATTGCGGTTCGGCAATTCGGTGGACGGGTTTGCCGATCTTGTGGCGCAGGTTCGCAGAAATGCTGACCGAGACCTGCCCGCCGACACCCGCGTTGGCATCGCTCCGCACTCCCTGCGCGCCACCAGCCCCGAAGATCTGGCAGAGGTCCTGAAGATCCAAGACGGCGCGCCGGTCCATATCCATATCGCCGAACAACCCGCCGAGGTGAAGGATATCCAAGACTGGCTGGGCGCCCGTCCTGTCGAATGGCTGCTGAACAACGCGCCGGTGGGCAAGGACTGGTGCCTGATCCACGCCACCCATATGACCGAGGCGGAAACCCGAGCACTGGCCACATCGGGCGCGGTTGCGGGGCTGTGCCCGATCACCGAGGCAAATCTGGGCGATGGCCCCTTCAATGGGGCGGAATATCTGGCCCATGGCGGGCGCTTCGGGATCGGATCGGATTCCAATATCCGCATCGCCCTGCCCGAAGAGCTGCGCCAGCTGGAGTATTCCCAGCGCTTGCGCGATCTGGCCCGCAACGTGATGACCCCGGGACCGGGATCCGTCGGCGACACCCTGTATCTGGGCGCCGCCCGGGGCGGGGCGCAGGCGCTGGGCCGCGCCGCCGGACAGATCGAGACCGGGGCGCTGGCCGATCTTATTGCCGTCGACACCTCTCTGCCTGCTCTCTGTGCGCTGACGCCCGAACAACTGCTGGACGGTCTGTGCTTCGCCGCGGGTGACGGCGCCGTCACCGATGTCTGGAGCGCCGGACGTCATCAGGTGAAACAGGGGCGCCACGTGGGCCGGGAGCAGATTCTGGCCGCCTTCGGCGACGCAGTGCAGTCCTTGCGCGCCGCACTCTGACCGCGCGACTTTACAAAACGCGCCCGGGCGCCGAGAACGGATCGACCCTTTCGCCACAACCAGCAGCAGGACAGCCGGTGCAGCCACAAAAGAAAACCAGTTTTCAGGATATCCGGGACGAGGTGCTGCGCCGCATTCAGGACCGGGTTTGGGATCAGGGTGCCCTACTCCCCACTGAACAGGAGTTGTCCGAGGAATTCGGCTGCGCCCGCGCCACGGTGAACCGCGCGCTGCGCGAACTGGCCGAACGTGGCATCATCGACCGCAAGCGCAAGAGCGGCACGCGCGTTGCCATCGCGCCGGTGAAACAGGCGCGGCTGGAAATCACCGTGACCCGCCAGCAGGTCGAAGACATGAATGCGGTGTATCGCTACCGGCTGGTCAGCCGTGCCGCCGTGCCTGCGCCGGGGTGGCTGTCCTCGCAGATGGGGCTGACGGCGGGGGCAGAGGTCCTGCATCTGCAATGCATGCATTACGCCGACAACAGCCCCTTTCAGTTCGAGGACCGCTGGATCAATATCGACGCGGTACCGGATGTCGCGGAGGCGGATTTTTCGCAGACCGGGCCGAATGAATGGCTGCTGTCACGGGTCCCCTTTTCAAATGCCGAAATCACCCTGTCCTCGGTGGCGGCGGATGCCGCGCTGGCCGGGTTCCTTGGCACGCAAGAGGGCACACCACTGTTCCTCATGGAACGGGCAACCTGGTTTCAGGAGCAGCCAGTGACTTTTGTCCGGATGCATTTTCACCCGGGCTACCGGATGCGCACCCAGTACTGATCCCGCACCTGAACCTTAGCCAGCCTTCAGCAGTAGCTGGCTTTCGTATCCTTTCAGCGCCGGACGGGCAGAAGGGCCGTAGGCGGACCAGTCGCCGCCAATGAGGTGCAGGATCTCCGCCCGCGTTTCACCATCAAAACTGGCAGCGGTTTCAAGGCCGGGATGATAGCTTTCGCTCTCCAACCCGTTGCCCCGGATGATCTCGTGCCGGTCAAACAGCAGGTGCACATAGGTCACCGGGCCGCCATCACGGCGCATGCGGATGCTGTCGCCGTTGACCAGATCCTTGGCCTTGACCAGAACCTGCGGCGCACCAAACAACAGCTCTGCCCGATCCGAGGACACAAGAACCCGGTGGCAGGGCGACAGCTCTAGCGCAGCGTGATCGCCCAGCGCGCCTGCGACCAGGACAACCGGCGCATCGGCGCCCTCTGCGCGGCGGTGGCTGCGGCCGACCCAGCGCAGCGGCTGCAATCCATTGTCACGGGTATGAACCAGAGTACCCGGCTCCAGCCTCTCCACCGGCTGCAGCCCCGCGGCGGTATCAATTAACGTCCCGGCCACGAAACAGGGGACCGTGGTCATTTTCACCAGACCCGTGTCGGTATTCCCCAGCCCATCGGCAACCGTATAGGTAAAAGTCGTGGTCTCGGGATCGTCGACATCATCCTGCGCGGCAATGTCAAAGGTGCCATCGTCATTCAGGGTGATGCGCTGGCCGCCCGACAGGGTGACGGTGCTACCCGCCACCACCGGCTGGCCGTTGATATGGGTGATGGTCAGCGTCGTGCCGGGCGTGTGGCTGTCATTGGTCAGCACATCCAGCGTGTCCGAACTGCCCTCATCCAGCGTGATTGCGTCATCCCCTGCCACCAGCGCGGTCTGGATAGAGTCCCCAGCGATCAGCAGGTTGGAATCGTATTTATCATCACCCGCATCCGCGATGCCGATCTTGATCGAGTTCACCTGCCCCGGCTTGACCGGCGCGGTCAGCGTCAACGTGATGGTGAAGCCATCCATTTCGGTATTGTAGGTGTCGTCATGCTGGTTGTTGTCGACATAAAGATCCTGGTTCGACCCATCGTTGATATTGTCGATGGAAATGTCACCGCTGCCAATCGTCAGCTCGGCCTGCTCGCCGTTGACCCAGACCCCGACCGCGTCGTTGAACCCCTTGTTGACGTACTCCAAATACTCTTCCGAGGAGAACACGAACTGCATGGTCAGCGTCGAGCCCGCGGGAATAAAATTAGCCTCGAACACCGCCGCATCATAGGTCTGCATACCCGCCAGATCGGTCAGGTCGGAATCGCCCGCTTCTCCGTGGCGCGTCGTGGTCCGCGAGCTGGTGTTCACGTCACCGCTGCTGTTGGTCACATCCGCCGCATTGCCAGTCGACAGGATCACGCCGGTGTCCGAGGGGGTGATTTCAGAGGCAACCGTGTCGCCATCCGAATAGATGCCTGAGGCGTCTTTGGCGCCTGTGTAGCTGGCATTGAGAACGGTAATTCCGCTGCCGAACATCGCATCCGCCATCTGCGCCGCAGAGGCTGAGGTATCGACGGGCAACTCGGATGCAATGGGCATAAGATCGGTCCTGAAAAAGCATGAGCAAAACAGAAAATCGGCCCGGCGCGTGAGAACCGGCCCCGCCTCCCTTAGCAGACCCGGAGTTGAGGATCGGTAAACCAGCGCAAATGACAACCGCGCAGACCACTTCTGCAGGCTCTAAGACGATTGACCGCGCAGCGCGCCCCGCGTATGGCCTGCGCCATGGAAAAGAAGAAACCCTCCCGCCAGCAGGTCTATACGCTGCTGGTTCAGATTGGCCGCAAAGAAGGCGACGGGCTGCCCGATGGCGCCTCGGGCGCTGCGCTGATGGTCTATGCCTCGGGCGTGGATGAAGCCGAAGCCGTGCGCGAAACCGTGGCGATCCTGAAACAGGCCGACACCGCGCCGCTGGATGTGACCGGATACGGCACCCTGGCCGAGCGCGAAGCCGAAGGTCACGAGATCGGTGAGGAAGAGCGCGAGTTGATGGACCGCGCACTGGCGGAGAACGCCGTTATCGTCGCTCAGATGACGCCGTTCTTTGACGGGGAAGAACCCACCATCCACTGAACGCGTAACCGGGGGTCCAGATCACCTCGATCCGCCGAACCAGCGTTTATAAAGCTGATCATAAGTGCCGTCTTCTTGCAGTGCCAAGAGCGCGCGGTTGGCTTCTTCCGTGTGCTCTGAGCCCTGCGGGAACAGAAGACCGTAATTCTCCCGCAGGAAAGCAGACCCGATGGTGCGCCCGTGGGCCTCGCCTTCGTGTGTGACGTAGTAATTCAGCACCGGCGCGTCAAAGACCACCGCGTCGATCTTGCGCCCCTCAAAAGCTTCGATCAGCTCTTCCAGCCCCGGGTAGCCATAGAAATCGATATCCCGCCGCTGCAGGAAACCCGACGCCGTCGAACCCTCGATGGTGCCAACCCGCTGGCCATAAAGGTCATTGACGGAATTCACCTTGCCGGTGATCGCCTCGACCGTCATCGCCGTGGTGATCTTTGCGACAAAGACCGACACCACGAACAGCGATGAAATCACCAGCAGCACCCCGAACAGGCGACCGATAGGAGTGCGAGGCACCCGCTCTTCAAAACCGCCATTCACCACCAGATTCAGCGCCCACCAGAAGGACGGAAACCAGGCCTCTTTCAGCGGTCGGTCGAAATAGGGCTGGGCGCGGCGTTCGAATGTCCACATCAGCATGCCACCCCCGAACAGCAGCAGGAACGCCAGACCGATGGCAATCGCCAGATCCCAGGACAGCATGGCCCGCCACAGCGACGGCGCCCGCACGTCCTCGGCATGCACCATGATCTGCAGCCCGCTTTCGAACACTGGCTGGCTGAAATCCATTTCGGTTTCGCGCGCCGCCGTGATCGAGATATTGGCCGCCGCCATATCCACCGTGCCGTTGCGCACGCCCTCCAGCATCTCGGCAAAGGTCTCGGTCCGGTTGATCTCGTAGTTCCAGCCAAGGCGATCAGCCATCGCCTCCACCAGCTCGATCGAGAATCCGGTATCGACCCCATTTTCCACCATTGAAAACGGCGGCCGCGTCACGGTGTTGACCGTCAGCATCTGGGCCAGGCTAACCTGTCCCCAGAGGGCAAACATCATCAATGGAAGAAGACGGAAGAAAGACACGTCGAAATCACGACCCTGGATTAAGGAAATCAGAAATGTCTTAGGCCGTATAATAGCTTCACGCAAGCGTGATGCCGCGCGCTCCCCTCGGGTCATGCTCTGCCCTGCCCAATGGCGCGGCACAGGAGGCAGACTTCTTGCTCAGCCGATCTGCATAGCCGACAGCAAACGCCCCTCAGCCCCGGACAGGGCCCGCCGGGCCGCAGGTCCATAACCGGTGCCGGTTTCCGGGTCCAACTCGGGGAACAGGGCGCAGATTTCGTCCAACACCCTCCGTTCGAACAGGTTCGGGGTTTCCGGACCGGGCAGGAAGCTTTCGCTGGGCAGGTCCTCAGAATAGATCACCTGATGGCGGTCGAACATCAGGTGGACATACTCCACCTCGCGGCAGGGAGAGGGCCGGACCGTTCTGTCATTGATCAGATCCCGCGCCGTCACCAGAACCTCGGGTTCGCCAAACAGGAGTTCCGCCGCAGCGCCGCGCACCAGCACCCGGTGCTGCGGAGAGACGGACAATGTCCGGTGCGCGCCAAAGCTGCCCGCAGCAATCCGTACCGGTGCCAATTCCCCGGTCCCGGCAACCCGGCGCGATCCGGTCCAGCGCACCGGCTGCGGCCCGTCATCGCGGGTCATGACCAGATCCCCGGGCATTAGGCTCTCGACCGGCACTTCGCCGCGCGGGGTGCGGATCAGCGTGCCCGCAACAAAGCAGGGGATCGAAGTCGCATTCACCACCCCGGTATCTGAATTGGTCCCGTTGCTGACGGTATAGGTGAAGGTGAAATCCTCCACGTCGCCATCCCCGACCAAGGTCAGCGTGCCATCACCGTTCAGCTCGACCGTCTGTCCAGTGCTCAGCGTCACCAGCGATCCTGCTGTGACCGCGACACCATTCAGATGGGTAATCGTCAGCGTGCTGCCCGACACATTTGTATCGTTGGCCAGCACATCGATCGTCTTTCTGCCGTCGGCCTGCACGTGCGCCAGATCCGTCTGCGCCACCAGATCTGTCTGGATCGAATCCCCAGCGATCAGAAGGTTACTGTCGTATTTGTTGTCGCCCACATCGGCGATACCGATGCGCAGGGTGTTCACCTCATCCGGGTTGACCACCATCGTTAGCGTCATGGTGAGCGTCAGCCCGTCCATTTCGGTGTTATAGGCATCGCCGGTATTGTCGAGATAGAGGTTCTGATTGTTGGTAGAACTGACAGTGTCCGGGTTGGCGGTGTCGCTACCCACCTCCAACTGTACCTGTTCGCCATTGATCCAGACCGAGACCGAGTCTTGATAGATCGAATCCTGGTATTCCGGAAATTCCTCTGAGGAGAAGATGAACTGCATCGTCATCACTTCGCCATCCGGAATGAAACTCACATCCAGATAGGAGGCATCATAGGTCCGCGCGCCAGCAGCCGCGTTGAAATCGGCGTTGTCGTTCTCACCGCTGGTATTGGTGGACTGGTTGGCCCGCTGGTTCGCCTCGCCGCTGGAATTGGTGTAGTCATCCGCGCGGCCCGTCGACAGGATCACCCCAGTATCGCCCGGCGTTGCACCGGGGGCTATTGTATCGCCCCCCGAGTAGATTGCAGAGGAACGACTGTCACCGGAATAGCTCGCGCTGACCACCGTGACGCCGGTGCCAAAGATCTCTTCCGCCATCTGATCGGCAGACGCCGCCAGATTGTAGTTCAGTTCAGACGCTGCCACCATTGCCCTGCCCTCACTCATAACGATGAGACAGACCATCCGGCGCATTGAAACGCCTTTTCGGCGCCATGCGGGGTAAAGACCCTTCCGGGTCCTGTTTTCCGGGATGCAGTGGCCACATGGACCTGTACTGCGCGTTGGTGACCTGCCTCAGGTCTTCTTGGTTAATGGATTATTAACACGATTCTTTTTGCCTGTCCCCGCCTCTGAAGGGGGTGCACAAAATGACCTTTTTTGCGCCACGTTTCGCCCCCTCTCCGCCCCTTCACAGTCCCATGACCTGCCCCCTTGGCGACCTTCTGGCGGTTTGCACCTTGCCGGGATCCACGCTAGGCCATGACAAACCGGAATTTCAGGAGCCCACCGCATGTCCCCGACCGATCCCGCCCGCCTGACCGCCGATCTGATCCGCTGCCCGTCGGTCACCCCTGAAGAGGGCGGCGCGCTGGAGCTGCTGGAGCAGATTCTAAGCGCAGCAGGCTTTGACTGCGCCCGGGCAGACCGCGGCGGGATCAGCAACCTGTTTGCCCGCTGGGGTGCAAAAGGCCACGCCCGCACCTTTGGCTTCAACGGTCACACCGATGTGGTGCCCGTGGGCGATGAAGCAGCCTGGACCGTCGATCCTTTTGGCGCCGAGGAAAAAGACGGCATCCTTTATGGCCGGGGCGCCACCGACATGAAATCGGGCGTTGCCGCCTTTGCCGCTGCCGCCATCGATTTTGTGCAGACCACCCCGCCCGACGGCGCCGTCATCCTGACCATCACCGGCGATGAAGAAGGCGATGCGCTGGACGGCACCACCGCGCTGCTGGACTATATGCAGGAACAGGGGGAGGCCATGTCGGTCTGCCTGGTGGGGGAACCCACCTGCCCCGACACCATGGGCGAGATGATCAAGATCGGGCGCCGCGGGTCGCTGTCAGCCTGGTTCACCGTGACCGGCAAACAGGGCCATTCCGCCTATCCGCACCGGGCCAACAATCCGCTCAACGCCATGGCGCGGCTGATGGATCGTCTCGCCAGTCACGAGCTGGATCAGGGCACCGAGCATTTCGACGCCTCGACGCTCGCGGTTGTCACCATCGACACCGGCAACCCGGCGACCAACGTGATCCCGGCGCAAAGCCGCGCCACCGCGAACATCCGTTTCAACGATGCCCACAGCGGCGCCAGCCTGACGGAATGGCTGCGGGCAGAAGCCGACAAAGTCGAAGCCGAGTTCGGCACCACCATCGACATGCAGGTCAAAATCTCGGGCGAAAGCTTCATCACGCCGCCGGGCGCACTCTCCGATCTGGTCTCAACCGCAGTGGCGGCGGAAACCGGCGTCACGCCGGAGCTGTCCACCACAGGCGGCACCTCGGACGCGCGCTTTGTCAAATCGCACTGCCCGGTGGTGGAGTTCGGCCTCGTGGGCAAGACCATGCATCAGGTGGATGAAAACGTTGAAATCGCGCAGATTCACCAGCTGAAAGCCATCTATTCCCGCATCCTGAAAGACTATTTCGCATGACGGCGCAGATTGCGGTCACCGAGGACCGCGAGGCCTGTTTTCGCCTGCGGTTCGACGTTTTCGTCACGGAACAGGGCGTGCCGGTCGAGGAAGAGATCGACGCGCTGGACGAGGTGGCAACCCATCTTCTGGCCACGCAGGATGGACACCCCATCGGCACCGCGCGCATCGTCTTTGCCGGTGACACCGCCAAGATCGGGCGCGTTTGCGTCACACAGGCGGGCCGGGGAACCGGTCTAGGCAAGGCGCTGATCCAAAAGGCGGTGGAGATCGCCCGCCAGACACCCGGTATGTCCCGCGCCAAGCTGGGCGCCCAGCTGCACGCCCTCGGCTTTTATGAAAAGCTGGGATTTGCGGCCACCGGCCCCGTCTATGATGACGCCGGGATCGATCACCGCGATATGGTTCTGGATCTGACCTAAGATGAAAAGACAAACCCTTGTCATCATGATCAAGGAACCGCGCCCGGGCCGGGTCAAAACGCGGTTGGGACAGGGGATCGGCGTGATCCCTGCAACCTGGTGGTTTCGTCATCAATCGGCCCGGCTGATCCGCGCCTTGCGCGATCCGCGCTGGCAGATCGTTCTGGCCGTGGCCCCGGACCGGGCCGTCACCTCCCGCGTCTGGCCCGCTGATCTGCCGCGTTTGGCGCAGGGCGGCGGTGATCTGGGGCAGCGCATGAAGCGGATGCTCAAAGGCGTGTCCTCTGCCCCGGCGCATGGCCCCGTCTGCCTGATCGGCGCCGATATTCCCGGCATCACCCGCGCCCATATCGCCCGTGCTTTTGCGGCGCTGGGACACTCGGATGCGGTCTTTGGCCCGGCCACCGATGGTGGCTACTGGCTGGTCGGGGCAAAACACCCGGCCCGCCTGCCGCAGACCCTGTTTCAGAACGTGCGCTGGTCCAGCGAGCACGCGCTGGCCGATTCTGTTGCGACACTGCCGGGCTGGCGCATTGCGCAGACAGACATCTTGAACGACGTGGACACGGCAGCAGATCTGCGTCAAAGCCGCAGCTGACCCGCTCTTTTCATCATGACCTTGTCTTCGGGTCATGATACGCGGGAGATATGACCCGTATCCCCTCCAAGGCCGAAATCCTCGACTGGATTTCCGCCCACCCGACCCAGAACTCGAAACGCGACATTGCCAAGGCCTTTGGCATCAAGGGGGCTGACCGTATCGACCTCAAGCGCGTATTGAAGGAACTGGAGGCCGAAGGGCACCTGGAGAAGCGCAGGAAAACCTACCGCGATCCAGAACAATTGCCGCCCGTCACCATCCTGACGGTCAAACGTCCAGACCGGGACGGCGATCTGTTTGGCCGCCCGATGGAATGGCATGGCGAAGGGGTGGAACCCATTATCCTGCTGATGCCGCGCGCCTCGGATCCCGCATTGGGGGAAGGCGACCGGATCCTGGCCCGGCTGACCGCCGTCAAAGGCGCGGATCACAATTACGAAGCCCGGCTGATCCGCCATATCGGTACCAACCCCAAACGGGTGCTTGGCGTCTTTCGCACCGGTGCCGAAGGGGGCCGGATTGTCCCGATTGACAAATCCAGCTCGACCGAATGGAGCGTGGCGCCGGATGCAACGGGCGGCGCCAAGGATGGTGAACTGGTCGAGGCCGAACAGGCCGGTCCCAAGACCCGTCTGGGCCTGCCGCGCGCGCGCGTCGTCGAACGTCTGGGCGACCCATCGGCGCCCAAGGCGGTATCGCTGATCGCGATCCACCAGCACGGCATTCCTGACCAATTCCCCGATCAGGTGATGGCCGAGGCGGACGCCGCCAAACCCATTGGCCTGAAAGGACGCGAAGACCTGCGCGACCTGCCGCTGATCACCATCGACCCGGTGGATGCGCGCGACCGCGACGATGCCTGTTTCGCCGAGGCCGACACCGATCCCAAGAACCCCGGCGGCCATGTGATCTGGGTCGCGATTGCCGATGTGGCCGCCTATGTACGGCCCGGCTCCGCATTGGACCGCGAGGCGCGCAAACGGGGCAACTCCAGCTATTTCCCCGACCGCGTGGTGCCGATGCTGCCGGACCGGCTGTCAGGCGATCTGTGCTCGCTGCATGAAAACGTGCCGCGCGCCTCTGTGGTGGTGCGGATGCAGGTCGATGCGGAGGGCAACAAGATCGGCCATCGCTTCATGCGGGCGCTGATAAACTCCAGCGCCGCGCTTAGCTATCAAGAAGTGCAGGACGCCATGGACGGGCGCCCGAGCGAGAAGACCGCGCCCCTGCTCGAGGACGTGATCAAACCGCTTTATGCCGCCTATCGCGCCCTGACCAAGGCCCGCGCCGCGCGTCAGCCGCTGGATCTGGATCTGCCGGAACGGCGCATCGTGTTGGATGACGACGGACAGGTTGCCTCGGTCAATTTCCGTGACCGGCTGGAGGCGCACCGGCTGATCGAGGAATTCATGGTGCTTGCCAATGTCGCGGCTGCCGAGACCCTGATCAAGAAACGCACACCGCTGGTGTTCCGCGTGCACGAAGAACCGGCGCCAGAGAAACTTGAGGCGCTGCGCGAAACAGCGCAGGCGGCGGGTCTGAACCTCGCCAAGGGACAGGTGCTGCAAACCCGGCATCTGAACGCGCTGCTCAATGCGGCGGCGGGCACGGACGATGCAGAGCTGATCAATATCTCGACCCTGCGGTCGATGCAGCAGGCCTATTACAACCCTGAAAACTTTGGCCATTTCGGGCTGGCCCTTCGCAACTATGCGCATTTCACATCCCCCATCCGGCGCTATGCGGATCTGATCGTGCACCGAGCGCTGATTACCGCCCATGGCTGGGGGCCGGACAATGGCAAGGATGGCCTCACCCCCGATGAAATCGAGCGGCTGGACGACACCGCCACTCATATTTCCGAGACCGAGCGCCGCTCGATGATCGCGGAACGTGACACCACGGACCGCTATCTGGCGGCCTACCTGTCGGAACGGGTCGGCAATGAATTTACCGGCCGGATCAGCGGCATTGCTCGGTTCGGCGCCTTCGTGAAACTGGATGAAACCCATGCCGACGGGCTGGTGCCCGTGCGTACTATCGGACGCGAGTTCTTCCATTTCGATGCTGATGCCGGGACGCTGATGGGGGCCGATACCGGTCTCACGCTTGCCATCGGTCAGCGCGTCACCGTCAGGCTGACACAGGCCGCGCCGGTCACCGGCGGTTTGGAGCTGGAGCTGCTGTCGATTGAGGATCAGGCCCTGCCCAAAGGTGGCAGTGGGCGCGGACGACGCAGCCCGGCGGGCCGCACCGTCAAACGCAAGGCGGCAAAATCCAAACACAAGGCCGCCAAGACCAAGCGCAAGGTCGAACGCAAACGCCGCAAGTAAAACAGCCAATAGATCCGGCCTGCTACGCCGGTTCGGCGGCGCCTTGCGCGCCTGCCGATTGCACCCTTTTGCGATGGACCTGCAATGATTACATTCAAGCTGAGCAGACACTGAACCAAGGTAGTATTCCCATGCGGATCTGGATGAAGGCGGCAGCCCTTGCCGCGACCGGCGCAGTTGCAGCACAGGCCGGACCCGACGAATCCCTGCGCCCCCCTGAGCGCCCGGTCGAACGCGGCGCCCCGGCGGCTGATGGCTCTTACCAGCTGGCGGCGGCGATCTCGTTGCGCCCCTTGAGCCGCCCCAGCGGGCTGGCACCAGACATCGTTCAGGACGATCAGGTGGTGCCGGTCGCCGCCAACAGTGGCTTTCAGGCGTGGATCAACGGATTCCGGCGCCGTGCCATGACACAGGGGATCTCCTCTTCGACCCTGAACCGCGCCTTTCGCGGGGTGGAGTATGACAACGACGTCATTCGCCGCGACCGCAACCAGTCCGAGTTCACCAAGACGATCTGGGAATACCTAGACAGCGCCGTCTCGGACTCCCGGGTCAAGAACGGCAAAAAGGCCCTGCGTGAACAGCGGCGGCGGCTGAACCGGATCGAAGCCACCTATGGTGTCGACAAGGAGGTCGTGGTCGCCGTCTGGGGCATGGAAAGCAACTATGGCAACCACCGCGGCAATATGAACGTCATTCAATCGCTGGCGACGCTGGCCTATGACGGACGCCGCGGGCGGTTCTTTGAAAAGCAGCTGATCGCGGCGCTGAAGATCCTGCAATCGGGCGACGTCGCCCCGCGCAAGATGACCGGCAGCTGGGCCGGGGCCATGGGGCACACCCAGTTCATACCCACCTCCTATCTGGCCTATGCTGTGGATTTCACTGGCGATGGCAAACGCGACATCTGGTCGGAAGACCCCTCTGATGCGCTGGCCTCGACCGCCGCTTATCTGAAGCGGTTCGGCTGGGTCAAAGGCCAGCCCTGGGGCGTCGAAGTGCAGCTACCGCGCGGGTTCAACTATGGTCTGGCTAGCCGGTCGGTGAAGAAATCCCCCGCGGAATGGGCCCGGCTGGGTGTTGTTGGAACCAACGGGCGCGCCGTTCCCAACCATGGCACGGCCTCGATCTTGCTGCCCGCCGGCGGGAATGGCGCCGCCTTCATGATCTTCAAGAACTTCTCGGTCATCGAGCGCTATAACGCCGCCGATGCCTATGTGATCGGGGTGGGGCACCTGTCCGACCGCATCGCAGGCGGACCGGCGATCCAGGCGGAATGGCCGCGCGGCGACCGCTCCCTGAATTTCCGGGAACGCAAGGAGCTGCAGCAGCGCCTGTCGCGGGCCGGTTTCAACACCGGCGGCGTCGATGGGAAGATCGGCCCCAAGACGCTGGCCGCGATCCGCGGCTATCAGGCGTCGAAAGGCCTGATCCCGGATGGTTATGCTTCGCTCAAGCTACTGCGGCGCCTGCGCTGAGCCACACCTCACGACGAGCAAAAGAAAAGGCCCCGCATCCTCTGCGGGGCCTTCTTTATTTCAGCGTTCTGTGGCGTATCAGCCTGGGCTCATGCCGCGCAGACGTTCGGAGCGGCGACGCAGCAGTTCCAGCACCGTCAGCAGGCAGATTGAGATCCCCACAAGGATGGTCGCAACCGCCAGAATGGTGGGCGAGATCTGTTCGCGCAGGCCGGTGAACATCTGCCACGGCAACGTCTTCTGCCCGGCGGAGCCGACAAAGAGCACCACGACCACCTCGTCAAAGGAGGTGATGAAGGCAAAGAGACCACCGGAAATCACACCGGGCAGGATCAGCGGCATCTGCACCCGGAAGAAGGTGGTCACCGGATCGGCGCCCATGTTCGCCGCAGCGCGGGTCAGCGAACGGTCAAAGCCCACCAGCGTCGCAGTCACGGTGATGATCACGAAGGGAATCCCCAGCGCCGCGTGGGCCAGAACCACGCCAAAGTAGGTGCCCTGCATCCCGATGCGGCTGTAGAAGAAGTACATGCCCGCAGCCGAAATGATCAGCGGCACGATCATCGGAGAGATCAGGATCGCCATGATCGCGCGGCGGAAGGGCACGTGCGGCTGGCTCAGACCAATCGCCGCCAAGGTGCCGAAGCTGACCGACAGGATCGTCGCCATCGGCGCGATCTTAATCGAGTTCCACAGCGCCTGCTGCCAGTCGTCATTGCTGAAGAAGTCCTTGTAGTGCTTCAGCGAATAGCCAGCCGGATCAAAGCGCAGCATTTCCGGGGTGAAAGTGAAGAAGTTCTCGGCATTGAAGCTGAGCGGCATCACCACAAGGATCGGCGTGATCAGGAAGACGAAGATAACGCCGCAGATCACCCGGAAACTGTAATGCCACAACACCTGACCGGGGGTCAGATAGGGCGGCAGATGCGCCCGGTAGCGCGAGGTCGCCAGCCAGAAGATGAACCAGCCCGCGAACCAGCCGAACAAGCCGCCCACCACCGCGGCGGGCAGCCCGCCGAACAGGTAGCCCAGCACCAGGAACAGCGCAAAGGTCGCCCAGCGCAGCGGTTTTTCCTTGTCGGTCATACCCGCAAAGACAAATCCAAGTACGCCCAAGATGGCGCCGCCGACGAGGATCCCGATCAGGCCGGTGGCCTGAGCGGTGCCCACGAAGAGACCAAAGAAGGCTCCGGCGCCAGCTGCCACAGCAGCGGTGAAACCGGGGGTTTGATTTGTAACAGGAGTCAATGCCATGTCGATTATCCCAGTTTCACGTTGTCGATGCCGACGATCTTGTCATAGGCCCAGTATAGCACCAGAACGACGACCAGAAGGATCGCGCCAAGTGCAGCCGCGAGGCCCCAGTTCAGCGAAGACGAGATGTGATAGGCGATCCGGTTCGAGATGAAGACACCCTTGGTGCCGCCGACGATTTCCGGGGTGATGTAGTAGCCGATGGCCAGAATGAAGACGAGGATCGACCCCGCGCCGATACCGGGCACCGACTGCGGGAAATAAACCCGCCAGAAGGCCGTCCAGTTGGTCGCGCCCAGCGACTTCGCCGCGCGCAGGTAGGATGGGTTGATCGTCTGCATCACCGAATACATCGGCAGGATCATGAAGGGCAGCAGGATGTGGGTCATCGCCACGATGGTACCGAACTGGTTGTTAATCATCACCAGCCGGGCGTCATCCGCCACAAGCCCCAGCCAGACCAGCACGTCGTTGATGACGCCCTGTTGCTGCAGCATCACCTTCCACGCCGATGTCCGCACCAGAAGCGAGGTCCAGAAAGGCAGCAGCACCAGGATCATCAGCAGGTTGGCCGAGCGTGTCGGCAGGTTCGCAAGGATCCAGGCCACCGGGTACCCTAGCAGAATACAGGAACCCGTGATCACCAGAGACATGAACATCGTACGCTTGAGCAGCGTGATGTAGATCTGCTGGTTCTCGGGGCGCGCTTCGGCGCCATCCGGGCCTTTCTGCATGTCGATGGAGTTCAGGAAATAGCCGCTGGTATATTTCGGGCTGTAGGTCTGGATGGTGCGCCAGTTGTCGACGTCGCCCCAGTCTTCGTCGATATCGAGGAAGGCTGCCTTGAAGGAAATCGGCTCCAGATCGGCCAGTGCTGCGCCCGCGGCCTGAAGTTCAGCCGCGCCGGGGCCGCTATAGCTAGCCAGTTTTTCTGCGCCACCGGGGGCCTGCACTTCGGTGGCAAAGGCCACGAAAACGCTTTCCCAGGGATCTTCTTCGGCCACGACATCCTGATCAATGATCGCCGTGAACAGCGCGAAATCGGTATAGGCGGTCGCCATGCGCGGGAAGAGTTCGGAAATCTCGGCGCCGGGAACAAAGCCGATATCGGCCGGGAAAACCTCATCCGTGAGATTGCGCATCTTTTCGCGCTGTGCGGTCAGCAGATCGGAATTGCCCGCCGCGCCACTGCCACCGGTCATGATTTCGAACCAGAGCGCCTCATCCTTGAGGGCGCGATCGGCAGCGCGTTCGATGGCTTTGACGTGGTCCTTGCCGATGTCATCAACCTTGCGGCCGCTGCTGCGGAACAGGGAGGAAATACCGGTCTGTTCATAGTTCAGGCGGGTGCCGAGCTTGGTATGCTCCTTGGCCTCTGCCGCCACAAATAAATCGTAATATAGCTCTTCATATACCGCGTCGCCGGGGGCTTCACCGCTTTTGGCGTCCCAGTCGGCAAGGGTGACCACGGTCTTGGGAAGCGTGTCCGAAACGATCCGGTTCTCGACCGAGCGGAACAGCATGTCGCCGATCGGGAGAATGAAGGTCAGAAGGATGAAGAGCAGAAGCGGTGCGATCAGCATCAGCGCACGCATCTTTTGCATTCTCAGGGCGCGGGCCAGGCTGCGCTTCAATGGCGTGCCGTCAGCCGCCAGAACCGGGCCGGATTGGGTGGTGTCGCTCATATCTATCCCTGTGTTTTGCCCGCTGTGTCGCCCGCGGGTTTTGCTCTTCCGGTCGTTCAGATGCGACCTGATACGAAGAGTGGGTGCCAGAGAGCGCCGGGCGCTCTCTGGCGAGGTCTTCAGACCGGCTTACTTGGCCAGCCACGCCTGGAATTTGGCGTCGATGTCGTCGCGGTAGTCAGCCCAGAACTCGTAGTTGTAGAGGAACGTGTTCTTTGCGTTTGCCGGATCGGTCGGCATGTGCGGCGCCATGTCGATGCCCAGTTCGGCGTGCTTGCCAACCAGCGGAGCGGAGGACGCACGGGCCGGACCGTAGGAGATGTACTTGGCCTGGTCCGCCAGACGCTGGGTGTCGGTTGCGAACATGATGTAGTCCAGCGCGCGGGCTTTACGCTCGTCGGACAGACCTGCCGGAATGATCCAACCGTCCAAGTCGAACACCTGCGCGTCCCACATCATGGCGACGGGCTGCTTCTGCTCTTCGATGACCGAGAACAGACGACCGTTGTAGGTGGAGCCCATCACGACTTCGCCGTCAGCCAGCAGCTGCGGAGTGTCGGCGCCAGCAGACCACCAGATCACGCTGTCCTTGATGGTGTCGAGCTTGGCCAGGGCCTGCTCTTGACCTTCTTCGGTCTCCAGCACGTCATAGACTTCGTCCTTTGCAACGCCGTCGCAGAGCAGAGCCCATTCCATGTTGTTGATCGGACGCTTCTCCAGCGCGCGCTTGCCCGGATAGGCTTCCAGGTCGAAGACGTCGCAGATGTCATCCGGAGGCGTATCGCCGACCATGTCGGTGCGGTAGCCGAAGGTGGTCGAGTAAACGATCTGCGGGATGAAGCAGTCGGACACCAGCAGTTCGCCGAAGTCTTCGGAGGCCGGGGTGCCATCGGGCGCGGCGGCCAGTTGCTCATCCGCGTCGATTTCCATCGCCAGACCTTCGTCGCACAGACGCATCGCGTCCGCAGCAACCACGTCAACCACGTCCCAGGTCACGTTGCCCGCTTCGTTCATCGCGCGCAGCTTCGCAACCGCTTCGGCCGAGCTTTCGTCGTTGATGATCTTGACGCCGGTCTTTTCAGCATAGGGCTCGTGATAGGCCTTCAGCTGGGAGTTCGAATATGCGCCACCCCAGGACACGATGGTCATCTCGTCTGCCATTTCTGCGAACGCCATCGGCGCGCAGAGCGCCGTCGTGGCGGCAAGGGCTGTCAGTTTGGTGAGTTTCATAAACACTCTCTCCTTGTTGATCTTGAATTTAACTGTGATCCCCCGGTCACTTGGCCGCCGGGGGTTTCAAAGCGCGCGCCGTCGTCAGGCGTCCAGCGCGCGGCAGTCTTCGGGCAGCCAGCCGATTTCAATCTGCTGGCCCGGCTTCAGGCGAACCTGGTCCGGTGCGTTCCGTGTCTTGATAATGAATTCGTCATTTCCCGCCACCCGCAGACGGGTACGGAAGATGTCACCCATGTAGATGAATTCCAGCACTTCGGCCTTCAGGGTGTGGGCGCCTTCCTGCAGGCGTTCCTTGTTGTATTCGACCCGCTCGGGGCGGATGGAAACGCGGGTGCGCTCGCCGGGCTGGGACACGTTGATCGGCTTACAGTCGATCAATTCGCCACCATCCAGCTGCACCAGAGCAAGACCGTTGTTGATCTCTTTCACGGTGCCTTCAAGGGTGTTGTTCTCACCAATGAACTGCGCGACGAAGCTGTTTTCCGGCTCTTCATAAAGCTGATCCGGCGGCGCCAGCTGCTGAATACGGCCATCGTCGAACACAGCAACGCGGTCCGACATGGTCAGCGCTTCGGTCTGGTCGTGGGTCACATAGACCACGGTAATGCCCAGACGGTGGGCAAGATCGGTGATCTCGAACTGCATCTTTTCGCGCAGCTGTTTGTCCAGCGCGCCCAGCGGTTCGTCCATCAGAACCAGCTCGGGTTCGAACACGAGCGCACGTGCCAAAGCGACCCGCTGCTGCTGACCACCCGAAAGCTGCGCAGGGCGGCGGCCGCCAAAGGCGCCCATTTCCACCATGTCCAGCGCACGCTTGACCTTCTCTTCACGCTCGGACTTGCCCATCTTGCGGACTTCCAGCGGAAAGCTGAGGTTCTCGGCGATGGTCATATGCGGGAACAGCGCATAGTTCTGGAACACCATGCCGATGCCACGCTTGTGCGGCGGAATGTTGTTGATCGAAACACCGCCCAGACGGATATCCCCGTGGGTGGCGGTTTCAAATCCGGCAAGCATCATAAGGCAAGTTGTCTTGCCAGAGCCAGACGGCCCAAGCATTGTCAGAAACTCACCTTTAAGCATCACCAGGTTAAGGTCTTTGACGACGAGCGTTTCGCCATCATAACTCTTTTGGACACGTTCGAATTCAACGAACGCATCACTGTTTGACGCATCAGCCAAAACAGGCTCCCCGTGTTAATTTGGCAGTTTGGTCTGCACTCGTTGCACTGATGTAAACATACCCACCATGGTGGATGCAACCGGATCGTCCTTTCAGTGCTTGAAACTAGCTTAGGGACTAGCTTTCAGCGGATCGGACCGATTGCGACCGCAAAAGCAGAATTTGCGGCATATTTTAAATGATCATACAGGAGAATCCTCTGCCACGGGCTCCCTTTCACGAAAATGTGCAAGAAAAGGCCCTGCGCCGGGAAGATCCTTTGATTCCGGCACAGGGCCTGTTTTTCAGGCAAATAATGCATGCCAAACACCGCTTTCCTGCCGAAATTCGGTGTTTGCGCTTAAGTTCAGGCGCTGTGCAGCAGGTCTTGCTCTTTCAGTGCGGCATAGCATTCGTCCAACGACAGGCGGGCTCGTTCGATCAGGGTATCGATCTCGGCCGGGGTCATGACCAGCGGAGGAGAGATGATCATCCGGTCGCCCACATGGCGCATGATCAAATTATTGGCAAAGCACCGCTCGCGGCAGATATAGCCCACCGTTCCGGCAGGTGCCGCAAAGGCAGCCCGCGCTTCTTTGTTCGGTGTCAGCGCGATTGAGCCCATCATGCCAACGATCTTGGCCTCCCCCACCAGCGGGTGATCAATCAGCGCCTCCCATTGCTCTTTCAGATAGGGCGCAGCCACATCCTGCACGTGACCAACCACGTTTTCCTCTTCGAGAATGCGCAGGTTTTCCAGCGCCACCGCCGAGGACACCGGGTGCCCGGAATAGGTATAGCCGTGGTTGAATTCGTCGCTCGCGATCACGGCGGCGACCTCATCTGACACCACCGAGCCGCCGATCGGCGCATAGCCCGAACTCAGCCCCTTGGCGATGGTCATGATGTCCGGGCGGATGCCCATGGTCTGGCTGCCAAACCAGTTGCCGGTGCGGCCAAAGCCACAGATCACCTCATCCGCGATCAGCAGGATCTCGTATTTATCGCAGATGCGCTGAATTTCCGGCCAGTAGGTTTCCGGGGGCACAATGACGCCGCCCGCACCCTGAACTGGTTCTGCGATAAAGGCTGCGACGCGGTCTTCGCCCAGTTCCAGAATCGCCTGTTCCAGTTCCTGCGCGCGCTGCAGGCCGAACTCTTCGGGGGAGGTGTCACCACCCTCGGCCCACCAATGCGGCTGGTTGATATGGTGAATATCCGGGATCGGCAGGCCGCCCTGTTCATGCATCGCCGACATCCCGCCCAGGCTGCCGCTGCCAACCGAAGAGCCGTGATAGGCGTTCTTGCGGCTGATGATGATGGATTTGGTCGGTTTGCCTTTCAGCGCCCAGTAGTGACGCACCATGCGGATGTTGGTGTCATTCGCCTCAGATCCCGACCCGGCAAAGAATACATGGTTCAGATCACCGGGCGCCAGTTCCGCAATCTTGTTGGCCAGAGCGATGACCGGCACATGCGAGGTCTGGAAGAAGGTATTGTAATAAGGCAGCTCGCGCATCTGGCGCGCGGCGACATCGGCCAGCTCGTCACGGCCATAGCCGATGTTGACGCACCACAGGCCCGCCATCGCGTCGAGGATCTCGTTGCCTTCACTATCGGTCAGCGTGACACCGCTCGCGCGGGTGATGATCCGGGCGCCTTTTTCCGCCAGTTCACCATTGGCGGTGAAGGGATGCATGTGGTGCGCGGCGTCCAGGGCCTGCAATTCGGCCGTCGGCATGTGGTTGGTGATCGCATTCATGGGAGTCGCTCCAAAAATAAGAGATTGGCCCCAGAATATGATCAAATTTCACGGTGTCAATCGAATCAGTTGTCCGGATCCAGCCCCATGCTGACCTGATCCATGCCCTGACAAACGTCCCGCTCCATCGCCAAAGCAGCCATTTCGGGATCCCTGCGACGCAAGGCCTCAAGGATGTCCTTGTGACGGTCCGGAAAGCTCTGGGTGCCAAAGCGGCCACAGACCACCCGCAGGGACGGGCCAAAGCGCAGCCACAGGCGATCCGCAAGATCGGTCAGGATCGGAGCGGCGGCGCGACTGTATAATGCGGTGTGGAAACTGTAGTTCTGCGCCAGATACCCCGGCACATCGCCTGCGGAAATCGCCTGATCCAGCGCCGTGTCGATGCGCTCCAGCTCAGCGATATCGGCGTCCGAAACCTGTGTTGTTGCGAGCCTGACAAGCTCACACTCAATTGTTTTTCTTGCGAAAATAAGCTCTTTGACATCCGATGTCCGCAACAAGGGAACGGAAACACGCCGGTTACCCTGAAACACCAGCGCCCCATCCGAGATAAGTCGGCGGATCGCCTCGCGGACCGGTGTCATCCCAACCCCCAAAGCCGCAGTCAAACCCTGGATTGTTACCGCCTGCCCCGGCGCCAGTTCACCGAACAGGATCTGCGCGCGCAGCTTTTGATACACGGCCTCATGGGCCGGCGTTTTCGCCGCGCCGTCTTCTGCATTCTGGGCCGAAGATGTGATCTCTGTCACCTTGGGGTATCCTCCTAGTTTTTGGGCAGCTTGCACCAAGAACCACCCGGTGAAAACATAAACAGTATTGCCCCACGAGGCAAAACTTGATCAAATCCACCCCAGCCGGGCAATGAAACCGGCAGGCACAGGGAGATACTCATGACACTCAAGACGATGACACTGACCGCCGTCGTTGCCCTTAGCAGCACGGCCGCCATCGCGGAAGAGGTGCGCGTTTATAACTGGTCCGACTACATCGACGAAGCCCTTCTGGAAAAGTTCGAGGCAGAGACCGGGATCGATCTGATCTACGATGTATTCGACAGCAACGAACTTCTGGAAACCAAAATGCTGGCCGGCGGGTCGGGCTATGACGTGGTGGTGCCCAGCGGCACCTTCCTGCAGCGCCAGATCATGGCAGGCTCTTTCCAGAAACTGGACATGTCCAAGCTGCCCAACCACAAGAACATGTGGGATGTGGTCGAAAACCGCACCGAACAGTACGACCCGGACAACGCCTATTCCATCAACTACATGTGGGGCACCACCGGCATCGGTGTGAACGTTGGCAAGGTCAAGGAACTGCTGGGCGACGATGCCCCGATCAACTCGCTTGAGCTGGTCTTCAACCCCGACAACATGGAAAAACTGGCCGAATGCGGCGTCCATTTCCTGGATGCCCCGGCAGAAATGATCCCCGCTGCACTGAAATACATCGGCGAAGATCCCGACAGCCATGACCCGGACGTGATCGCCAAGGCCGAAGGCGTCTTCATGGCGGTGCGCCCCTATATCCAGAAATTCCATTCCTCCGAATACATCAACGCGCTGGCGAATGGTGACATCTGCGTGGCAGTGGGCTGGTCCGGTGACGTGCTGCAGGCCCGCGACCGCGCCGCCGAAGCCGACAATGGCGTCGAAATCGCCTATCATGCGGCCGTCGAAGGCGCCCAGATGTGGTTCGACCAGATGGCCATTCCGGTCGACGCCCCGAACCCGGATGCGGCGCATGTGTTCCTGAACTTCATCATGGACCCGCAGAACATGGCGGCGGCATCAAACTACGTCTACTACGCCAACGGCAACAAGGCATCGCAGGAATTCCTGGTTGAGGACGTGATCGGCGATCCGGCGATCTACCCGGATGAAGCCACCCTGGCCAACCTGTTCACCACCACGCCCTATGCCCCCAAGGTGCAGCGCGTCGTGACCCGTCTGTGGACCAAGATCAAGTCGGGCACCTGATCCGATATCGCCTGATCCGGCAGGGCGCACCCTGTGCCCTGCCGGGCTATGCCAATACACCTTCCAAAGGGGCCAGTGCCGCTTTGGACCTGGACCGCGCAGGGGGCCGGATTGACACTTCCCGTTTTTGAACCCTGGAACGACCCCGAGGCCAAGCCTCTGATCGAGTTCCAAAATGTCACCAAACGCTTTGGTGAGTTCACCGCAATCGACGATCTGACAATCGGTATATACGAGCGGGAGTTCTTCGCGCTTCTTGGCCCCTCGGGCTGCGGCAAGACCACGCTGATGCGGATGCTCGCCGGGTTTGAAACCGCGACCGAAGGTAAGATCTATCTCGCCGGTCAGGATATCGCCCCGGTGCCGCCGAACAAGCGCGCGGTGAACATGATGTTCCAGTCCTACGCGCTGTTCCCGCATCTCAGCATCTGGGACAATATCGCCTTCGGGCTCAAACGCGAAGGCATGCCCAAGGACGACATCGCCGAGCGGGTGGAGAACATGCTGCGCCTGACCCGGCTGGAAAAATTCGCCCGCCGCAAACCGCACCAGATCTCGGGTGGACAGCGGCAGCGGGTGGCACTGGCGCGGTCGCTGGCCAAGGCGCCAAAACTGCTGCTGCTGGACGAACCCCTTGGTGCGCTCGACAAGAAGCTGCGCCAGGACACCCAGTTCGAGCTGATGGACATTCAGGAGAAGACTGGCACCACCTTTGTCATCGTCACCCACGACCAGGAAGAGGCGATGACCGTCGCCAGCCGCGTTGCGGTGATGGACAACGGCAAGATCATGCAGGTCGCCACCCCGGATCGCATCTACGAGACCCCCAATTCCGTTTACGTCGCCGATTTCATCGGTGATGTGAACATCATCGACGGCACCGTCACGCCCACCGGCGAAGACAGCTATGCCCTGAACTGGAAAGAAGGGCAGGAACCGCTGACGGTCAAAACCCCCAACACGTTCTCGGACGGGCAGACCGCACATCTGGCCATCCGCCCGGAAAAGGTCACCATCACGGCAGACCGTCCCGAAGGCGCCGATAACGCGGTGCAGGGCAAGATCCTCGACATTGCCTATCTCGGTAATATCTCGACCTATCACGTTGAACTGCCCTCTGGCGCGGTGATCAAGGCGCAGGCCGCCAATACCCGCCGCATCTCGCGCCGGGCCTTTACATGGGAAGACACTGTCTGGCTGTCCTGGACCGCCACGGCAGGCGTCCTGCTGGCGAACTGATGCGCCGCTTTGCCCTGATCATTGTCCCCTACCTGTGGCTCTTTGCGCTGTTTCTGGTGCCTTTTGCCATCGTCCTGAAAATCTCGCTTTCGGATGTGGCGCTGGCGCGCCCGCCCTATATGCCGCAATTCGACTGGGCGACGGGCATCTGGACCTTCCTGTCCGAGCTGGACTTTGAAAACTTTGTCTGGCTGACACAGGACGATCTATACTGGAAAGCCTATCTCAGCTCGCTGCAGATCGCCTTCTTCTCGACAGTGCTGACGCTGCTGGCGGGTTATCCGATCGCCTACGGCATGGCGCGGGCGCCGTCCGAATGGCGCGCGACGCTGATGATGCTGGTGATCCTGCCGTTCTGGACCAGCTTCCTGATCCGCGTCTACGCCTGGATGGGCATCCTGTCGAACGAAGGGTTCCTCAACCAGTTGCTGTTGTGGCTGGGGATCATCAACGAGCCGCTGACCATCCTCAACACCAATACCGCCGTCTATATCGGCGTGGTCTATACCTACCTGCCCTTCATGATCCTGCCGATCTATTCCGCGCTAGAGCGGATGGATGAATCGCTGATCGAAGCGGCCGAGGATCTGGGTTGTTCGCGGCTCTCCGCCTTTTGGCTGGTGACCATCCCGCTGTCGAAACCCGGCATCATCGCGGGCTGTTTCCTCGTCTTCATCCCCACCTTGGGCGAGTTCGTGATCCCGTCTCTGCTCGGCGGATCCGACACGCTGATGATCGGCAAGGTTCTGTGGGAAGAGTTCTTCTCGAACCGGGACTGGCCGGTTGCCTCGGCCGTGGCGGTAGTGCTGCTGCTCCTCTTGATCGTTCCCATCGTGCTGTTCCAACGCAACCAGCAGAAACAGCAGGAGGCCGAACAATGAACAGGATGAGCTGGTTCAATACCGTTTCGCTGACGCTTGGCTTTGCCTTTCTTTATGTGCCGATGGTGATTCTGGTGATCTTCAGCTTCAATGAAAGCAAGCTGGTCACCGTCTGGGCGGGCTTTTCGACCAAATGGTACAGCGAGCTGATGCAGAACGAGGCCTTCCTCAACGCCGCCTGGGTCACCATCAAGGTCGCGGTCTTCTCCTCGACCATCGCGACGGTCCTTGGCACCATGGCCGCCTATGTCATGGTGCGCGGCGGGCGGTTCTTTGGCCGCACCCTATTTTCCGGGATGATCTACGCACCCCTCGTGATGCCCGAGGTAATCACCGGTCTGTCGCTGCTCCTGCTGTTCATCGGCATTGGGCTGGACCGGGGGATTCTGACCATCGTTCTGGCGCATACCACCTTCTCCATGTGCTACGTGTCGGTGGTGGTCTCCTCGCGATTGGTGACATTCGACCGGTCGCTGGAAGAGGCCGCACTGGATCTGGGCTGTTCCCCGGCGGAGGCATTCCGTCTGGTGACCCTGCCCATCATCGCGCCTGCGGTGATCTCGGGCTGGCTGCTGGCCTTTACCCTGTCGCTCGATGATCTGGTCATTGCCTCTTTCACCTCGGGACCAGCGGCCACCACCCTGCCGATCAAGATCTTTTCGGCGGTGCGCCTTGGGGTCTCCCCAGAGATCAACGCGCTGTCGACCATCATGATTGCCATTGTCACCATCGGCGTGATTTCGGCCTCGTTGGTGACGAAACACCAGATGGTGCGGCAGAAACGGGATGAACAGGCGGCGGCGCGGACCTGATGCGGCGGATCTTCTCTGACTACGCCTATGGCCCGGGCCCGCGGGACGGCTGCTGGTGGGATGGAACCATTGCTGCCCCCGACTGGCCCAGGCTGTCCGGTGAGGTGACAGCCGATGTCGCAATTATCGGCGGCGGTTTCACCGGCATGTCCGCCGCCCTGCATTTGGCCGAGGCCGGAGCAAAGGTCGCCCTGCTTGAAGCTGAAACACCCGGCTGGGGTGCCTCCGGACGCAACGGCGGTTTTTGCTGTATCGGCGGTGCCAAGCTGTCGGGCGCTGCCATGCGACGCAAATTCGGCGCCGAGGCGACCGACATCTATGATGCCGGTGAGGTCGCCGCCGTCGATCTGGTGCGCCAGCTGCTGGACCGTCACCAGATCGATGCCGATACCCACTCGGATGGCGAAACCCAGATGGCCCACAGCCCGCGCGCCATGAAGGCGCTGCGCCGACAGGCCGATGAGATTGCCGCTGCGGGCGGCTCACCGCAGTTGCTGGAACAGCATGAACTGGCCGCGAACGGAATGAACGGCGGCTTTTTTGGCGCCCTGACTATCCCGGTGGGATTCGGTCTCAATCCCCGCAAATACCTGTTCGGCATCGCCCGCGCCGCGCAATCTGCCAGGGCCCGCCTGTTTCAGAACAGCCCGGTCACCGGACTCAGCCGCGCATCGAGCGGCGGGCATATCCTGACAACACCAGACGGTGCTTTGCACGCCGATCAGGTGATCGTGGCCACGAACGGCTATTCCTGGGACGGGCTTCCGGACTGGCTGTCAGGCCGCTATATCCCGGCGCAATCCACAGTGATGGTGACCCGCCCACTCAGCGATGAGGAGCTTCAGGCGCAGGGTTGGTTCAGCGATCAGATGGCCTTTGATACCCGCAACCTGCTGCATTATTTCCGGCTGATGCCGGACCGGCGGTTCCTGTTTGGCATGCGGGGTGGGCTTTTTGCCTCGCCACGTTCCGAAACCGCGATTCGCCGTGCACTGCGTCAGCATTTTGACATCATGTTCCCCGAATGGAGCACAGTGGAAGGCACGCATTTCTGGTCTGGCATGGTCTCCATGGCGCGCAATCTGGTGCCGTTTGTCGGGCCGGTGCCCGGTGAAAAAGGGATGTTCGCGGGCCTGTGCTATCACGGTAATGGGGTTGCCATGGGCAGCTATTCCGGTCGGTTGCTGGCTGATCTGGTGCAGGGAAAGCAACCTGATCTGCCCTATTCACCCGTTGTTCAGAGCATGGGGAAATTCCCCTTTGGCCGCGCCCGCCGGGTGGTGATGCCGCCCGCCTATGCGGTGCTAGGGATGATGGACTGAAGCGCGGCGATCTCCAGCTGCATTGCGGCCCGGTCCTGTGCCCCGCCTTGCTCCGCTTTCCACAGACAATAGGCTGCCATGCGCCAATGGAACCAGGGCTTCAGGGCCTCTGTACGCTCGACGACCTGCCGGTCCGGATAGGCCGCAAGAAAGGCGGCCTCCTCCGCGCGGCTCAAGACTTTGCCGCGGTACAGGAATTGCATTGCGGGCGACAGAAAAAGTGCCAGATCCTCGGCCGGATCGCCTTTCTGCGGGCATTGCCAGTCGATCAGGGTCAGTGTTCCGTCATGCGCCACCAGATTGCCTGGCACCGGATCACCATGGATGAGGCTGGTCCGGGAGGCGGGCGACACCTGTCCTGCGGGGCGCAACGCGCGCAGATCCGCGCCACCTTGGGTTTGGGACAGGATGCTTTCGGTCTGCGCCGTCAGCATCGCGCTGCCATTCACGCCTGCGGGAACGCCTGCGAAAACCGGCTGATCATGCAACCTGCCAAGCAGCCGGGCCACTTCGGCAGCACCGCGCTGCCAGGGAGCGCCCTCAATATGAGAATAGGCCAACCAATGGCGCCCCTCGAAATGACCAGAAGTGACCAGATGCGGCACCATTCCGGTCCCAGACAAGGCCGAAAGCGCTGCAATTTCCCGCAAGGGATCATTGGCAAACAGCGGATTTTTTCGTCCCGGCTCGAACAATTTCACCACCAAATCGCCCATGCGCCAGACATGATTCGAACGCCCCCCGGTCAGGATCCGGGGGGCGCGCGCCTCAAATCCCGAGGCGTTCAGATACGTAAAGAATCTGCTGTGAAATTCAGGCGATTTGGCTGACAGGGTCCGCTCCAGTCTTCATCCCCCGGCGAAATGCGAGGGTATCAGGGGACGATGCCCCCCGATGTTCCGGCGGTCCCTGCCCTATTGTCAGGTCTCGGCCGGAGCGTCGCGAAGCCCCGTCACAGTGGATGCCAAGATCGCCGAGCCGCCTTCGGTGATCAAGACCACATCGCCGCCCTGCATCTGGGTTTCCGTCACCTTGGTATAGACCTCGGCCAGATCCGTCAGCAGAACATCGCCGTCACGGCTGCTTTCGATGGTGAAGGCATAGCTGCCGGGTTCGAGCGTATTGCCCTCCTGATCGGTGCCATCCCAAGAATAGGGCTCCGCCGAAACAGGCAGGTTGATACGAGCGACTTCGGTCCCATCAGCATCTGTGACGACCATTGTCACCTGATCCGCAGCAGCCGCCGGATTGGGGGCCACAACCACCGGAGAGGATCCGTCAAAATAACCCGGCGCCGCAACGCGGGCCTCCATGCCCACCCAGCCGGACATCGCCGCCATGTTGGACAGGCCCAGCTGATTCTGCATGGCGAGCAGCAGATCGTTGCCCTGAACCTGTTGCTCCACCATCGAGAACTGCGCCAACTGTGATGCATATTCCGTCGAATCGAGCGGTTCCAGCGGATCCTGATAACGCGCCTGGGCGGTCAGCATTTTCAGGAAGGTTTCAAAGTCCGAAGCCAGTCCGGTCGGACGCGTGGCTTTCGCGGCGCTGGCCTGTGTCGTTGTCGCGGCACTGGCCGCGCTTACAGCATCTGTCATGGTTCAAACTCTCATATCAACGCCGGTCGAGCCCAACCGGAGGTTCTGTATCTGTGTTTCAGCGACCTCATCGGTCGCGCTCATATCGGTGGCCCCGGTCGAGGCGCCATGCCCGGTCCCGGCACCGGTGCCATCGCCCAGTCCCTGCTGCGCCTGACCGCCCGCGGAATCACCGCTGCTGAATTCGAACGAGATGTCCTGGAACCCCATGCGGCGGAATTCCTCGGCCAACTCATTGATATGCCGACGCATCAGATCGCCAGTTTCCGGGCGTTCTGTCTGGATGATCATGGTGATGCCGTTTTCACTGGTCGCAACGCGCATCTTCACCTTGCCCAGCTCTTCGGGGTTCAGTGAAACATCCACGTTCCGGTCGCCTTTCGCCACGAATGCTTCGGCCATTTGCGAAGCGATCATACGCGGGGTTTCCGGTCGGTGCGTAATTCCGGGCTGGAACACCGCTTCGGTCAGAAGCTGCGGCAGCCCGGGAAGATCTGCTGTCATGCTCAACCCGCTACCGGATGAATCCCCCAGCAGCCCCGGCGCCTGCGACAGTTTCATGGTGTCTGCCTGCAACGCCTGCATCATTGCAATGGCGGAATTGGTGGTTGCGTTGACTGCAGTGGCCGCGTTTGTCTGGACACCCGCAGCGGCAGTGGATGCCTTGGCCACTTCGGCAGCGGCCTGCGCATCACCATTGCGGGTGCGATAGCGCGCCTTGCGGGAATCCCCGGCTTCTGCGTTTTCGACCTGCATTTGGAACACAGACTTCGGCACGCTGTCGGCGGAAGATGTCTTGCTCGCGGCGGCAGCGGCAGCGGGCGTCGCCTTGTCTGCTGCAGCCATCCGGGCGTCAGCCGCCTTTTCTTCTGCTTTCAACGATGCTTTCGCCTCTGCCGGACTAGCCGGTGTCGCGGATTTGGTCGCGTCAGCCGCGGTTGCAGGGCTGGCCGGGGTTGCCGCCGCAGCGCCTGGCTTGTCCTGAGCCACTCTGGCGACGGCCTGATCTGCGGCTCCGGTCTGCGTTCTGGCGGGGCTTGCTCCCTCCTCCTGGGCCGCTTCGGTATTGACCGTCATGGCCGACTGTTCGCCGACCTTCACATCGCCACCGCCCGCGGTGGCTTTACCACCTGACTGTGCCGCCCGCGCCGGGGCCTGGTTTTCAATCGTCTCTCGTCCGGCAAAGGCTGCGCCTGCGGCAGCCGGACCTTGCGCTTTTTCCTCGCCTGCCGTCTGAGCTGTCGTGTTCCCGGCCGCTTTTGAAGCGGCTGCTTCGCCGTCTTCTGCCACCGCCGATCCGGCGACAGCTCCCTGACCTATCTTCTGCCCCACGCGCGCACCTTCAGGCAGATCTGCAGACCTGGCAGACCGTTTTTCCGCATCCAGAGCCGCATGTCCTGCCGAAATGGCCGCTTCGCTCGGCGTTTCAACATCCTCTCCCGCTGCGCTCCCGGTCGATTCTCCCGTCGCCTGATCGGCAACCGCGTCCTCTGAGCTGGCGGACGCGCTATCCGCCTCAACAGCAGCCTGAGAATCAGCCTGATCCGCTATGCCGCTATCGATTGTTTCTGATGTTTGGGACTGTGCCGCCTCCTGCTTGGAGGATGCGTCATTTACATAATCTGCGAACGAACGATCCTGAGTCTTCTTCGGAGCATCCTGCGCTGGGGAGGTCTTGCTGCCTGTGGCTCCGCCAAGGGCCTGACCTATGAGTGATGTGGTATGCATGGGTTTCCAGACGTTCTATCTCGATACCCCCTTCTACCTCAAAGCGGTTACGGCAATTTTAACCGGTTATGTCGCAGTCTCAGAAAAATCGAAGCAATTCGTAGTTTCTGTCAGACCGAGGCCAAAATGCCGAATGCAACCATATCCCCCCTGTCACAGGCCCTGCCGCAGGCCAAGCCCCAGCCCGTGCAACAGCCCCCGCAAGATGACCCTCTGCGCAAGGCGGCGCTCGAGCTAGAAGCTTCATTTTTGGCGGAAATGTTGAAATCTGCGGGGCTTGGTGAATCACGCGAAGGACTTGGCGGCGGCGGTGCTGGAGAAGAACAGTTTTCCAGCTTTCTGGTCCGTGCCCAGGCAGAACAAATTGCAAAAGCCGGCGGCATCGGGCTCGCCGAATCACTCTATCACGCACTGAAGGAATCTCAGAAATGACTGACCAAAATCCCCAGACCCTCATCGATGAACTGGATACCATCCTCGACGAAGAGCGCGCTGCCCTTATGGACGGCGATTTGAAAAAAATGGAAGCCATCCTTGCGCGAAAAGAACAGGCGATCGAAGCGCTCAACAGTTTTTCCGATCTGGAACGCCAAACCCTTTCGAAGGTGCAAAGCAAGGTCACGCGTAATCAGGACCTTCTGGAAAGCGCCATGGAAGGCATCCGCTCGGTCGCAACACGTATGGCGGAATTGCGCCGGGTTCGCAAAGGTCTGGACGTATATGACAGCGCGGGCCGCAAGACCCGCTATGGCACCCGTTTGGACCAGAAACTCGAGAGACGCGCGTAAGGAAATACAACCAAAAGAGGATATCACAGAAGCTTTATCTCGCAATTAGGGTTCCTTTAGCAAACTCCACAACAAAGTCCGCTTGCGCCTCGGGAAACGAGGTGGCGCGGAAGCCAGATGGCTTAACGCATAGTCAGAAAGACGTCAGAGATGTCCTTCGGGACAGGAAATACTCGGGGACGAAACGTCTCATATTGCTAAAGGACTAAAAGCTATGACCAGCATTCTGACGAACAACGGCGCAATGGTCGCCCTGCAAACCCTAAACTCCATCAACATGAACCTGGAGAATACCCAGAACGCGATTTCCACCGGTAAAGACGTCGCAACGGCCAAGGACAACTCGGCCATCTGGGCGATCTCGAAAGTCATGGAATCGGACGTTGCCGGCTTCAACGCGGTAAGCGACTCGCTGGCTCTGGGGGAATCCACTGTTGCGGTTGCAACGGCCGGCGCCGAACAGATCACCGAGCTCCTGAAAGAGATGAAGGAAAAAGTGGTCAATGCGACCGGGGAGAACGTGGAAAACGGGAAACTTGCCGCCGAAGTTACCGAGCTGAAAAACCAGATCACCTCGATCATCAAAGGGTCGCAGTTCAACGGTGCAAACCTGCTGAACAAGAACGGTGGCAACCTGACTGTTCTGTCCTCGCTTGACCGCAATGGGACTGGCACATCCTCTACAGTATCCGCTTCGAACATCACCGTAGCCTCGGTTAACTTTGAGGATAACCTGTCCCTGGGGACCATCGATGTTTCGAATTCAACGCAGGCTGAACTTTCTATCTCGAAGATTGAGTCTCTGATCCAGACTGCAATCAACGGCGCTGCTGCCCTGGGTGCTTCGGCAGCCCGCATTGAGAAGCAGGCCGACTTCGTCTCAAAGGTGTCTGACGCGATGAAGAGCGGCATCGGCGCGCTGGTGGATACTGATATGGAAGCCGCATCCGCGCGATTAAAGGCGTTGCAGACACAGCAACAGCTAGGCGTACAGGCGCTATCGATTGCCAACTCGGCGCCACAGACCCTACAGCAGCTGTTCCGTTAAACGGCCTGATCCGGGGCGCGCCAGACGCGCCCCGGTTTCTTATCCTTAGCCCCTCATCGATGAACGAAATGTCGGCCTCGGCGAAGGGCGTACTGCCATGATGGATGGCGCTTTGAAAAAGAGAAAAGCCGTCCTCGTGCGACAAGAACAGGCGATCGAAGCGATCAACAGTTTTTCCGACCTGAAACGCCAGCCCTTTTCGACGGCGTGAGGCAAGGTCACGCGCATTCAGAACCCATCGAAAAGTGCCATTGGGGAGGGGCATCCGCTCAGTCGCAGCACGAATGGCGAACCTGTGCCAGTTGCGTGGCGATTGCAATCAGTGGACCCCACACACGAGCCTAGATGAGCTCCCCCGTACAGGTCTCACCAAAGGCCAGTTGAGCCCCCAACCTTGACAAGAGCGAAGAAAAACCGCGCGTCCTGCGGCGAGCGGGTCATTCGGACAGGTCCGGATCTATACGAAGGCGCAGGCCGCAAGACCCGCTTGGCACCGGATTGGATCAAATATTCGAGAGGCATGCAAAAGCATGCACAACTTAGGCGGAATTCTAGAGACCCCAACTCTCGCCGTTAATGTTCCCTTAGAAACTATTGCAGAAAGGTACAATCGCGCCTCGGGAAACGGGGGGGGCGCGGAAGCCGCACGGCTTAACGCATAGTCAGAACGACGTCAGAGACGCCCTTCGGGGCATCAAACACGCGAGACGAAACGTCTCCTAATGCTAAAGGACAAAAAGCTATGACAAGCATTCTGACGAACAACGGCGCAATGGTCGCTCTGCAGACTCTGAACTCCATCAACATGAACCTGGAGAATACCCAGAACGCGATTTCCACCGGTAAGGACGTCGCAACGGCCAAGGACAACTCGGCCATCTGGGCGATCTCGAAGGTCATGGAATCGGATGTTGCCGGCTTCAACGCCGTGGGCGATTCGCTGGCTCTGGGGGAATCCACTGTTGCGGTTGCACTTGCTGGCGCCGAACAGATCACCGACCTTCTGAAAGAGATGAAGGAAAAAGTGGTCAATGCAACCGGGGAGAACGTGGACAGCGGCAAACTCAAAGCCGAAGTCGACGAGCTGAAAAACCAGATCAAAGCAATCTATAAAGGGTCGCAGTTCAACGGTGCGAACCTGCTGAACACCGCCGGCGGTAACCTGACCGTTCTGTCCTCGCTTGATCGCGATTCGACTGGCACGGTCACCGCGTCAAACATCACCGTAAGCTCGGTCAATTTTGAAGCCAGCCTGACGCTGGGCGACGTCGATGTCAGTTCTTCGACAGCCGCTGACGGTTCCATCGCGAAGATTGAGGCTTTGATCCAGACTGCGGTCGACGGCGCCGCTGCCCTGGGTGCTTCGGCAGCTCGCATCGAAAAGCAGTCCGAATTCGTCTCAAAGGTGACTGACGCGATGAAGAGCGGCATCGGT
>NZ_PXNU01000025.1:0-2320 GCF_041300735.1 Phaeobacter sp. SYSU ZJ3003 | reverse complement strand
GACGAGGAATGCTACAACTTCTTCAAGGCCGCAGGATACAAAACCGATTAAACGCGACACGCTCTAATGTAGAGTTTGCTCAACCTCTTGATGGAGCAAACAGATGCGAAAGAGCCGTTTTACAGAAGCACAGATCATCGGAATGATCAAAGAACAGGAAGCCGGGATGCCGACGGCGGAGGTGTGCCGCAAGCATGGCCTGAGTCAGGGCACATTCTATAAATTCAAATCCAAGTATGGCGGCATGGAAGTGTCTGATGCGGCCAAGCTGAAGGCTTTGGAGGATGAGAATGCCAAATTGAAGCGTCTGCTCGCGGATCAGATGCTGGACAACGTCGTGTTGAAGGACTTGCTGGGAAAGAGCTGACGACGTCGAATGAGCGGCGCGAAGCAGCGCTCCGGGCGATGCGGGATCATGACATCTCGCAGCGCCGGGCCTGCCGACTTGTCGGTGTCGATCCAAAGACTGTCCGGCGTGAGCGCCCGCCGGACAATCCTGAGATACGCAAAGAGATGAAGGCCATCGCGGCCAAGCGGCGTCGGTTTGGCTACCGCCGGATCGGTGTGATGCTAGAGCGTAAGGGTATGATCATGAACCACAAGAAGCTCTATCGCCTGTACACAGAAGAAAAACTGGGCGTCAGGCGACGAAGGGGCAGAAAACGTGCCCGTGGATCGCGGACACCTATGCCAGAGGCGCTGAGACCTAGTGAACGCTGGTCTCTGGACTTCCTATCCGACACGTTCGGTGCATCCCGAAGGTTCCGCATTCTGGCGGTGAATGATGATTGCTGCCGCGAGAACCTGTGCCTGATGGCCGACACGAGCATCTCAGGGGCCAGAGTCGCGCGGGAGCTGGATGCGCTTGTCCGGGTCTATGGCAGACCGGCCAGCATTGTCAGCGACAACGGGACCGAGTTCACCAGCCGGGCAATCCTAAAGTGGGCCAACGACAACGGCGTCGACTGGCACTACATCGATCCGGGTAAGCCGCAGCAGAACGCCTTCATCGAGAGCTTCAACGGCAGCCTGCGCGACGAGCTCCTGAACGAGGAGATGTTCGACAGCCTGGAGGATGCCCGGCGCAAGCTGGCGCTCTGGCGATACGACTACAACAACGTCAGGCCGCACTCATCGCTCGGCAACCAAACACCCGCAGAAGCGCGCCGGACGCTTGAGCAATTTGAGGGCTCCGCGCCCGGCGCGCTTGCCCAATCAGACGACGGAGAATATGAAAACCAGACCCGCAGACTCTCGTTATGAATAAGGGAGCCTCGGGGGGCAGGTCACTGTGATTGCTTTTTTGACAAGCACTGGAAATGTAGGGTCATATTCCCCAGCGTGCTGCCTTGGCATATGCTGCTGCTGTGTCAGACTTGATACGTGACACAGCGAACTTGCTTAGACCAACCTGACGGGCGATTTCGTTCACTCCAACGCCTTCACCAACCTTGGCAACGATCTGATCAATCTGTGGAGTGGTGAACGAAGGTTTCCGCCCTTTATAAGCATCATCTCCCATTGCCTTACGGTGTTCATGACCTGCTTTCGCCGCTAACTTCTGAGCCTCTGCTTGTGCTTGTGCATTTGCTGCCATGAACGCAATCATGGCGTCACGTATTGCCTTCTGCATGGGATCATCTGTTGCACCATCAAAGGTCATGTTGTTGATCACGGTTTTGATCGTGACCCCCATATTCATAAATTCTCGAATATTGGCGGTGACGTCTTCATAGTTGCGACCAAGACGGTCTACCCAGCGGACAACCAAGGTGTCGCCCGCCCTCAACTTGTCGAACAACCGTTTTCCACCCGGACGATCTTTCAAGGGCACGGATACACCCGACACCCCTTCATCATCTATCACCCAATCAAGTTTAAACCCTGCCTGTTCCGCTTGGGTCTTTTGATGTGAAACGGTCTGATCAGATGTCGAAACACGGGCGTATAATATCGTCGCTATGGTTCTGCTCCATTTTGTTGCATAAGGATTCGTTGCATTTATATCATTGCGTAAGAAGAAAATCTAGCCATGTGCAACATTTCCAGAAGCGGTTTGGGAAGACCTGTTTCATCTTGACCTTATGCAACACCGATTGAACCAATAGGGTTAGATAAAACACTAAGGGCGCTGCAATGAAATCAAAGCAACACCCTTACAAAACAACCCAGCTAACTTTTACGCACTAAGTGAATTTCTAATCTTTAAGATTCCACATTCCACTCAAGTCCCTCGGCAACTGCATGTCTGGCACAATTCAAAAAATCGCGGTGTTCGTCATCCAGAACGCGCCAGTATTTTGAACAGGATTCCATTAGG
>NZ_PXNU01000024.1:0-4869 GCF_041300735.1 Phaeobacter sp. SYSU ZJ3003 | reverse complement strand
CGCCACAGACCCTACAGCAGCTGTTCCGTTAAACGGCCTGATCCGGGGCGCGCCAGACGCGCCCCGGTCTTTATCCCCGGCCCCTCATCGAAGCGCTCAACAATGTCTCCGACCTGGAGCCCCCCCTTTCGGGAGCGCTAAGCAAGGTCACGCGCGATCAGGACCCATCGAAAACACCATGGGGGCATTCGCTCAGCCGTAGCACGGATGGCGAACCTGCGTCGGCTGCGCAAAGGTCTGGCGGTATAAGTCAGCGCAGACCGCAAGATCCGCTATAGCAACCGGGTGGATCAGAAACTGGAAAATCCTGCGAAAGATCGCACAACTTTGCGACGATTTAACTACCACCCACTCTCCCCATTAGAACTCCCTTAGCAATCTTCATGGCAATGTCTACTTGCGTCCCAGGAACCGGGGTGGCGCGGGAGCCGGATGGCTTAACGCATAGTCAGAAAGACGTCAGAGATGCCCTTCGGGACATCAAACACGCGAGACGAAACGTCTCATATTGCTAAAGGAATAAAAGCTATGACCAGCATTCTGACGAACAACGGCGCAATGGTCGCTCTGCAGACCCTGAACTCCATCAACATGAACCTGGAGAACACCCAGAACGCGATTTCCACCGGTAAGGACGTTGCAACGGCCAAGGACAACTCGGCCATCTGGGCGTTTGAGCACGTCGGTGCAAAATTAGACCACGGTAGCGCCGCCAAATTGGCGGTGCGGGCGGCGTAAAAGTCGTCCACTTTTTCCCTTCTTGTGGCTGCAGGGAGGGCTAGGAGATATACACCGTGGAACTTTATCTGAAGGTCAGGCTGGCACGCAGCGAGGGGATGAGCCAGCGGGAACTGGCGCGCCATTTCAACATATCGCGTGACAGCGTTCGCAAGATGTTGGCGTTCTCGTCGCCGCCGGGCTACCGGCGCACGAAGGAGATCAAGCGTCCCAAGCTTGATGGGTTTACGGAGATCATCGACGGCTGGCTTGAAGGGGACAAGAATGTGCCCCGCAAACAGCGCCACACGGCGAAGCGGATCCACGAGCGGCTCAAGGCGGAGCACGAGTTTACCGGCGGCTATACGATCATCAAGGACTACGTTCGGCAGCGTGAACGACGCACCCGCGAGATGTTCGTGCCGCTGGCGCATCCGCCAGGCCATGCGCAGGCCGATTTTGGCGAAGCGTTGGTTGTGATCGGGGGTGTCGAACAAAAGGCCCACTTCTTCGTCCTGGATTTGCCGCACAGCGATGCCTACTTCGTGCGGGCCTACCCGGCGGCGACGGCGGAGGCCTGGATGGACGGGCATGTGCATGCCTTTGCCTTCTTTGGCGGGGTGCCTCTGTCGGTTCTCTACGACAACGACCGTTGCCTGGTCTCGAAGATCCAGCCGGATGGCACACGGGTACGCGCGACGCTGTTCAGCGGGCTGCTGTCGCACTACCTGTTCCGAGACCGGTACGGGCGGCCGGGCAAAGGGAATGACAAGGGCAATGTCGAGGGGATGGTGGGCTATACCCGCCGCAACCACATGGTGCCGATCCCCCACTTCCCGGATTGGGAGAGCTTCAACGCCTATCTCGAAGAGCAGTGCCGTGCCCGTCAGGGTGATACACTCCGTGGGCACAAGGAGACCATCGGCGCGCGCCTGCAAAGAGACCTGGCCGAGATGCGTCCCCTGCCGGCGGCCCCCTTTGAGGCCTGCGCACAGGCCAGCGGCCGGGTGAGCTCCCAGTCTTTGGTCCGCTACGACACCAATGATTACTCGGTCCCCGTGGCCTATGGTCATCAGGATGTCTGGGTGCGGGCCTATGTCGATCAGGTGGTGATTGGCTGCCGTGGGGACGTGATCGCACGCCATCCGCGGTGCTATGCGCGCGAGGACATGGTGTTTGACCCGATCCATTACCTTCCGCTGATCGAACGCAAGATCAATGCTTTGGATCAGGCCGCACCCCTCGCGGAATGGGACTTGCCCGAAGAGTTCGACACGCTGCGCCGCTTGATGGAAGCGCGCATGCTGAAGATCGGTCGTCGCGAGTATGTCCAGGTTCTGCGCCTTCTGGAGTCTTTCGGCATGGATGACCTGCACGTCGCCGTAAAGCAGGCCCTGAAGATGGGCGCAGTCGGCTTTGATGCTGTGAAGCACCTGGTTCTGTGCCAGGTGGAGAAGCGTCCACCAAGGCTCGATCTCGATGTTTATCCCTATCTGCCAAGGGCGAGGGTCGAGACGACCTCTGCGGCCAGCTACATGGCCCTTATGCCGGAGGCCGCGGAATGACCCATGCCCCCGAGATCCTGCTGGAGCATCACCTCAAGCGGTTGAAGCTTCCGACAGTCCTGCGCGAGTATCAGAAAGTGGCACGCCAATGCGCCGTCGAGGGGCTGGACCATGTCCAATTCCTGACGCGCCTGGTCGAACTGGAGCTGATCGATCGCGAGCGACGGATGGTCGAGCGCCGTATCAAGGCGGCTAAGTTCCCGGCCACCAAGAGCCTCGACAGCTTCGACTTCAAGGCGATCCCCAAACTCAACAAGATGCAGGTGCTGGAGCTGGCGCGCTGCGACTGGATCGAACGGCGCGAGAACGTGATCGCCCTCGGCCCAAGCGGCACCGGCAAGACCCACGTTGCCCTTGGCCTGGGGCTCGCTGCTTGCCAGAAAGGGATGACGGTCAGCTTCACCACCGCCGCGGCTTTGGTCAACGAACTGATGGAGGCGCGCGACGAGCGTCGCTTGCTGCGGGTCCAAAAACAGATGGCCAACGCCAAGCTGCTGATCATCGACGAATTGGGCTTCGTCCCTCTCTCCAAAACCGGGGCCGAGCTGCTCTTTGAATTGATCTCGCAGCGCTATGAGCGCGGCGCCACGCTGATCACGAGCAACTTGCCTTTCGATGAATGGACCGAAACTTTCGGCACCGAACGCCTGACCGGGGCGCTCCTCGACCGGCTGACCCACCACGTCAACATCCTCGAGATGAACGGCGAAAGCTATCGCCTGGCCCAAAGCCAAGCGCGAAAAGCCACCAAAACCGCCTGATCGAAAATCCATGACTTGGCCCTCACGGGCCAAGGCGGCCAGTCAACCGCCAGCTATATGGAGAGCGCGGCTGACTGGCCGCCTACGCTCTGCGCGACCGTCACGCCCAAACTCAAAGTGGTCTACTTTTGCGCCGCCCAATGGTCGGTTTTTACTCCGCCGTTGACATCCCGCAAAATTTCAGGCTTAACGCCACGCGCGGGTGTTGGAGGGCTACAAAAACTCACTACTGGTGCTACCCAACTGCGATCTTCACGCACCAACCCTAGGTCAACTGCTTGTAGTTGCGACAAAAATTCAGATGCGTCAGGCACCATGAACCTTGGCCGAAAATTCTTACCTCTCAGGTAGGTCCGTAACTTCTTATCGTAGACTAGGTTGCTCTTCCTGCCCTCAATGTAGTTGCTGAGGTCAATGGAAGCTTGCTGTTTTGAGATGCCAAAGGCTTCCATCAGGTCGCTTCGATTCAGCCTTCCCGTCCAGTAGAGTCGAAACTCTATGAACTGATAACGTTGCTCGACTGTCCAGGTTGGACTGCGCGCTGATGATCTTGCTGGCCTACTCATGTAGCCCACTATACTTCCAGCGCACATGTGTGTCTACTTTTTAGAATGACCTAGATCATGAAACCAATAGGCGTTTGCAACCGCCAACATGAAGCAGAGGCGCTGGGACGGCCATACAGTCGCCTTGTGTGGTAAAGTGGTGTCTTGTGCAGGAAAGGTCGGAACCCGCACTCACAGGCGATCCTATGCGCCCTAGCGGTGAAGCAAAGGCAAGGTTGATGTCGAACGAAGATTTTCAAGCAAAAGCGCACCGTGTTGTGGGCGAATTTATACTCTCAATGGGAAAGACAGAATTCGCTATGGATGAGTTCCTGTGGACGACTTCGAACGTTTTGCCCGATCACTTGGAAACCGCAAACTACAATGGACATAAGTTTTCCGCAAAACCACCCACATCAATCAATGGCAAGATTGCCCTAGTAAAACACTTCCATGCAAAAATTGAACCCCTGCAAACGCTCCGAGACAAAATTGGGTTAATTGATATTGATGAGTGGATGACAGACTTCAAAGCATTATACGACTTTCGAAACAAAGTTGCTCACGGAAACGTGGACTCCATTATAAATAAAGATGGAAACATATCTCTTCGTGCCCACAAATATCCAGCACGCAAACCTTGGAAAGTTTCATCTTATATGATTGATATACGAGGTATAGACCTTGCAACTACAGAACTGATATATCACAGATCAGCATTTAGACGGGCAACCGAACTTGTGACAATGGCAATGATAGAGAAACACCATGACCGTAAATCTTGAAGATATGTCCCTTGAAGAATTGAAATCCCTCCAAAAGGATATTGAAAAAGCAATAGATACATATGAACAAAGACAAAAAGCAGAAGCACGAAAAGAACTAGAAGAACATGCGAAAGCATTAGGTTTCAAACTTGAAGAATTGGTCAGTGACAAATCTACAAAACCCAAAAAACCTGTTCCACCAAAATACCAGCACCCCGAGAATCCAAGTCTCACATGGTCAGGACGAGGACGGAAACCGAAATTCGTTCTTGAGCATCTTGATAATGGCGGTTCACTAGACGATCTTCTCATCAAATAAACAAAAAGGGAGACAATGCGCCTCCCTCTTTCATCTGGCAGTCCACCTTTTGGGTCTGACTCCAGTTTTTTCCAAATGATCAATGTAAAATCTTACCGCTTCATGTATTAACTGACTGCGATGCTTGCCATCACCTTTAGGAACGTCTGAACAACGTCTTCGGCTGCGCCGATGTTGCCGCTTGAGGGCAGTTTG
>NZ_PXNU01000023.1:0-86030 GCF_041300735.1 Phaeobacter sp. SYSU ZJ3003 | reverse complement strand
TCACGCCCAAACTCAAAGTGGTCTACTTTTGCGCCGCCCAATGGTCGGTTTTTACTCCGCCGTTGACAGCACAACGAATTCCGCGTGCAAAGCTCCCGCTGCTTTCAGGCTTTTGAGAATATCGATCATGTCACGAGGCGAGACGCCCAGCGCATTGAGGCCAGCGACGACTTCGGACAGAGACGTGCTTTCCGGAACCTCGGCCAGCTGGATGCCCTCTTCCTCTTCGATGGCAGCTCCGGTGCGCGGCACGACAACCGAGTCCCCATTGCCGAACGGGTTGGGCTGCACCACCAGCGGTGCTTCTTCGATCCGGAGGGTCAGATTACCCTGAGCAACGGCCACCCGCGAGATCCGCACGTCGCTGCCCATCACGATGGTGCCCGACGCCTGGTCAATGACCACCCGCGCCTTGCGCTGCGGCTCGACAAGGATGTTTTCGATACGGCCAACCGCGTGGGCGGTGGAGCGCGCACGGGTACGCTGGATATCCACCTCAACCGTGCCAGAGTCCCGCATCAGGGCAACGCTACGGCCGAATTCAGCGTTAATGGCCCGTTCGATCCGTCCTGCGGTGGTGAAATCCGGTTCACGTAGCGCCAGACGCATCGACGAAAGAGAGGACAGATCGAAATCGATCTCCCGCTCAACCCGGCCACCTGCCGGGATCACACCAGCGGTCGGCACGCCCTGCGTCACACTGGCGGCCTCCCCCTCGGCGACGGTGCCACCGGCCAGGATGGTCCCCTGAGCCACGGCATAGATCTGACCGTCGGCCGCATTTAGCGGCGTCATGATCAGGGTGCCGCCCATCAGGCTTTTTGAGTCGCCAATGGCCGAAACCGTCACATCGACGTTGCCGCCAACCCGCGCAAACGGTGGCAAAGTTGCCGTCACAAACACTGCGGCCACGTTCTTCGGACGGAATTGTTCGCCCGTCACGTTAACGCCCAGGCGCTCCAGAATGTTCGACATGATTTCTTCGGTGAAAGGCGAATTGCGCAGACCATCACCGGTGCCATCCAGCCCCACAACCAGGCCGTAACCAACCAGATCATTGCCGCGCACCCCACCAAATTCCACCAGATCCTTCAACCGGATCGCGCTGGCCTGAGCCATCGCAGGCAGAAGCAGACAGGCGATGAGGAGACGTAGAAATTTCAACATTACATGTACCTCAGCAGCGACAGTTGGGAACTACGCGAGGTCACCGAGTATAGGCTTTCCAGCTGCAGCTGAGCTTCTTCTAGGCGTGTATGCGTTTCATAGGGGTCCGCGTTGATCAGGTTGTTTTTGGCGATGCTCAGACTGGTTTCGGTCGCGGTGTTGCGTGTACTCACGCGCTCCAACTGCCCTTCAATAAAGCCGATGCTAGCCTGTTTATCGATGAGCTGTTCGGTGCTGTTGAGCAGTTCAGTCCCAGTCATCTTGGCAAGCTCAACCTTGGTGGTGTCGCTCAACCCCAGCGCGCTTTCGTTGACCAGAGCCGCGATGGCAAAGCTTTGCAGCGGGTGCTTCAAAGCAGGATCATCGGCACGCAACGCAAGCGATACGGTTTCCCCATCGGCGACCTCGACCGGTGACAGATCCTTGGTGGAGCCCACATACATGGCATCGTCAAACCCCATCGGATCGGCGAACCAATCCTTTACCGCCTGCACGATGTCCGTTGCGCTTGTCAGCCCCGAAACCTCGGACACCAGTTCGGTCATCAGCGTACCTGCATCATTCAGCGGCGAGGTAGAGGTGGCGGTGCCGGCAAACAGGCTGCGGCCACCAGCCCAAGAATTCAGCTTGCTGATGGCATTATCCAGCTGGATCCGTCCTTCCGCACCGAAACGTTCTGCATCGTCAGGCTTGAGCGTTGGCGTCAGGCCCAGCAAATTGTCACGCATGGTCTGAGCCGAAGATTGAATGAGTTCCAGGCTGCCCTGCATGCCCGTTGCAAAAAGCTTTGCCTCGTTGGTGGCAATCACATGGCTTTCCAGGCGGGTCAGGTTGGTTTCGATATCGGAAAGATACGTGAAATCACCACCCAGTCTGGCGGTAATATCGGAGAGTTTCCCGCTGGCAAGCTCTTGCCCCAGCCTTTCGATATCCTGCTTCAGCTCGGCGTTGCGGTTACGCAAGAACATATGCTGCGCCATGTCGCCATAGGACTTAATAATCATTGATCAGATCCCCAGAATAGTTTCCAGCAGGCCATCCACGACGGACAACACCTTGGCATTTGCACCATAGGCTTTTTCATACAGCATCAGGTTCTGCAGCTCGGCATCGGTATCGACACCAAAGCTCGCCTCGGTCTGGGCCATTTCGGTATAGCTGGCTGCCGCAAAGGTCAGCGTGTTCGACGCGCTGTTGTCGTCGCGGGCAAACCGGGACAGCAAGACGGAACTCAGCGTCGAGGCATCGCCACTGACACTGCCAAGACCTGTCGAACTCAGAGAACGGTTTTCCTTCAGGGCCTCTGCGTAGCCATTGATCAGACTACCGTCACCGGGATCACCCTGCGTGGCTGCATAAAGCCCGTCCCTGAAACGCCAGGTTTCCGCCTGACCATCCATGGCAACCAGATCATTCAGCTCCAGTCGGCCGGAAATCCCAACCGTGTCGGCGCTATCGAAGAAGTTGCCACCATCAGTGAAGATACCCGCATCCGTGGCGCCGATCGTGGAATCGAGTGCCGGATCCTGGAACCGTTCGATCAGATCGCGGGCATAGGCATCAAGATCGTCCTGCGCCTTCACGGCCAGCACGTCACGGACCTGGAACTGAGCAACCAGTGTACCGCCTCGGATGGGGCCGTTTGCGCTTGTGCTGATCGGTTTGCCATTCACCTCAAGCCCTGACAACAGCCCGTTGTCCTGGGTCATATGAGGCAGCATGTCACTTTTGGGAGAGAAGCTGAGCTCAGAAGCTTTACCCTCCAAGAGCGCAGTGCCACCGGAGGAATAGAGCGCGATCCTGCCACCATCCCGGTTGATAACATTAACCGGGATGATCGCGTTGATTTCATCAACCAGCATGCTGCGTTGGTCAAGCAATGTCGTGGTGTCGGCCCCCGCAGCTTTGGCCACGACAACGCGGGCATTCAGCTTTTCAAGCTCCTTCAGGGTGGAATTCACCTTGTCGACCTGAATACCGATCGAGGTATCGGCCTGAACCCGCATATCGCGGAGCCCGTCAGCCGCGTCGGTGATCGAGCGGACCAGAAGGTCCGCCTTCACCGCCAGATCATTCAAACGCGGCGTGGAGTCGGGCCGAGACAACGTCTCGACCAGACTGCCGTCGAAGTTGGCCATCTGCGATGCGATCGAAGATTCATCGTCAACGCTGCCGACAAGGCTACTCATCCGCGCGTAAAAAGTCGCGTTGACTTCAGCCACGGCATATTCAGCCTCAGAATCGCGGCGCGCAGAGACCACCCCCGGATCGACCATGCGCTGGACCGCACCGATTCTCACCCCCGGAGAGTAGGCATTCGCATTCAGATCCAGTGTCCGCCGCGTGTAACCCGGGGTCAGCGCGTTGGCGAGGTTCTCGGACACGATCTGTGAAGATCGCGACGCAGCATTCAATCCGCTCATCGCGGAGTTAATTGCACTTGTGATAGACATGATCAGCCTGCTCTTTCTAAGCCGGGGTCATTGCGCATCAGCGCGTTAACGCTTGATGTTGGTGGTTTCCTGAAGCATCTCGTCGACGGTCTGGATAACCTTCGCGTTCGAGGAATAGGCCCGCTGCGTCTGGATCATATTGGTCAGCTCACCCGCCACATCGGTCGAAGATTCCTCACGCGTGAAGCCAGCAATTTCACCGGTGGGTCCATCGCCCGCATTCCACAGGAAGAACGCACCGCTATCTGCTGACGGGAGGAAGGTCTGATAGTCCAGCGACACCATCCCATTGGGGTTAGGCATATCGACCAGCGGGATCTTGTAGAGGATGCGGCTTGCGCCAGTGCTATAGTTGGCCCGCACAAAGCCAGACGTGTCTACATCAACCCCAAGCAAGTTACCCGCAGTCGCACCATCCTTGGTGATGGTCGCGGGGGCAAAGGTATCGGAAACCTGGGTGAAACCATCATTTTCACCGATCAGGCCGATATTGATTTCGATCGGGCCGCCATCGACAGTAACGATAACACTACCGGTCGCAGCATCATACGCACCACCGCTCACATCAGTTACCGAAGCCAGATTGCCGCCATCGGTGCGACTGTCGTCAAATTCCAGAGTATATTCACCCACAACCGCGCCGCCGCTGGCGGTATCTTTGATGGTCATCGTCCATTGGTTGGATTTACCGGTCGCGGGCACCGTCGGAGTGAACTCGATATCCAGATTTTCCGAGGATCCAAGGTTGTCGAAATACTCGATCGACAGGGATTCAACCCCTGAGGTTGCGCCAGCCTCCGTCGCTGTCGCAGGCAGGTTGGCACCAATCTGCATTTTGGTTGTCGGCTCGCCGACCAGCTGGTTCTTATTCAGATATATCGGCTCCAGACCATCGCTCGAGTCCACAGCGCCGGCCAAGGTGTTCCCGGCAGCATCTGTCGGCCATCCAAGCAGTGCCAGCCCCGATTCCGTTGCGAGATAGCCATCGGAATTCATGCTGAAGGATCCCGCAGTGGTCAGCCGCATCGACGGCGCGCCATTACCTGCTGCAATTTCCGAAAGGGTCGTCACAGGCAGGAAGCCACCGCCGTCGCGCACTGCCAGGTCTGTCGGATTATCTGTCGTCACCAGGGGGCCGCGCTGATCAATCAGACGCACATTGGTGGTTCGCACACCGCCCGCACTATAGGCACCGCCAGAGGACCCCGCCACGATCGAATGGAAATCCGTCTGGACGCGCTTGTAGCCAGCGGTAGAGGAGTTCGCGATGTTATCGGAGATGGAGGCCAGTCGGCTGGCATTCGCGCCGAGCCCGGATACACCCGCATATAGCGACGAAGAAATGGTCATAGCACGCCTTTCTGCTGCTTCAAATTCTTGATGCAATAGCTAGCGCACGAGCACTTAACGGGCGGCTAACAGATAAAATCCAATCTATCTGTCGCCGCCCGGTGGTGGTTAATTGTCATGTTTTACTTGCGCAAAAGGGTGATTTCGACGCGGTTGTTGCGAACCCGCATGGGGTTTTCAACGGCCAGAGTACGATCGGCATAGCCTGTGATCCGATGGATTCGGTTGGATTTCAGACCACCCGATTCGAGTAGCTGGCGGGCGGCATCAGCCCGGGCGTGCGACAACTCCCACACCGGGTTCTTGGCAAGCACCACAGGCTGGGACCGGATGTGCCCCCCAATGGCGATACCGTTGGCCACCGTACCGCTAACCCGGGCCACCATGCGCACCAGATCGCGGAACAAGGGCGTCGGTTCTGCTGTACCATCTTCGAACAGCGCTGCGTCTTCGGTTTCGAACAATTCGATGATCAGACCTTCGTCGGTGACCCGTGTCACGATATGGCGCGCCAGGTCGGTCGAGACCATGCTTTCACCGCCAAGCCCTTTCAGCTCCTCTTCGACGACCCGGAAAACCTCCTCTTGGGCGGACTGCTCGCTTGCATCCATTAGCCCGGTCGCGCCTTGAGCCTGCCGCGCATTTGTCGGGTGTTCGTCCGTCGCGCCAATGCCGCTTTGCGGTTTGACGTCCTCGGTGAACATGCTGTCCCCGCTGAACGCGCCGTTGCCGCCACCGGAGACCCGGCTGAGCGGAATGGACGGCGAGAAATAGTCAGCCAGACCTTTGCGCTGCTTTTCAGTGGTCGCATTCAGGAGCCACATCAGAAGGAAGAATGCCATCATCGCGGTCACGAAGTCGGCGTAGGCCACCTTCCATGCACCGCCGTGATGACCATCGCCACCACCTGACTTTTTCTTCTTGATAATTATCGGAGCTACATTGCTTTGAGCGCTCATTTCAACCACCACTTTTTTTCACCCACAATCGGGGTATCAGGCAGTGTGTTAATCAGATCTTAACAGCTAAAATTGGCTGCTATTAAGACATCTAAACAAATGATTTAAGGGCATAAATGTGGTTTTCAGGGGTGAACCGAGACGACCCCAAGTCAACGATGTGGCAGCTTTGTGGCGAAGGTGTGGCGGAGGTCTGACCCCGCCACAAAAAGGGCGGGATCAGAAGGGTGTTTCAAGCGCCCAAAAGGATGTCGCCGAATGATTCGCGCAGCTTGTTCTTGAGCACTTTGCCGGTGCCGCCCAGCGGCAGATCATCGGTAAAGACCACGCGGTCCGGAATCTGCCAGCTCGCAACCTTGCCTTCGTAATGCGCCAACAGCTCTTCTTCGGTCAGACTTTCGTCGGAACGCACCGCGATGACCACCGGACGTTCATCCCACTTGGGGTGCCGAGCCGCGATGGCAGCCGCCTGAGCGATCTTGGGGTGGGACATGGCGATGTCTTCCAGTTCCACCGTCGAGATCCACTCACCACCCGACTTGATGATGTCCTTGGACCGGTCGCGGATGATCATATAGCCATCGGCATCGATGGTGGCGACATCGCCGGTATCGAACCAGCCATCCATGGTCAGCGCGCTGGTGTCATGGCCAAAGTAGGTATCGATGATCCAGTGACCGCGGATCTGCAACTCGCCCTGGGTCTCGCCATCCTCGGGCAGGCGTTTGCCCGCCTCGTCCACGATGCGCAGTTCGACACCATAGGGCGGACGCCCCTGCCCTTCGCGGATCTTGCCCTTTTCCTCGACGCTCAGGTCGTCGTGTTTCTGCAGAAGGTTGTTGAGCGTACCCAGCGGGCTAGTTTCGGTCATGCCCCAGGCATGGATCAACTCCACCCCGTATTTGTCGCGGAAGGTCGGGATCATAACCGTCGGCAGGGCTGAGCCACCCACAACGGTACGCTTCAGGCTTTCGGCCTTGCTGCCGGTCTTCTCCAGCGCCTGCAACAGCCCCATCCAGATGGTCGGCACGCCCAGCGCAAGGGTGACCCGCTCGCCATCGATCAACTTGACCAGGCTTTCCCCATCAAGATGCGGCCCCGGCAGAACCAGCTTGGCGCCTACAGCCGCTGCAATATAGGGAACACCCCAGGCGTTGACGTGGAACATCGGCACCACCGCCATCACCGTGTCGCGCGCCGAGATCGCCAGCCCGTCCGGCTGGTTGCCGCCCATGGAGTGCAGCACTGTGGTGCGGTGGGAATATTGCACGCCCTTGGGGTTGCCCGTGGTACCCGAGGTATAGCACAGGCTCGACGGCGTGTTTTCATCAAGGTCGGGCCAACTGTTGTCATCGCCTTCGGCGGCCAGCAGTTCGTCGTAGAACAGGATGCCTGGCACGGCCTCGGCGGCCGCCTCATCCCGCGGCCCCATCAGCACGATGTGTTTCAGCGTTTTCAGGTGCTCTTTCAGCTTGCCCACCGCAGGCACAAAGGTGGCGTCGATGAACAGCACCTGATCCTCTGCGTGGTTGATGATGTAAATCAGCTGTTCCGGCTTCAGGCGCGGGTTGATCGTGTGACAGATCATCCCGCCACCGGAGACACCGAAATAGATTTCCAGATGGCGGCGGTTGTTCCAGGCGATGGTGCCGCAGCGCTCTCCTGCCTTGATGCCAAGACGCTTCAGCGCGGCGGACAGTTTGCGGGCATTCGCCTCGATCTCACCCCAGTTGGAATGCACGACCTCGCCCGAGGTTTCGACCGAAGTCACGGTGGTGTTGCCGTGGTACCGGCCCGCGTGTTCGATCAACGAGCTGATCGTCAGCGGTTTGTGCATCATCTTGCCAAGCATTTTGCCTTGCTCCTCCAAAATTCACTCGGCGGCCAGAGCCGCCCGGTTGCGGATCAGATCCGCGGCTTTTTCTGCGATCATGATGGTCGGTGCGTTGGTGTTGCCCCCGATCAGCCGCGGCATGACCGATGCATCCACAACGCGCAGGCCCTCCATGCCGCGCACTTTCAATTCCGGATCGACGACCGCCATTTCGTCCTGCCCCATCCTGCAGGTACCCACCGGATGATAGATCGTATCCGACCGCGCGCGGATGTGCTGCTCCAACGCTGCGTCATCCGGCTCACCTTCGATGAACAGCTCCTTATGGATGTAGCCCTGCAAGGGCGGCGTCTGCATGATCTGCCGGGTCTTGCGCACGCCCCTGATAAGGGTGGTCAGATCCTCGGGATCGGACAGGAACTGCGGATCGATCCGCGGCGGCGCCATCGGATCGCCCGAGGTCAGCCCGACCGAGCCACGCGATTTAGGCCGCAGCACGCAGATATGGCAGCTGAAGCCATGCCCCAGATGCAGCTTGCGGGCGTGGTCATCGACGATGGAAATGACGAAATGCAGCTGCACATCGGCGCGCTCCAGCGTCGGATCGGTTTTCAGAAACGCCGCCCCTTCGGCAAAGGGCGTCGCCAGCATCCCCTTGCCAGTCTTGCGCCAGTCGTTGATGTGTTTCAGCAGGTTGACACTGCCCGGCAAAGAGATCCCGAAATTGTCCCGGTCCTTGCTTTTGTAGGCGAGGGTGAAATCGAGATGATCCTGCAGGTTCTGCCCGACGCCGGGCAACTCGTGCACCATACCAATCCCATGCGGCGTGATATCCTCCGGGCGCCCCACCCCCGACAGCTGCAAAAGCTGCGGTGAATTGAAGGCGCCACCGCAGAGGATCACCTCGCGCCCGGCGTTGACCGTAAGATCCTGCCCGCCCTTCCGGTACGCAACGCCGGTGGCACGCTTGCCCTGAAACAGCACCTTGGTGGCGTGAGCGCCGGTGATCACCGTCAGGTTCGCGCGATCCATTACCGGGTGCAGATAGGCGGCCGCGGCCGAGCAGCGCTCGCCATTCTTCTCCGCCGCGTGGAACTGCGTCACCTGATAAAGGCCGATGCCTTCATTATCTCCAGTATTGAAATCCGCCGTCTCGCGGATCTGCAGCGCCTTGCCCGCCTCGACAAAGGCGCGGGTGATGGGGCGCGGGGATTTCTGGTGACTGACCTGCAGGGGGCCATCACCGCCATGCACCGCATCGCTGCCAGCTTCGTTGTTTTCGGCGCGCTGGAAATAGGGCAGCACGTCACTCCAGCCCCAACCATCACAGCCCAGCGCTGCCCATTCATCATAGTCACCCGCATGACCGCGCACATATAGCATGGCGTTGATCGCACTGGAGCCGCCCAGCGCCTTGCCGCGCGGCTGGTATCCCTTGCGCCCGTTCAGGCCCGGCTGCGGCACAGTCTCAAACGCCCAGTTGTTGATCTTGGGACGACCCGGCAGCATGGCAACCACCGCCGCCGGTGCGCGTACCAGAATGCTGTCACCGCGCCCGCCTGCCTCCAGCAGGCAGACGCTGGTGTTCGGATCCTCGCTGAGCCTCGAGGCCAGAGTTGACCCTGCTGAACCGCCCCCCACAATCACATAGTCGAACTGCATCGCTCCCCTCCCAAGGCTGCATCCTGTTCCAAGGTGAGCGCAGGAAGGGGCATCCTGTCCACGTTTACTGTGCGTAAACCATGATTGCGCGGATCCTGGCTTAACTACCTTCGCGCGCGCCGGTCACCGGGCGGGCCGATGTCGCATAGCGCTCCGAGGCTTCGTAATAGTCGTCAAATCCGATCCGGCGGCGCAGCTCCATGAAATCCATCAGGTTGCTACGTGGCTGACCCACTTTCATCTCGGCCAGCGTCTGCATCATTGCCTGCATCGCCGAGGCCATCAGCGACAGCGGATAGGCTGCGATACGATACCCGATCTCCTCCAGCGCCTCGGGCGGCAGGTCGGGGGTTTCACCGCCTTCGACGATATTGGCCATATTGGGTGCGTCCGTTGCCGCGCAGACCTCGCGCATCTCCGCCTCGGACCGGGGCGCCTCGACAAAGATGATATCGGCGCCCAGCTCGCGGAACTTCTGCGCGCGGGTCAGCGCCTCATTCAGCCCGTGATCATGACGGGCATCGGTGCGCGCAAGGATCAGGATATCCTGACCTTCCTCACGTGCATCCACGGCGGCGCGGATGCGGTCATAGGCCTCTTCGCGGCCCACCACGGCCTTGCCCGGTGTGTGACCGCAGCGTTTAGGTGCCAGCTGATCCTCGATCATCACGGCGGCGCAGCCCGCATTCGCCATCCCCTGTACCGTGCGGCGCACGTTCATCGCATTACCATAACCGGTGTCCCCGTCGGCAATCAGCGGCATGGAGATCGCCCCGGCGATATTGCGGGCCTGATCCAGCACTTCGCCATAGCTCATCAGGCCCAGATCCGGCGCCCCGATCCGCGAGGCAGAGGCGCCAAAGCCAGTCATGAAGGTCAGGTCGAACCCGGCCTGTTCGATCAGCTTGGCAGACAGCGCATCATAGGCGCAGGGCATGGTGTGAAGGCGGGGCTGCGCAAGAAGGGCGCGCAGGCGGTCAGCAGGTGTCGTCATGTCACTCACAATTTGAAGGGAATATAAAGGGCAAGGTCGGGCACCAGATAGAGCAGCACCACACAGAAGAACATCAGGAGCAGGAAGGGGATCGCCCCACGCGCCACATCGCCAAGTGTGGCGCGTGCCACGGCCTGGATCACGTAAAGGTTCAGTCCCACCGGCGGCGTGATCAGGGCCGCCTCGACCATGACCACCATGAAGACGCCGAACCAGATCGGATCAAAGCCCAGCCCCATGGCAGCAGGCAGCAGCACCGGGGTCATGATCAGCACCATCGACAGCGCCTCCAGTACCAGCCCCATCACCACGAGGATACCGGCCACCAGTAGCACGAACATCACCGGGCTGGACACCGCGTCCGAGATGAAGGCGCTGATTTCCTGCGGGATGCGATACAGGGTGATCGCCTTTCCGAACACCTTGGCACCCGCGATGATCAATAGGATCGCGACCGTGGTCGCCATGCTGTCCACCGCCGCCTCCCAGAAGGCTTTCCAGGTCAGCGTACGCAGGACCAGAGCGGTGATGACCACGGCAAAGGCAAATCCGATGGCCGCAGCCTCGGTCGGGGTAAAGGCACCGGAATAGATGCCCGCCACAACCACGGTGGCCAACGCAATCGACGGCAGCGCCCGCAGGGTGGCGCGGCGGCGTTCGGTGCCGGTCGCCTTTTCACTGCGGCCCATGCCCTTCATCGAGGCATAGATCATCGAATAGCCCGCAAACAGCACCAGCAGCGCCAGACCGGGGCCGACACCGGCCAGGAACAGGGCAATCACCGATTCCTCGGTGACGAAACCGTAGATGATCATCGGGATCGACGGCGGGATCAGGATCCCCAGTGTGCCGCCAGCGGCCAACAACCCGTAGACAAAGCGCCGCTCGTAGCCGCGGTTGATCATTTCCGGGATGGCAACGGTGCCAATGGTAGCGGCCGTCGCCACCGAAGAGCCGGAGATCGCGGCGAACAACCCGCAGGAAATCACCGTCGCCACGGCCAGCCCACCAGGCCAGTGGCCGACCCAGGCCTGCACGGCGGCATATAGATCACGCCCAACGCCGCCTTTCAGCAGCACATTGGACATCAACAGGAACAGCGGCACCGCCAGCAGAATGAAGCCATCCAGAGTGGAGAGGATCGCCTGCGGCGCCATCAGCGGAGAAAACCCGCCAAGGATCAGCATCGACAGCCCGAGCCCACCAAGCGCAAAGGCAACCGGCACACCAACAAGCAGCAGCGCGAACAGGGCGAAAAGGATCAGGAAAACCGTCATTATTCATGCTCTCCTTCAGCCGCGATATGCCCCTGCGCCGCGCGCCAGACCTCGATCACGGATTGCAGCAGCAGCACCGCAAAGCCGAAGGGCAGCGACAGTTCGACGTACCACATGGGCATGTCCAGCATGGTGCCGGTGGTGCGCCCGCGCATGAAACTGTCGTGGAAAATCTCATATCCGTAGACCAGCACGACAGCGGAGAACACCGCCACCACCGCCATGGCAAAAACATCCGCACCGATCCTGGGACCACGCGGCAATCCGGAGATCACCGCCGTGATGCGGATATGGCGCCGTTCGCGCAGGCACCAGGGCGCCGCGATCAGCGATCCCCAGATCAGGCAGAACTGGCTCAGCTCCGCCGCCCAGATGGTGGGGCGGACAAAGAAATAGCGGGCCATGACCTCATAGGTCAGCATGACCCCCGCAAGAACAAAGAGGACCGCCGCCACAAGGGCCAGCGCGGTCACGAACCTGGCAAAAACGTGCATGGAATTTCCCGAAGAATAAGATGGACCGGCCCCGGATGCGGCGCCGGTCCGTGACTGTCAGGCTCAGAACTTCTCGGCAGCAGACAGGATTTCTGCGCCCAGATCACCGGCCTTGGCGCGGAAACCGTCATAGACGGGCGCGGCAGCCTCTTTCCAGGCGGCGATCTCTGCGTCGGTCGGTTGGTACACCGTCATTCCGGCCTTTTCTGCCTCGGCATAGGCGGCAGCCTCGATCGCGGACATCTCGTCCCGTACCGCGATTTCAGCCTTGCGGGCGGCATCGGCCATGATTTTCTGATGCTCAGCCGACAGACCATTCCACCAGTCGGTGTTGGCCACGACGATGAATTCGATATCGGCGTGGTTGGTGACGGTGATAGTGTCCATGACCTCCCACAGTTTGCGGGATTTCACGCCCGAAACACCGGTCATGCCGATATCAACGGTGCCGCGCTGATAGGCCAGATACTGCTCGGAGCCGGAAATCAGCGTCGGCGCGCCGCCGGTCGCAGTGACGAAATCACCCAGCGTCTTGCCGAAGACGCGGGCCTTTTTGCCTTCCATATCAGCAGGCGTTTTCACCGGACCGTCCTGGGACAGCATGATCGCGCCGCCATAGGCCTGCCACCACAGAACCGTGGCCCCGGTATCAGCGATGGCCGCATCGATGGGTCCGCGCACCGGGCTGTCCGGCGCAACGGCCTTGCGCACCTTTTCCTCTGAGTTGAACAGGAACGGCATATAGAAGACATCCACCGCGGGAATATCCCCGACATAGCGCGTCAAGGAGGCCACGCCCATCTCGATGGCGCCAGAGCCAACAGCGGCAGGCACTTCCTTGTCCTTGTAAAGCTGCGCGGAGTCGTAAATCTCCACCGCGATGTCACCGTTCGAGGTCTTTTCGACCTCTTCCTTGAACATCAAGAGGTTCTGGCCAAGGTGGCTTTTGAGCGGCAGCTGCAAAGAGATACGTGCGGTCACATCCGCAGCAAATGCGGGCAGTGCAGTGCACAGCGCCAGCGCGGCGCCGGTCAGCGTCGAAGTCAGTTTCATGAATTTTCCTCCCGTTAATAAAAGAATGTTCCATCAAGGACTTACCTTTGGTCAAGGAAAATGCCGGGGGCCTGCCGGGTGCGATAGTCGAACTTTGAAAAATTAATACAATTCAATTATTTGACTGGTTTTGCAGCTCAAATTTTTTTGGAAAGGCCGCATCCAAAGCGCCCTCAGCCGGGCGATAACGCGCAGCGGCTGCAGCAAAAAGAAAGGCGCCGCGCAAATTGCGCGACGCCTTTCTTTTTGCCGGGCCCAACGGGAGAGGATCCTCCCGCAGGGGATCCGATCCGGGCGGGAGCGCCCCGCTCGAGGCGTATCCGGACCTCAGCCCAAGGTATTAGCCCAGAACCGCTTTCACGGCCCGCGCGGTTGCCGCAACCACGGTGTCGGCCTCTTCACGGGTCAGGCAGAAGGGCGGCGCAAAGCCCAGGATATCACCCTGCGGCATGGCGCGGGCAATCACCCGGTCCTGCTCCAGGAGCTTGGCCGAAATCTGCGGACCGATCTTGTCCGCCGCGTCAAAGAAGGTGCGGCTATCCCGATCCTTCACGAATTCTACCGCACAGAGCATGCCTTCGCCGCGGATGTCGCCGACATGGGCATGATCGCCCAGCGCGTCCTTCATCGACTGGTTCAGGTAGGCGCCAACGCTGCCTGCGTTTTCAACCAGATTCAGTTCATCGATCAGCTTGAGGTTGGCAACGCCCGCCGCAGCACCGATGGGGTGCGCCGAATAGGTCCAGCCGTGGCCGATGGGGCCGTTCTCATCGGTGCCCTGCTCCAGCACCTTCCAGACCTTGTCGGATACGATCGAACCGGACAGCGGCGCATAGGCCGAGGTTAGGCCCTTGGCGATGGTGATGATATCCGCTTCCAGCCCGTAGTGATCGCTGCCGAACATGGTGCCGAGACGGCCAAACCCGGTGACGACCTCATCCACGACCAGCAGGATGTCGTGCTTTTTCAGCACGGCTTGGATCGCTTCCCAGTAACCGGCGGGGGGCGGCACGATGCCACCGGTGCCCAGAACCGGCTCACCGATGAAGGCGGCGATGGTGTCGGCACCTTCGCGCTCGATCAACGCCTCCAGCTCGGCCACGCAATGGGCAACGAACTGTTCTTCGGTCTGGTTCTGATCCTCGCGGCGGAAATAATAGGGCGCATCGGTGTGCACCACCTGCGCCAGCGGCAGGTCGAATTTCTTGTGGAACAGCTCAAGCCCCGTCAGCGAGCCGGTGACCAGCCCAGAGCCGTGATAGCCGCGCCAGCGCGAGATGATCTTCTTCTTCTCGGGGCGACCCAGAATGTTGTTGTAATACCAGATCAGCTTGACGTTGGTTTCATTGGCGTCCGAGCCGCCGAGGCCAAAATAGACCTTGGACATATTCGAAGGCGCCCGGTCCAGGATCATCTTCGACAGGGTGATCGAGGCCTCGGTGCCATGGCCCACGTAGGAATGGTAATAGGCCAGTTCGCGCGCCTGATCTGCGATGGCTTCGGCGATTTCCTGACGGCCATAGCCCACGTTCACGCAGTACAGCCCGGCAAAGGCGTCCAGCAGCTTGGTGCCGTCGCGGTCTTCGATATGCACGCCGCTGGCGGTCTTGATCACCCGGTTCGGGCTTTCACCGCGCGCGTGCTGCGCCAGATGGGTCGAGGGGTGAAAGAAGTTGTCGCGGTCCCATTGGTCCAGTTGATCGTTTTTCAGCATATCTAGTCCTTCTGCGTTTCCCGGTGCCCGCACGGCCCGGGTGTGATCGTTTGATATTCAATTGCCCGGCACGGGGCCCGTCATGCCCAGTCGCGGCAGACGTATTTGACCTCGGTGAATTCTTCCATGCCCAGACGCGCACCTTCGCGACCCAGACCGGATTGCTTGGCGCCGCCAAAGGGGATCGGCGCACCGGTCACCTTGGTCCGGTTCACGGCCACCATGCCGAATTGCAGCGCCCGCGACAGCCGGTAGATACGGCGCGGATCCTGCGTATGCACATAGGCCACCAGCCCGTATTCGGTGTCATTGGCACGCTGGGTGATTTCCTCTTCGCTGTCAAAGGGGGCCACCGGCGCCACCGGACCAAAGGTTTCCTCGTGCATGATCTTGGCATCCTGCGGCACATTGGTCAGCACGGTCGGCTGATAGAACAGCGGCCCCATGGCATGGCGTTCGCCGCCGCAGGCCAGTTTGGCGCCCTTCTCAATCGCGTCGCGCACGTGTTCTTCCTGCTTCGCCACGACCCGGTCGTGCATCAGCGGCCCGATGTCCGGGTCGTCCATGCCTAGACCAACGGTCAGTTTCTTGGTCGCCGCCGTCAGCCGTTTGCAAAACTCCGGGTAGACGCTGCGCTGCACGAAGATCCGGTTAGCGCCGAGGCAATCCTGACCCGAGGTCGCGAACTTCGCCTTCATGGTCTCTTCGACCGCCTGATCAAGATCGGCATCTTCAAAGACGATCACCGGTGCGTGGCCGCCCAGCTCCATCACCAGCCGCTTCACCGTATCGGCGCTTTGCCGGTACAACAGCTTGCCCACTTCGGTAGAGCCGGTGAAGGACAGCGCCCGCACACGAGTATCTTCGGTCCAGGGTTTGACCACAGTGGGCGCATCGCCGGTGACGACGTTGAACACCCCGGCAGGCACGCCCGCGCGTTCGGCCAATTCGGCCAGGGCCAGAGCGCTGAACGGGGTTTCCGCCGAAGGGTGCGCCACAACGGTGCAGCCCGCCGCCAGCGCCGCCGCCGCCTTGCGCGTCAGCATTGCGGAGGGGAAGTTCCACGGCGTGATCAGCGCCACCACGCCAACCGGCTCGCGCCACAGCTCGACCTCGGCATCGGGCAGGTGGCTGGTGACGCCTTCGATGTTCGGACGCTTGGCCTCTTCGGCGTAGAACTCCACAAAGCCCGCGCCGTAGTCGATTTCGCCCATCGCCTCGGACAGGGGTTTACCCTGTTCCAGCACCATGATCCGGGCCAGATCCTCCTTATGATCGAGTTGCAGCTGATACCACCGGCGCAGGATGGCCGAACGTTCCTGCGGCAAAAGCCCCGCCCAAGCGGCGAAAGCATTCTGCGCGGCATCGACCGCAGCAGAGGATTCTTCTGCCGAAAGGCTCGCGACATGGCCAACCACATTTCCGGTTCCGGGGTCCTTCACGGCAAAGGTATTGCCATCTTCGGCCGTCTGCCACCGGCCATTCACATAAGAAAATGAACGGACTAGCGTTTTGTCCGCGATATCGCTGCGGGCAGAAAGGGCGGTGTCGGCCATGGCAAATCCTCCTGAAGTTCAGGAGGACATTCCTCTGCCAGACCCAGAAACAGTAGCCAAAGTTCCCCCATGAAGGAGAAGATTCAGCTGCCAGCCCCCCGTCCCAGCAAAATATCCAGCGGCGGACCGCCCGGACCTTTGACCGGTTTGGTCACAATATAGGTGAAATAGCGCGACAGGCCGATGCGGGCATCCAGCATCGAATCGATCAGCCGCTGATAAGCATCGATGTCATGGGTGACGATCTGCATCAGATAATCGAAGCCGCCGCCCAGCGCCCAGCAGGCCGTGACCTCATCATAGCGCTGGATCGCAAGCTCAAACGCCTGAAACCGGGCCGCGGTGTGATCCGCAATTTCCACCGCCACAAACACCGTTATATGCGGTGCCAGTTTGCGCAGGTTGATGCGGGCGCCGTAACCTTCGATCAGCCCGGCCTTTTCCAGCTTGCGCAGCCGGTCCCAGCACGGTGTCGGAGACAGGCCGATGCGTTCGGCCAGGGCCGCTTTGGTAATGCGCCCCTCCTGCGTCAGCACGCGGAGAATGGCGATATCTCGGTCATCAAGACGTATCATGCGTCAGGGCTGTATCACGGGTGTGATCACTGGAAAAGCGCCCCGCGAATCTGTGAACACTGCGCCACCTGCCGTGCCGGAGAGAACACAGGTGACCGCGATACCGGCGTAGGTTCTACTCTGGACCAAAACTGTCCAAAGATTCGCCGGTTGTGCACAACAATCACGCAACCTGCCGCTCACGACGTCGCAATTGCCGATTATGCGTGTCGTTTTGAGCAAATCCTTTGCCGCGAATAGATCGGAATCGGATGATGTACTCATCTACAAAGATTAAAGTCCCTATTTCCGACACCCCTTCTTTGATCAGAGGTCCCCATGCCACTGGAACATGCTCCGTTTACTGAGGGCGAATACGCCCGCCGCATCGCCAAGACCCGCAAAGCCATGGAGGCTGCCGGGATCGACGTTCTGTTCGTCACGGATCCGTCCAATCAGGCCTGGCTGACCGGCTATGACGGCTGGTCCTTCTATGTGCATCAGGGTGTCATCCTGGGGCTGAATGGTGATCCAATCTGGTGGGGCCGCACGATGGACGCCTTTGGCGCCCTGCGCACCGTCTGGATGGAAGAGCGCAGCGTCATCGGCTACGACGACCGCTATATCCAATCGACCACCTGCCACCCCATGGAAGATCTGGCCGCGCATCTGACCCGGCTCGGATATGGCAAGGCCCGCGTCGGCGTGGAAATGGAAAACTACTATTACTCTGCCAAGGCCCACGCTGTCCTGCAAAAGAACCTGCCCAACGCCAGCCTGCATGACGCCACCGCGCTGGTGAACTGGCAGCGTGCGGTGAAGTCCGACGAAGAGCTGATGTTCATCCGCCGGGCCGCCCGCATCACCGAAAACATCGTCAATCTGGCCATCGAACGCGCGCGCCCCGGTCTGCGCAAGAACGAGCTGGTCGGCGACCTGCTGCAAGCCGGCACCTACGGGGTTGGCGAAGACTGGGGTGATTACCCGGCCATCGTGCCGCTGACGCCCTCGGGCCTGGATGCCACCGCCGCGCATATGACCTGGGACGGGCGCGAGATGCAGACCGGCGAGGCAACTTTCTTTGAACTCTCTGGCTGCTACCGCCGTTACCACGCGCCGCTGTGCCGTACCGTGCACCTGGGCCAACCGCCGCAGGAGATGCTGGACGCTTCTTCCGCGCTGAACGAAGGGATCGAGGCCGGGATCGAGGCTGCAAAGGCCGGCAACCGCGCCTGCGACATTGCCAATGCCCTGAATGGCGCCCTGAAAAAGGCCGGAATCGACCGCAACGGACGCTGCGGCTACCCGATCGGACTCAGCTACCCGCCGGACTGGGGGGAGCGGACCATTTCGCTGAGGGACACCGATGAAACTGTGCTGATGCCGGGGATGACCTTCCACTTCATGCCCGCGCTCTGGATGGACAGCTGGGGGCTTGAGACCACCGAGACGATCCTGATACGCGAGAACGGACCAGCCGAAGCCCTCTGCGATGTGGAGCGCAAAATCTTTGTGAAAGACGAGGTTCTGAATGACCTTCCTGCCCCGAACGACGGATTTGTTGGGAGAACTCATCGCGCAACCGACCGTGTCCGCGAGCAGCAACCTGACATTGATGTCGCTATTGGCGGACCGGCTGGATAGCGCAGGCGCACAGGTTCATCTGTGGACCGACGACACCGGCAGCAAGGCCAATCTTTTCGCCACCATCGGTCCTGATACCGATGGTGGCATCGTTCTCTCGGGCCATTCAGACGTGGTGCCTGTGACCGATCAGGACTGGTCCAGCGACCCCTTCCAGATGGTGGAGCGCGACGGCAAACTGTTCGGCCGTGGCACCTGCGACATGAAGGGTTTCATCGCCGCAGCAACCGCGATGGCGCCGCATTACGCGGCGCTGAACCCATCCCGGCCGATCCACTTCGCCTTCACCTATGACGAAGAGGTCGGCTGCTTTGGCGCGCAGGCTCTGGCCAAGTCGCTGAAAGAACGGGAGATACGCCCCTCGGTCTGCATCGTCGGAGAGCCTACGATGATGCGCATCATCGAAGGCCACAAAGGCTGCTATGAATATTCGACCCACTTCACCGGGCTCGAAGGACACGGATCCGGGCCGGATCTGGGGGTCAATGCTGCGGAATACGCGGCGCGCTATGTCGCCCGCCTGCTGGAGCTGAAGGACGCCCTGCGCGCCCGCGCGCCCGAAGGCAGCCGGTTCGAACCGCCCTGGACCACCATCAACACCGGCGCGCTGGTCAGCGGCCACGCGCATAACGTGATCCCCGGCAAGGCGCGGGTCGACTGGGAAATGCGCCCGGTGCAGAAATCCGATGCCGACTTCGTCAAAGAAGACCTGCACCGGCTATGTACTCACTCCCTGATCCCGCAGATGCAGGCGGTGTTCCCCGAGGCAGGCATCGTCACCGAGGTCATCGGAGAGGTCGACGGCTTGGAGCCAGTGACCGACAACGAGGCCCGCGAGATCCTGCAGGAGCTGACCGGGGCAAATGGCGCCGATCTGGTGGCATTCGGCACCGAGGCCGGAATCTTTCAAGGGCTTGGTATGAATGTCGCCGTCTGCGGACCGGGATCGATCGAACAGGCGCATAAACCCGACGAATACGTCTCGCTCGACCAGCTGTCGCAATGCCTCGGGCTGCTCGAAGGGCTCTCTGCCAAACTGGTCTGAACAGATATTTGCGCCGACGGGCGGGGACAGGTACACAGGCACCCAACCAAGGGAGGCCTCCAATGACCTCATCCTCGCCCAACATGGCGCTGGATCTCGACAATGCCGACTATAGTGCCCGTGACCGGTTCGAACTGATGCACCGGGAAATCCGGGATCGCATCTGTCTGCTGGATTATGCGCCCGGAACCCGCCTGTCGGAAACCGAACTGGCAGAGGAATTCGGCGTCAGTCGCACCCCGCTGCGCCGGGTTCTTGCCCGGCTCGAAGACGAAGGGCTGGTGCAATCGGTACACGGCGTAGGCACCTTCGTCACCGATGTCAACCTTGAGGAACTAGCGCAAACCTACCAGCTCAGGATGGAACTGGCCGGCATGATGGGCCACATCATGCCCCTGCCGCCCTGCGACGCGCTGCTTGCCGAGTTTCGCGCCCTGTCGGATCGCTCACAATCCCTGTTGCAGGACCCGGCCCCGCGCGAATTTGCCCGGCTGATCACCGATTTCTTCCTCGCCACGCTGAAACTGACCGGCAATATGCCGCTGCGCACCACGGCCGAGCGGCTCTATTACCAGACCTCGCGGATCTGGCTGACCTCGGTGATCGATTCCGTCATCGACCTGTGCGATGAAATGCGCATCTTCGATGGCGAGATCAGCACTGTCACCGCGGCGCTGGAGGCTGGCGACCTTCAGGCTGCCGCGATGCTGCAACAGGCTCATATCTCGATGAGTTTCAGCCGCATGAGAGCTGGATAAAGACTGCCGGGCCGAATGCTTTGGCAGGTTTCCTATTTGGCTGACCTGCCTTAAACCCCATGTTAGCAGAAATATCGTCCAGTGCTGCCCGACACCAAGGGCGGGGCTGGGCTACAGTTGAGTTCAGAGGCTTTAGCCCCTATTTCGGCAGAAAGGCGGGCCGCGCGCCCTGCCCAGACAAAGGACCGCTCCATTGGCCAATCATCTTTACAAAAACGACCTGCCGGACGGGCTTGACCTTGGCCCGGTTGTTGCAATCGATTGTGAAACCATGGGGCTCAACCCCCACCGCGACCGGCTTTGCGTGATCCAGATGTCCGGCGGTGACGGCAACGCCCATATCGTTCAGGTCGAAAAAGGCCAGAGCGAAGCACCGAACCTCTGCCGGATGCTGGAAGATCCCAATGTGCTGAAGCTGTTCCACTTCGGGCGTTTTGACATCGCCGCCATGTACCACGCCTTTGGCGCGCTGGCAGCGCCGGTCTACTGCACCAAGATCGCAAGCCGCCTGATCCGCACCTATACCGACCGCCACGGATTGCGGAACCTGTGTCAGGAGCTGATCGGTGTCGATATCTCGAAACAACAGCAGATGAGCGACTGGGGTGCCGAAACCCTGACCGAAGCGCAGCTGGACTATGCCGCCTCGGACGTTTTGCACCTGCACCGCCTGCGTGAAGAGCTGGACAAACGTCTTGCCCGTGAAGGCCGCACCGACATGGCGCAGGCCTGTTTCGACTTCCTGCCGATGCGCGCGCGCCTTGATCTGGCGGGCTGGCCCGAAACCGATATCTTTGCGCACTCATGAGCGGGTCGGAACACTTCCTCGCCACGGCGCGTCAGGTCGTGACCGACGAAGCCCGCGCACTGGATGCGCTGGCTGCCGGTTTTGACGAGCGGTTCGCCGATGCGGTGCGCCTGATCCTGAAGGCCGAAGGGCGTGTGATCGTCAGCGGTATCGGCAAATCCGGCCATATCGGTCGCAAGATCGCAGCCACATTGGCCAGCACCGGCACACCTGCCCATTTTGTGCATCCGGCCGAGGCCAGCCACGGCGACCTTGGCATGCTGTCCAAGGGCGATGTGGTTCTGGCCATCTCCAACTCGGGCGAAGCGCCGGAGCTGGCCAATCTTCTGGTCTTTACCCGCCGCTTTGACATTCCGCTGATCGGCCTCTCCAGCAGGCCGAAAAGCACCCTGATGACCCAAGCCGACGTGCAGCTGGAAATCCCGGCCCTGGGCGAGGCCTGCGGATACGGGATCGTGCCGTCGATTTCGACCACGCTGACGCTGGCCATGGGCGATGCGCTCGCCATTGCCATTATGAAGCACCGCGATTTCCGCCCCGAGAACTTCCGCGATTTCCACCCCGGCGGCAAACTCGGTGCGCGCCTGTCCAAGGTCCGCGACCTGATGCACGGCGGAGACGCCCTGCCACTGGTCGCTGAAACCAGCCCGATGTCCGAGGCGCTGCTGGAAATCAGCCAGAAGGGATTTGGCGTGGCCGGTGTCACCGGTGCTGAGAACGCCCTGACCGGCATCATCACCGACGGCGACCTGCGCCGCCACATGGACGGGCTGCTGAGCCAGACCGCTGCCGATGTCATGACCTCCTCGCCGACAACCATCGGCCCCGACGCCCTCGCCGAAGAGGCGCTTGCGGTGATGAATGCCCGCAAGATCACCTGCCTGTTTGTGGTGGATGCTGCACAGGGCCCGCAGGCACTGGGCCTGATCCACATCCACGATTGCCTGCGCGCGGGCCTCGGCTGAACCGCAACGCCAAAAAGAGAAAGGGGACACCGGATGGACCGCTATTCGCGCACAGTCGCCTATCTCAAGGTGCTGCTGCCACTGGCCGCGCTGGCGCTGCTGTCGACGCTGTTCCTGATTTCGCGCGGCGTCGACACCGAGGCGGTCATCCCCTTTGCGCAAAAGGAGATCGAGGAACGCATGCGCGGGCAGCAGGTTACCCGCCCCTTCTTTTCCGGCACCACCGCGCAGGGCGATGAGATCATGGTGATGGCCTCGGTTGCTCAGCCCAACAGTGACAGCGGCGGCGCCACGGCCACCAATCTGCAGGCCGAAATCCGCATGGCCGAGGGCGGCCGCATGACGTTGGTCTCTGACAGCGGCGCGGTGCATCCCGATCAAGGTCTCGCGCGGTTCAGCGGCAACGTCAAACTGACATCTGCGGATGGTATGACGGTTGAGACCGAACTACTGGAAACCGCCCTGGACGGAGTGCGCGCAGAAAGTCCCGGACCGGTTCATGCCACGGGCGCCCTTGGCGTTCTGACTGCGGGGCAGATGCTGGTGACGGCAAAAACCGAAGGCGGACCGGTGCAAATGGTATTCAAAAACAGAGTCAAGCTGGTATACGATCCCAATACTAAAGAAAGATAGCCCGTGTTCAGATTGCCCACCTTGCTGATTTGCCTGTCTTGCACCCTTGCATCGGTTGCACCGGTTGCGATGGCCCAGACGGACGTGATTGCCTTTGGCGAGGTTAAGGCCGACCCCAAGGAGCCTGTCGAGGTGACAGCCGATGCGCTGGCGGTCAACCAGGCCGATGGCTCGGCCGAATTCACTGGCAATGTGCTGATCATCCAGGGGGTGATGCGACTGTCTGCGAACCGGGTTCTGGTGATCTACAAGACCGATGAGACCGGCAAACGTGGCATCAACCAGCTTGAGGCGACCGGCGATGTGCTGCTGGTCAGCGGCCCGGACGCCGCAGAGGCCGAAAAGGCAGAATACACCATTGATAGTGGCACCATCGTGATGACCGGCAATGTCCTGCTCAATCAGGGAGCCAGCACGCTGACCTCGAACCGGCTGGAGGTGAACCTGACCACCGGCACCGCGAGCATGGCCGGACGGGTCAAGACCATCCTGAACCCGGATGGCGGCAACTGATGGCGGCAAAACCCGAACTGAAAGTCACCGAAGGCTCTTCCGGCCTCAGGATCGACCACCTGCGCAAAAGCTATCGCAAGAAGGTGGTGATTCGTGACGTGACCATGCGTCTGGACCGGGGCGAGGTTGTCGCCCTTCTGGGGCCGAACGGGTCGGGCAAGACCACCAGTTTCTACGCCATCGCCGGCCTTGTCTTTCCCGAGGCGGGCACCGTCACCATCGACGGGCAGAACGTCACCAACCTGCCGATGTACCGCCGCGCGCGGCTTGGCATTGGTTACCTGCCGCAGGAAATGTCCATTTTCCGGGGCCTGTCGGTCGAGGACAATATCTCGGCCGTGCTGGATATTGCCGTCAAACACGACCACAAGCGGCGCGAACGGCTGGAAGAGCTGCTGTCGGATTTCTCTATCGAACACCTGCGCCGCGCCCCTGCGCTGGCCCTGTCGGGCGGTGAACGGCGCCGGGTGGAAATCGCCCGCTGCCTGGCGGCGGATCCGAAATACCTGCTGCTGGATGAACCCTTTGCCGGGGTCGACCCGATTTCGGTTGGCGATATCCGCCATCTGGTCGCCGATCTGAAGAAACGCGGCATCGGGGTGCTGATAACCGATCACAACGTGCGCGAAACCCTCGAAATCGTTGATCGCGCCTATATCCTGCATGACGGTCAGGTTCTGATGTCCGGCAGCCCCGAAGAGGTGGTCGAGAACGAAAACGTGCGCCGCGTTTATCTGGGCGACAATTTCCGTATTTCCTGAACCGAACCGTACCTTTCGGGCCTCGGCCTGTTCCTGCCGGTTTCCTATTCCTTCACCATCTGCATCGCTTCTCCATTGACTCTTTTCGTCAGTTGTCATGGAATTGAAGTATGGCAAATGTGCAGTCCGATGCAGTCCGCAAGCTGGCCTTGGCAACAGGGTCCGCATGGTTGCTTCCGGCGTATTTGCCTTATCCCCTCATCCGCAGCTGACGATAGTCTGCCGGGCTTGGCCCCGGCGGTGTTGCGGGTGGTATTATTGTGAAGGAGATCACATGCGTTACAAAATCAGCGGTCAACAGATCGACATCGGCGAAGCGTTGCAGTCCCACGTTAAGGATGAACTGGGAACGGCTGTCGCGAAATACGCAGAGCGCCCGACGGACGCCACCGTGGTCTTTTCCCGTTCGGCGCATGAATACGTCTGCGAGGCCACCGTTCACCTGTCCACCGGTCTGACCGCTCAGGCCAAGGCTCATGCCACTGAAATCTATGCGTCTTTCGAAGGCTGCTGCAACAAGATGGAAAAACAGCTGCGCCGCTACAAACGCCGCCTGAAGGACCATCACCGCGACCGCAGCGAACCGGTTGAACATTTGGGCGCCAGCTCTTATATCCTCGCCTCTGATGAAGCGGAGACCGGGACCGAACCCGACTCGCTGCAGCCGATCATCGTGGCCGAGATGGAAACCAAGATCCCGTCCCTGTCCGTTGGCGAAGCAGTGATGCAGATGGAACTGGCCGGGGCGCCCGTTCTGGTTTTCCGCAACGAAGGCAAAGACGGATTGAATGTGGTTTACCGCAGGGATGATGGCAACATCGGTTGGATCGATCCTTAAGCAGTAGCCCAGCGGCCCACCGGATAAGGTGGTCGAGCGGAGCAAATGACCGAGATGCAGATTTTCAAGATCCTCAAACCGGACGCCGTCCGCGTGATTGGTGCAGCCTCAAGCAAGAAGCGGCTGTTTCAGGAGATCGCCGAGGTCGGGCATCTCGCCTACGGTCTCAATCCGCAACCCACGGTTGAAGCGCTGCTTGATCGGGAAAGCCTGGGCCCGACAGGGGTAGGACACGGTGTTGCCCTGCCCCACGCCCGCCTTGATGGCCTCTCCGAGGTCTGCGGCGTCTTCGTGACTCTGGAAAAACCCCTGGATTTCGCGGCTGTCGACCGGCAACCCGTCGATATCGCCTTTGCGCTTTTCGCGCCCGAGGACGCAGGCGTTGAACACCTAAAAGCGCTGGCTCTGGTCTCCCGCACCCTGCGGGAGCAGAATTTCTGCACCAAACTGCGCGCCAATAACGATCCGGCGACGCTGTTCACCATTCTCACCGAAAACCAGCCGGTTCAGGCTGCCTGAGAGCGGCATTGAACAGTCTATGGGGAAACTGCCCTTGTTCAGGGCAGACACTCTTCAGCGCTGCGGCCTCCAGGCATCGAACCCCAGCATCACATAATCCCGCTGATAGAGCGCTGTGATCATCTCCTCCAGCGCTGCATCATGAATATCGCCCAGCGTATAGGGCTGCGATCTCGGCTGTGACGTCGCATAGGCAGGCGCGGAGGCTGCAAACCTTTGTGCCAGCGCGGGAAGTTCAGTCGCCAGCTCCTCTTCGCGCAGGATCAGGTCTGGCGGGCCAAGTTCGGCAAAGCCCGACAAGGCCTGTGACTGGCTGGACCATTCGGCATCGACCCGGATCGAGGTCTGTCCGGCAAGGTTGGCTTTGACAAAGCTCAGGAACCCTTCAAAGGCAGCGCGGTGATCGGCGCGGGAATAATTCTCATCCGGGCCATCCTTGGGCAGCGGCACCTTGAATTGACGGCGCAGGGTTTCGCGAATGGCGCCATAACTGCCCGGCCCCTTTTGCAGAATGCGCTGGCAAAACACCTGGTGAATTCGCTCGGCCGGGTGACGCAGAACGGTGAAACTGCGAAAGCCCTTGTTCTGAGTTTTCCACTGGCGGAGTTCTTTCTGGTTCATCCCGGAGATCAGATCCTCCGACGTCACACCATCCAGCGCTGCCAGCCATTCCGCCACGGCTTCCTCGGGCCCGCCCCGCATCGGCATGTAAAGGAGCGGCGTCTTGGCGGCGGCCAGATAGCCGCGCACCGCCGGACCACGGCGCGGCTCGAAATTCGGCGTGCGCGACAGGTTGAACCAATCCATTGCCGCCAGTGCTGCCGTCATCTCATCCGGGTTGGCCACCTTGGACAGGGTCGGCGCCGGGTTCTGCCGCTTCAGCTTGTCATCCAGTGCCTCCAACCGGGAGTTGACGCCCAGCCATTGTGCCAGACCGTTCATCACATCCAGATTCTGCAGGTCTTCATAATCCACGTAGAATGCGGTCTGGCCTGAGGACTGAAGCCGGTTCATCAACGTGATCTGAAACGCCTGAAGATCCTCGACATGGCGGGAAAACTCCACCGCATCGAACTCCGCCTGCGCTTCTTTGCGGCGCTTGATATTGGTCAGCTTCCACTGGCCGGTGGCCGCAGCGATCTTGCGCGAGACGTAGCTGTCCAGCGGGTTGCGGGTCAGGATGATCTTGGCGCAGCGAGGATCCTCCAGCGCAATGTCCAGAACCCGCGGATCGTGATCGTGGAAATACCGAAAGCCGCCAAAGGCATCGGGCTGCGACCGGATCCGATCGATCAGCTTGCCAGGGTCCGCTTCGCGCATCTCCTGCGTCAGGCCCAAGATTTCGGTGCGGTTCGGGTAGCCGATGAAATGGGGATTGAAGGCCTCTCCGTGGCAGATCACCCCTTCTAGCGCGTTGAGGTTGGACTCCAGAAAATTGGAGCCCGTGCGCATTTCAGCAAAAACAACGAAGTAATCAAAGGGTTTGGTCATCAGAACCTATCGCACCAAATACGGTTTTCGGGGGGACTTTGGCATGCTCACCGGTCCTTGTTCCACCGGGAAATCCCCCATCAGATAGGGGTGCATGCCCTGGTTCTTGAGGTTCTGCAGAAACTGTCCAAAGCCCTCCAGATCCGCCATCGTCGGCGCCTCGTTCAGATGGCGCGGGGCCTGCGCCCCAAGATCTTCCAGAATGGCCTGCAGGGGCTCCATCGGTGCCTCGACAAATTCCGCCATGGTCCAGATGCGGACGCGGGCCTTGGTATGCTGATCACGCAGCAGATGCAGATGCGCAGCCTCGATCCGCTGCAGGCGCGCCGCGATGCGCCGCAATTCGGAAAAACTCTGCGTCGAGCGGAACAAGGGCACCGCCCAAGCGCCGCTGATCACCGACACATGCGCATTGGGATCGCCTGCGATAAAGGCGCCGATTTTCTGGTTGTCCTGCGGGCCAAACTGGAAGCTTTGCCGTTGCCCCCGAGTATTCCAGATCAGATTGGTGAGGAAGCTTTCGGGATTATAGTCGCGCAATTTCGCCGTATCGCTGAGTGCGCCATTGATCATGCTGTCGCCATCGGCGAATTCGGCCCTATCCGGCGCAAACAGATGGCCATGCACCCGGCTGCCCGTGGTCCGGTTCAGCCAGCTTTCAAAATCGACGAAGAGTTCAGCAAAGCCCTGGAACACCGAATAGGGATTGGCGGTCACATTGCTCACCGACCATTTGCTTGGGAAGCGGCTTTGCATGTAAAGACCCGGCCGCCCGCGGGTGCGCCGCTCCACCGCCTTGGAGAAGACCCGGTCGATCTTGCCTGGGTTGGGTTCCGTCCGTTTCATCGCCCCTGCCGGATCGGTCAGGAAGGCATCATAAAGCCGCTGCGCCCGTGGCCAGATCTTGCGGGCGACGAAACAGTCGGACCGGCGCAACAGCTGCAGGTGATCGTCATAAAAGATATGCGGTTTGCCCTCGAAATCGAACTTCGACAGGGTCAGCGACCGGCTTTCGATCTGCGCCGAATGCTGCCGCGCGAGGGTCTGGAAATAGCTTTCGTCGGGGATCCAGACCTTCTTGAAGTAGCGATCATGGATTGGCCGGTCCGGGTCCTCAAGAATCGCCGACAGGGTGCGGCGGGTCAGGCACCACCATTGGCTGCCCATATGGGGCACCAGACCGGGCGGGATGCGCCGCTTGATCCGCAGCCTGCGCTGCAGATTGACATAACCATCGAATAGCGCGCGCTGCTTTTTCCAGGAAAAGGGAAAGCGCAGGGTAAAACGTTCCACATCCAGACCGCCCACGATCCAGGGGACATCGGCGGTGGTCGCGCTTTCGATGAAATCGGTTTGCGGGCGGGCGGCCAGATAATCGACAAGTTCCTGCACCGGTCTGAGCGGCAGGCAGGATCCCGACGACAGGTAGACGTGGCGCACGCCGGGACAGGACCGCAACATCATCTCCGCTGCCGATTGCGAGGCGGCGACGATGCCCCAGGTGCCCCATTCGCAGGTGTGGCGCGGCGAAAACCGGATCAGCTGCTCATCCGACAGCCCATCGCGGAAGGTTTTGAACGTGGTCTGCGGCACCTTACGGTCCACATGGATCACCACCGGGCAGCCCGCCGCCGCCCAGTGGCGCGCCACCTGCTCGGCCCGCTCCAGCGCCGTATGCACCAACATGACGATGCCGACCGTTCCCTTGGTAGCCTCTTCCTTGCTGGTCTGGCCTGCGCTGCTCATGCCCAGTTGCCCTTGGACATGAGACCCAGAATCTCAAGCTGGCGCCAGTTGATGTATTTCTCGCTCCATTTGCACCACAGGTCCGGTTGCTCGGCCAGGGACGCGGCATAGGCCTTGTACTCGGCCGATTGCGCATAGTGCTGGCTGCGCGTCATCTCTTCGCGGGCCTTGTCACCAAAGGTGTCCAGAAACTTGGTATGGAGCAGCGCGCCGCTGGTCTTTTCACCGCCATTGGTCTCATAAACTCGGTTCAGGCCGCGCGGCAGCAGAGCATGGGTCGAACTGACATAGGCGTATTTCCGGTCCCATTTGACCAACGGAATCTTGTTCAGCGCCGGCGCCTTCTTTGGCCGGTCGGCAAAGAACATGCGCGCACGGGGGCCGCCCTGGATCCACAGGTTGCCATAGGTTGGGTTCGGGCTGATCGTGTAATTTCCGCTGTCGAACCAGTTGGCGATTTCCAAGGGATCCTGACCGGGCTGATAAGCCGCATCGGTGACCTGCCCCTTGGGATAAACATCGATCAGCATGGCGGCAAAACTGCGGATCGCGGAATTGTCCAGCCAATCGGTCAGCGCCCGGATCGGGCGTGTGTCGCAGAAGGGATAGATGAACAGCTCATCCGGATCGACCACCAACACCCAATGCCCATGGGCATAGCGGCGTTTCAGCGCATTCATCCAGTCCACGCCGTAGTTTGCCCGCCGATAGCTCGCATCACTATGCCAGAGGGACACATCCGGCATGCCTTGCAGATAGTCGCGGGTGCCGTCCTGCGATCCGTTATCGACAAGGAGAAAGTGATCGACTCCCAGATCGCGGTAATAGTCGAGAAAGTAGGGCAGGCGGATTTTCTCGTTCCGCATCGTGGAAACCAGCAGGATATCATCCGGCCGGATCTGGCCGGTTTTGTCCTGAATGGTCTTCAGTTCACGGGATTTACGCAAGGCTCGGGCCAGCCTGTACCTGCGCCGTACACGCATACGGTAAGAATCCCAAAGACCCACGGCTACTCCATATCCGTCTGTTTCCGACCCTGTACGCTCCGCGCGGGTAGGCCCCGGCGCGCGACTGCCTGCGTGCAATATGTCACGCGCCAATTCTATTAACAACGAATTTAGAAACAGTTACGGGGGCTACACGCACCACCGAACCCGGGCAATTCACACCCTACCACTCGGGCGCCCGCATCAACCCCAGATCGGCCAGTTGCTCTGGCCCTGTGTATTTCAAAGCTTTCTCAAACCACAGGTCCGGGGCCGAGGTCAGGTGATCGTAATAAGGATCGAAATCCTCGGACGTATGGAAGTGCTGTTTTCGCTGCTTTTCTGTTGCCGATTTTGCGACAATTTCGGGCAGGAATTTTGTGTGCAGCAGCACGCCCGACGGCTGCGGCCCGCCCGGCCCGTCTTATAGGGCGTTCAGCGCCGGCGGCAGCGCCGCATGAGTCGAATTCACATAGGCGTAGCGGCGGTTCCAGCGGATCAGCGGGATCTTGTTCAACGTCGGAGAGCGATGTGGCTCCCCGGCAAAGAACACCCGCTCCCGCGCGCCGCCCTGCAGCCACAGGTTTCCCATCGGGTGCTGCCGGACCGCACGGTAAGGCACCGCATCGAACCACTGCAAAACCTCCAGCGGGTTCTGACCCGGCCTGTAGCTGACCTGATTCAGCGGCCCGCGCGGATAAAGATCCAGCATCATGGCGCCAAACCCGACCTGCCCGCTGCGGTCCAGCAGTTCGGTCAGCGCACGCATATCATGGTTGGCAATGCCGCCATAGGTCAGCAGTTCATCCGCATCCACCGTCAGGCACCAGTGATCCCTGCCATAGGTCATCAGCAGGAAGGTCAGCCAGTCCAGCCCGAAGCGGGAGGCCTTGTAGCCCGCGGACGTCTGCCAGAGCGAGACATCGGATTGCTGCCGCAGCATCTCTGCGCTGCCATCATCACTGCCGTTTTCGATGATCAGGAAGTGCCCGACGCCGAGGCGCCGGTAATAGTCCAGGAAATACGGCAGCCGCGTCGCCTCGTTGCGCAGCACAACAAAGGCCAGAATGTCCTCTGCCCCGATTGCCGCGGTCTGATCGCGCAACAGGCTCAGCTGGTGACGTGAGCGCCAGGAGCGCCACAGAAGCCGCCGCCGTTTCCACCGCATTCGGTAGGCCGCACGCCAGCCGATATCCGGCATCTCGGCGGCGGAGCGGGGCGGCTCCATGCTCAGGCCTCGTAATTGCCCGTCTGATGCCATTTCCAGGCATCAGCGATCATCATCTCAAGACTGGAACGCTGTGGGTTCCAGCCCAGATCTGTGATCGCCCGGGTCGATCCCGACACCAGTTTGGTGCAATCGCCCGCCCGACGCGGCCCCACGGTGCAAGGTACCTTGCTGCCGGTGACCTCTTCGGCCTTGTCCATGACCTCGCGCACCGAAAACCCGCTGCCGGTACCGAGGTTGAAGATCTGGCTGCCCTTGCCATCCTTCAGCCACTGGAGACCCAGAACATGGGCATCAACCAGGTCGCAGACATGCACATAGTCGCGGATGCAGGTTCCATCGGGGGTGTCGTAATCGGTGCCGAAGATGGTCAGCGCATCGCGTTTGCCGTCGATCGCATCCAGCACCAGCGGCACCAGATGGGTTTCGGGACGGTGGAATTCGCCGACTTCAGCCTCGGGATCGGCGCCAGCCACGTTGAAATAGCGGAAAATCACCGAACGCAGCCCATAGGCGGCACCGAAATCCTTCAGGATATCCTCGACCGCACGTTTGCTGGCGCCATAGGCGTTGAGCGGCAGCTGCGGCGTGTTCTCGTCCAGCACCACGTTGTCATGTTCGCCATAGGTGGCACAGGTTGAGGAAAACACGAAATCAAGGCACCCGGCAGCAACCGCGGCTTCGATCAGGTTCAAAGATCCACCTGTGTTATTGGCCCAGTAGCGGCCTGGCTGGCTCATCGCCTCCCCGACTTGACTAAGGGCCGCGAAATGCATCACCGCGACCGGCTGATAGGTGGCGAAGACCTCGTCGAGACGGGCACGATCCGCAAGGTCGCCCTTTTCAAACGGGCCGAATTTGACTGCGTCCTGCCAACCGGTGACCAGATTGTCATAAGTGACGGGTGTAAACCCCGCCGCCTTCAGCGCCTTGCATGCATGCGAGCCAATATAGCCGGCACCGCCGGTCACCAGAACATTTGCCACTGTCCGTATACCCCTAATTCGATCCTGTATTACCCGGTCTCAAAACCAGAGGCTGGCCAGTGTTTCCTACTCGGCAGCCTGTCCGACCTGAGCGATTTCGGTGATATACTGCAACAGCTCGTCCCGCAATTCCTCACGCCCCAGGGCAAAGGCGACAGTGGCCTGCAGGAAACCTGCCTTGGAACCGCAATCAAAGCGCTGGCCGCGGAAGCGATAGCCGTAAACAGGCACATCTTTTTCGATGTCCTGGGCAATGGCGTCGGTCAGCTGAATCTCGCCGCCCGCCCCCTGCTTCATCTTGTTGAGATTGCGCAGCACCGAGGGCTCAAGAATGTAACGGCCAATCACCGCCAGATTGGAGGGCGCCTCGCCCATAGCCGGTTTTTCGACCATGCCACGGGCCTCGACCACCGATCCCATGTCGTTCTTCACATCCAGAACACCATAGGCACCAGCCTTTTCCGGTGCGACTTCCATCGCCGCAACCATGTTACCGCCGGTTTCGGAATAGGCCTCGACCATCTGCTTGAGACAGGGGGTTTCCGCCGCGATCACATCGTCGGGCAGGATCACCGCGAAGGGTTCGTTGGCAATCAGCCGCCGCGCACACCAGACCGCATGGCCCAGACCCAGGGCCTGATGTTGGCGGATATAGGCGATGGCGCCGCTTTCCATATTGGTGTGCTTCAGAGTTTCGAGCAGCGCATCCTTACCCTTCTTGCGCAGCTCCTGCTCCAATATCGGGGCTTGGTCAAAATAGTCTTCCAATGCCCCCTTACCGCGCGAGGTTACGAAGATGAATTCCTTGATCCCCGCCTCGCGAGCCTCGTCGATGGCATATTGCACCAGGGGGCGATCCACCAGCGTCATGATTTCCTTGGGCACCGATTTGGTCGCAGGCAAAAACCGTGTACCCAGACCCGCCACAGGGAAAATCGCCTTCGTCACTTTTTTACGCATGGTGTTCTCTCAATTATTTTCGGGGCATACTGCCCTCACTGGTTCCGGCCCCACAGGGTCGCGCACTTCACCTGTTGCGCAATCCCTGTCCGTTTCACCCTATACAAAAACACCAAAAAAAGGGTTTTTGATGACATTGGGCCATGTTTTGCCCCTATTCAGAGACCTGCCGTTGGCGTCCCGTTGGTTAGGCCGCCCCCATACGGGACATCATCTCCTCTATCCTGGGCACATCTTCCGGATTGTTCAGCTCCCAGAATTCGCGCCCCCGCGCGGTGACTTCGACACACAGAACCTTGCGACCGTTTTCAAGAAAACGAAGCTGCTCCAGCCCTTCCAAGGTTTCCAGCGGCCCTGTCTGCCAATCAGGATAGGCGGCAAGTGCGTCAGGACGGTAGGCGTAGACGCCCACATGGTGGAAAACTGGCGTATTTTCGCCATCCTTATAGGCATTTGCACAAAAAGGCAGCACTTCTTTGGAGAAATAGAGCGCACTGTGGTCCGCAGCGAAGACCGCAGTGGTGCCACCGACGCGGCCCGCGCGCCGATCTGCCAGAAGACTGTTGAGCGTTGCGCCATCACAGCGCAGCACCGGCGTCGCCAACCCCATGCCCGGGGCTGCGCGCAGAGCTTTGACCAAATCCTCGATGAACCAATGCGGCGTCAGCGGCGCATCCCCCTGAAGGTTCACGACGACCTCGTAGTCGCCGCCCAGCGCCGCATGGGCCTCGGCGCAGCGCTCGGTGCCGTTGGCGCAGCTTTCCGAGGTCATCACGACCTCGGCGCCAAAACCTTCTGCCGCGCTGCGAATCCTGTCGTCATCCGTCGCGACAACGACCCGGTCGACCCCATCGACAGCACAGGCCGCCCGCCAGGATCGTTCGATCAGGGTCTGCTTTTCACCGGTGGCTCCGGTCAATTCCACAAGCGGCTTGCCCGGATAGCGTGTCGACGCGTAGCGCGCGGGGATGACGATCAGGACAGACATCAGGCCTCTTTCAATTCAACGCCCGGAGCGTAAGCGATGAAAAACGGGTTCGCATAGCCCTCTTTGCCGTAAACAAGGGGGGAATGATCGTCGAAACGCACCACTTTGCCACCTGCACCCGACAGGACCGCGTGGCCGGCCGCTGTATCCCACTCCATGGTGCGGCCCACGCGGGGGTAAAGATCCGCTTCGCCGGTGGCCACGAGGCAGAACTTAAGCGAAGAGCCCGCGCTCTTCATGTCCTTGACGCTGTACTTGTTGATGTAGTCGTCGGTCGCCTGATCCCGGTGCGATTTCGAGGCCACCACCATCAGCGCCGCATTGTCGCTGGAGGCAACGCGGATCGGAGATGTGGCTCCAACAGTCTCAGGGTCAAAGGCACCGGTTTCCTCTACCGAAGAGCCATCAGCGAGAGTGAAGAACATGCGCTCCTTGGCCGGGGCATAGACGACGCCGCGGGTCGGCACGCCTTTTTCCACCAGCGCGATGTTCACGGTGAAATCGCCGCGGCGGTGAATGAATTCCTTGGTGCCATCCAGCGGGTCGACGATCAGGAAGGTGTCACCGCGTTCCTTGTGCGAGGCGCTCTGCTCTTCGGTGACCAGCATCATATCCGGGAACGCCGCACGCAGGCCTGCCGAAATCAGAGCATCCGCGGCCTCGTCAGCGGCGGTGACGGGGCTGTCGTCCGATTTCACCTTCACATCGAAATCATCCGAATTGTAGATCTCCATGATCTTGTTGCCGGCTTCGATCGCCAGCCGGCGGATCACGGGTACGAGCTCTTCATAGGTCAATTCGGCGTCTCCCAGACCAGGGGTTAATTGAAAATTTTCCTGCGCCCCCTTATGGTGGCTCTGTTTTGGAACGGCAAGCAGCCCGTCCCCCAATCCGCAACAAACGCAGATTACAGGCCACATGTTTCAGGTTCGCACGCAAAAAACGTCGGTTTCCGGACTCATCGCCATGGGCGAGGTGGTCTTTCATTCGGTCGTGCGGAGCGTACGGTCGAAACACAACAACGCACTGATCGCACTGGGGCTCAACCTGTTGCAGGCTGTTCTGTTCGTCGCGGCCTTTTACATCATGTTCGCGGTTCTGGGCATGCGCGGCTCGGCCATTCGCGGCGACTTTCTGCTTTATGTGCTGTCGGGGATCTTCCTGTTCCTCACCCATACCAAAACCGTCAGCGCCGTCGCCGGCGCAGAGGGGCCCAGCAGCCCGATGATGCAGCACGCGCCGATGAACACCATGGTGGCGATCCTGTCAGCGGCGCTTGGCTCACTTTATATCCAGGTGCTGTCGCTGCTGATCATCCTGTTCGTCTATCACGTCGCCTTTACCCCGGTGCATATCGAACAACCCATCGGCGCCTTTGGTATGGTTTTGCTGGCCTGGTTCACTGGCGCGGCGGTCGGGCTTGTTTTTCTGGTGATGAAGCCTTGGGCACCCAGCCTCGTTGGTATCTTCTCGATGATCTACCAGCGCGCCAACATGATCGCCTCGGGCAAGATGTTCCTCGCCAATACCCTGCCGACCTTCATGCTGGCCATGTTCGACTGGAACCCACTGTTCCACTGCATCGACCAGTCGCGCGGCTATGTCTTCATCAACTACAATCCCCACCACAGCACATGGCAATACGCCGCCTGGGTGGGTCTGGTGCTGGTGATGATCGGCCTGATGGGTGAATTCTACACCCGCCGCCACGTCTCGCTCAGCTGGAGCGCGCGCCGATAGTGGCGCACCCATACCACGTTCTTGCTTCGGTCAACCTGCCTGACGGCACCAACAGCATCTGCGTCGATATCTTCCGGCGGGATGATGGCTCGTTCGGGTTTGACCTGTTCCGGCGCGAACCCGAAGACGGACGCGGCTGGTTTTCTATCGGCTATTTTGGTGATCGCCGTTTCAACAGCGCCGCAGAGGCCGCGGTGACAGCCTGCGCCGACGTACATTGGCTGAAAGACGCAGCCCCCGACCTGGTCCAACGCTTTAAGTCACAACGCGCAGCGTCAGATTGAGCCGCCCACCTTTGGGCAAGAGCCGCGAAGACTTGAACCGGATCCGGTCCACCCCATGATAGGCCAGCCGCGCCTCTCCGCCCATGACCACCACGTCGCCGGAATTGAGCCAGAGCGAATCCGTCTTGCCGCCGCGTGTCGGATTGCCAAGGCGCAGCAGCCCGTCATCACCAAGGGAAATGGACACAACCGGATAGGAGAAATCCGCCTCGTCCTTGTCCTGATGCAGACCCATGCGCGCGTCTTCGCCGTAGTAGTTGATGAGACAGCAATCGGGCAGACGCTCCAACCCCGTCAGTTCCCGCCAGATGTCGAGAATCGGTTCCGGGATCGCGGGCCAGTCGCTGCCGCGCGGATGCTTTGGAGCGTAGCGGTAGCCCTCGGCGTCGGAATACCAGCCGAACGCCCCAGCCGAGGTCATGCGCACCGACATCTGCCCGCCTCCAGGCACCACAGGCGAAAACAGCGGCGCCGCCTTCAGAACCGGGCGCAACGCCGCGATCAGGTTCCGCTGCGCATCGGGGGTCAGATGGCTTTTGTAAATCTCGAACCCGCGCAGGCGCAGCTTGCTCATCGCCATTATTCCATTCTTAACCACGGCCCATGCAAAAAAGCGCATTGAATCGTCTTTCTCGACGCGTTCAGGCGCTTGCAGGGGCAAATTCCGCTCCCTATATACGCCGTGACGCCGGGAGATGCAGACCTCCTGGCACCGAAATCGGGGTCTGGATGCCAAAACGGGTCCAGGTCTCGGGAAATCGCCTTGAAAAGAAAAGGGATCGAAAATGAGCAAAGTTATCGGGATCGACCTCGGGACCACCAACTCCTGCGTTGCCATCATGGATGGTTCGCAGCCGCGCGTGATTGAAAACGCCGAAGGGACCCGCACCACTCCGTCCATCGTCGCATTCACCGACGAAGAGCGTCTGGTTGGCCAGCCCGCCAAACGTCAGGCCGTCACCAACCCGGACAACACCATCTTCGGCGTCAAGCGCCTGATCGGCCGCCGGTTTGACGATGCGGATCTGGCAAAAGACAAGAAAAACCTGCCGTTCAACGTGATCAGCGGCGGCAATGGCGACGCATGGGTCGAAGCCAAGGGTGAGAAGTATTCGCCGAGCCAGATCTCGGCCTTCATTCTCGGCAAGATGAAAGAGACCGCGGAGTCCTACCTCGGTGAGGAAGTGACCCAGGCCGTCATCACCGTGCCTGCCTATTTCAACGACGCACAGCGTCAGGCCACCAAAGACGCAGGCAAGATCGCCGGTCTTGAAGTCCTGCGTATCATCAACGAGCCGACAGCCGCCGCGCTGGCCTATGGTCTCGACAAGGAAGACACCCAGACCATCGCGGTTTATGACCTTGGTGGTGGTACCTTCGACGTGACCATTCTGGAAATCGACGACGGCCTGTTCGAAGTGAAGTCGACCAACGGCGACACCTTCCTCGGTGGTGAAGACTTTGACATGCGCATCGTCAACTACCTCGCGGATCAGTTCAAGAAAGAGCACCAGGTCGACCTGACCAAGGACAAGATGGCCCTGCAGCGACTGAAAGAAGCCGCTGAAAAAGCCAAGATCGAACTGTCCTCCAGCTCGCAGACCGAAATCAACCAGCCGTTCATCTCGATGGATCCGTCCTCGGGCCAGCCGCTGCACATGGTCATGAAACTGACCCGCGCCAAGCTGGAAAGCCTGGTTGGCGACCTGATCAAGGCTTCGATGAAGCCCTGCGCCGCAGCTCTGAAAGACGCCGGTCTGTCCGCGTCCGACATTGATGAGGTGGTTCTGGTCGGTGGTATGACCCGGATGCCGAAAGTCATCGAAGAGGTGACCAAGTTCTTCGGTAAAGAGCCGCACAAGGGTGTGAACCCGGACGAAGTGGTCGCCATGGGCGCCGCCATTCAGGCCGGTGTTCTGCAGGGTGACGTGAAAGACGTTGTTCTGCTCGACGTGACCCCGCTGAGCTTGGGTATCGAAACCCTGGGTGGTGTCTTCACCCGCCTGATCGACCGCAACACCACTATCCCGACCAAGAAGTCGCAGGTGTTCTCGACCGCGGAAGACAATCAGAACGCCGTGACCATTCGTGTGTTCCAGGGTGAGCGCGAGATGGCTGCCGACAACAAGATGCTCGGTCAGTTCAACCTCGAGGACATCCCGCCGGCACCGCGCGGCATGCCGCAGATCGAAGTGACCTTTGACATCGACGCCAACGGTATCGTTTCGGTCGGCGCCAAGGACAAGGCGACCGGCAAAGAGCAGACGATCACCATTCAGGCTTCGGGCGGTCTGTCCGATGACGACATCGAAAAGATGGTCAAGGACGCCGAGGACAACGCCGAGGCGGACAAGGAACGCCGCGAGCTGATCGAAGCGAAGAACCAGGCCGAAAGCCTGATCCATTCGACCGAGAAGTCGCTTGAAGAGCACAGCGACAAGGTGGACCCGTCCACCGTCGAAGTGATCGAACTGGCGGTTGCCGCGCTGAAGGACGACCTGGAAAGCGACAAAGCCAATGCCGAGAAGATCAAGGCTGGCATCCAGAACGTCACCGAAGCGGCGATGAAACTGGGCGAAGCGATCTACAAGGCGCAGGCTGAAGAAGGTGAAGAAGAACCCACAGCTGCTGACGAAGCCAGCGGCCCGGGCGACGACGACATCGTGGATGCCGAATTCGAAGACCTGGACGGCGACAAACGCTAAGGTCTGAATCATTGGCTTGACCCTCGGGCCGGTCCGGACCCCGGACTGGCCCGTTTTACGTTGAGGCAGAAGGGGTAAACCGATGTCAAAACGCGACTATTACGACATTCTCGGGGTGGCCAAAGGCGCCACCGCCGAGGAAATCAAAAAAGGCTATCGCAAGAAAGCCAAGGAACTGCACCCGGATCGCAATGCCGATAACCCGGATGCCGAAGCGCAGTTCAAAGAGGCCAACGAGGCCTATGAGGTTCTGAAGGACGCCGAGAAGAAGGCAGCCTATGACCGCTATGGTCATGCCGCCTTTGAAAACGGCATGGGCGGTGGCGGCGGTCCCCGCGGCGGCCATCCGGGCGGCGGCGATTTCTCCTCGGCCTTCTCGGATGTGTTCGACGACCTGTTCGGCGACTTTATGGGGGGCCGTGGCCAGGCAGGCGGGCGTCAGCGCGCATCGCGCGGCGCGGATCTGCGCTATAACCTGCGCGTCACCCTGGAAGAGGCCTTCTCCGGGCTGCACAAGACGATCAAGGTTCCGACCTCGGTCGCCTGTACCTCCTGCGAGGGCACCGGTGCCGAAGGTGGGGTCGAACCCACCACCTGCCCGACCTGTTCGGGCATGGGCAAGGTGCGTGCGCAACAGGGCTTTTTCACGGTGGAGCGCAGCTGTCCGACCTGTTCGGGCCTGGGCCAGATCATCAAGAACCCGTGCAAAACCTGCCACGGCCATGGCCGCGTGGAAAAGGACCGCTCGCTGTCGGTGAATATTCCGGCGGGTGTGGAAACCGGCACGCGAATCCGTCTGGCTGGTGAAGGCGAGGCGGGCCTGCGCGGTGGACCTCCGGGCGATCTCTACATCTTTGTCGAGGTTTCGCCGCACGATCTGTTCGAACGCGACGGCAACAATCTTTATTGCCGGGTGCCCGTGTCGATGGCCACAGCTGCCCTGGGCGGTGCCATCGAGGTGCCGACCATCGACGGCGGCCGTGGCCGCGTCCAGATCCCCGAAGGCAGCCAGTCCGGCCGTCAGATGCGTCTGCGCGGCAAGGGTATGCCTGCGCTGCGTGGCGGTAGCCCCGGTGACATGTTCATCGAGCTGGCCGTGGAAACGCCGGTCAACCTGACCTCCCGACAAAAGGAACTGCTGCGCGAGTTCGAAGACCTCTCGGAAGAGAACACGAACCCGGAATCCCGCAGCTTCTTCTCCTCGGTCAAAAGCTTCTGGGACGGCATGAAGGGGTAATCCCTGAACCCTCCCCGGCTTTTGGGTCGAATACCATCGCAAAAACGCCCCCTCGTGGGGCGTTTTTACTTTGTGCAGCCCACCCCGCTGGCCCTTAATACCGAGGACAGGCCTGATACCTTCAACGATGGTGATCGTGGTGAAAGCTGGCGCATTCCGGGACAAGACCCTGCCACTGTTTGATTGCAGTGACGAAGCGCGCGCCGCGCTGGTGCCTGCCGGACGCCTACCGTCCTATATCAAGGATCACCGCGCCCGGCTGCGCCTGCGGTTCATGGAGGGCGGCGCGGCAGCCATGCCGGATTATGAGCTGCTGGAACTGATACTGTTCCGGTCGATCCCGCGTCAGGACGTCAAACCGCTGGCCCGCAGGCTGATGGACACCTTCGGCGATTTCAACCGGGTCATCACCGCCCCGGCAGAGCGCCTGTTGCAGGTAAAGGGCATTGGCGAAGCGGTGATCACCGACCTTAAGGTGCTGGAGGCCGCCGCCCACCGAATGGCGCGTTCCCGCATCATGCAGCGGCAGGTGCTATCCAGTTGGGATGCGCTGCTGGACTACTGCCACACCACCATGTCCCACTCTGAAGTCGAGCAGTTCCGGGTGCTGTTCCTGGACCGCAAGAACGTGCTGATCGCGGATGAGGAACAGGCCCGCGGCACCGTTGATCATGTGCCGGTCTACCCGCGCGAGGTCGCCAAGCGGGCGCTGGAGCTGAACGCCAGCGCTGTGATTCTGGTGCACAATCACCCCTCCGGCGATCCGACCCCCTCGGAAAGCGATATCAGCATGACCGCAACCATTGAGAACGCCCTGACCGCGCTTGGCATCACCCTACACGATCACCTGATCATCGGGAAATCGTCAGAACTGAGCTTTCGCAGCCACGGATATCTGTAGTGCTGGCAACCGCCGCAGGGGTCAGCGTACCCAGACTTCAACCCGGCGGTTCACCTCGCGGCCCCAGGCGCTGTCGTCGCAGGCCATGGGCAGGGCCTCACCAAAGGCAGCCACGTCGATCTCTACCCGGTCGAGATTGGCGGTCTCTGCCGCTGCCGCCACCGCATCGCGTACCGCATTGGCCCGCTTAATGGCGATCTTGCGGTTTGTCTCAGCCGGTCCCACTCCGTCGGAGAAGCCGACGAAGAGCAACCTGTGCGAATCGTAGATCCCGGCCTCCAGCGCCCGGCCCAATTGCTCGATATTGCTGCGGGATTGTGCATCGGGGCGGGTTGAACCCGGTTCAAACCGGAAGGATGTTGTCAGCCTCTGGAGCCCGCGCAGAGTAGATGTCAGCCGCTGCAGTTCTTCCAGATCCACCTCCGGCCCTGCCGCCTCTATCGCGTTGGCCAGCCGGTCCCCCTGGGCGGCAATCGACACGCGTTCCGGCGCCTGATCGACGAATCCCGCCCTGCGGATCACGATCTGCGCGCCGGGACCACGCACGTAGCTAAGGAAATCCCGCGCCACCTTGGGCAGCCGCCGTTCCGGCAGATAGAGGAACATGGGAGAGGTCAGAGGGTAATCCTCAGTCTTGATCGACCGGCGCGTCGCGCGCAGGGAGAACCCACATGGCCCGGTCAGGGTCAGCGCTCGCGCGGTGCCCGTATTGGCAAAACTGCCGATAGCGAGTGCGAAGGGGTCCGTGGCAACCATGCGCACCATCGTGCTGTGCCGGTCATGGCGACGCAGATCAGGCATTAATGTCGCCTTGGCCGGGGCCAGCAGCTTGTCCTCAACCGCCTGGGCCAGGCCTGAGCCTTCGACCGGCAGGTGCAGGGAAATCGGTGCATCGGCGCCGCCCAGCTCGGACCAGTTGGTGATCTCACCGGAAAGGATCGCAACCAGCTGCGGCAGAGAGATACGCTGCACCGGGTTTTCCGGCGACACCAGCGGCACCATCGCATCAAGCGCCAGAACCCGGCTACGCGACGGGCCCGTCATATCCCCCATGCCAGCCGCCTGCGCGTGTTCGCGCTCGGCCGGGCGGATTTCCCGCAGCGCCATGACGATATCCGCCTCATCCGCCAGAAGATCAGCAAAGCCTTCGTCGGTATTGCTGACGAAAAAATCGAACCGGGCGGCGGGACGATCCCCGCGCAGCAGAACATATTCGAAATTGTCGCCGGGCAGCGGATCGCGGCGCGTCTGGTAGCCGTTGCGCAGGGCAAACCCTTCGATCAGGGCGGGCAGCAGGACCTCTGCCATGGTCGAGGATCCCGACAGGGTGATCTCGGCCACGTAATCGGACAGGCTGGGACAGCCCGGACCGTCACAGCTGACCCCGGATCCGTCGACGGTCAACTCGCCGAACTTGGTGTCGACACGGTAATATTCTCCGTCGAATCCCAACAGGTTGCCGGTGATTTCCACGGCCCCATCGGGAGAAGACAGCGTGACATCCTGGGCGGCCAGCGATGTGACAGTTCCGGACAGAAGAAGTGCGGCGCAAATCGCCGCACGAAAGAAAGCCATGAGAAATCCTGGAATGAATGCGGATCAGTTGGAGGCGATTTTCAGGTTTTCCAACAGATTATTCAACACCAGAAAGTCACCCTTGGCCGCGCAATCAGGGATTGCCAGCGTCAGGTCGCGGGTCTGCAGTTTACTCTGCCCGCCAGCCCGATGCAGGGTCAGGGCCTGCGCCTCAACATCACGGCCACAGTTGATCGCGGTGATCTCTGCCTCGACGCTGATTTCCACCGTTTCTCCGGCTTGTTCGGCGGCGCGCGGGAAGCTGTAAACCTCGGCCAGACGCGGCGCCAGCTGGCTGTCATCGCCCAGCCGCACCATATGGCCCATGCCAGAGGCCGGGTCAGAACCATGCCAGACATGCCCCGGCGCGCCATAGTCGGCGCCGTTTTCGCGGGCATGAATTTCAAAACCGCTGTTGCCGGTCCATTGCAGCGCGACGCGGTCGATTTCGGAAAGGTCCGGCACCGGCACCACTGCGACTTCGGCCATCCCGTCCTGCGGCTCGATGATGAATACCGCCGAAGTGGCCAGAGCTGGCACCTCTTGTGTCAGATGGCCCGTATCATCCAGCGCCACCGTGAACATCATGCCCTGATGATGCACCGTCAGCCGCTTTCCCGCCTGGCAGGGCGCGGATACGTCGAGTTTCACCATGGCACCGGGCAGTGCATTAGCTGCGACCGACAGGGCGCAGTCATCCTTGGCGACAGCCGCTTCGGCCTGCGCGGTCTCTGCCTGCTGCGGCGCCGGATCTTCGTGCGGAACCGAGGTCAGCGTGATGTTCTCGATGGTCAGCTCGGACAGATCCGGATCGGCCGGGACCTGCACCGACGCGGCACTGATCTCCGGTGTTTCATAGATACGCGGAGCGGCGGACTGCTGCATGAAAAAGCCGATCCCCAGCGCACAGGCCACGGTTCCGCTGCTCAAGATCAAGATACGTTTGTCCATCATCACACACTCCACACCCTGGATAGGTTAAGGAAGTATAGCATGGGAAAGGCGGCCAGTTTGTGGCCGCCTGCGGGAGAGATTCGGGCAGAATAAAGAGAATTTTAATATCTCTGTCTGAATGGCCCCCGCGTGCGGTCAGGCCAAATCAGGGGCCGATCCCCGGTTAAAACGGCTGGCGTTCAACCGGGGATGCAGGCGTATCTCAGGCCAGACGCCCGTGGCAATGTTTGAACTTCTTGCCCGATCCACAGGGGCATTTGTCATTGCGCGACGGGTTGCCCCAGGTTTCGGGATCATCCTCGACAAATCCGGGCGCGGGCTCTTCCGCGAGTTCAGCAACAGCTTCGCCTTCTGCAGCAGGCGCAGGTGCGCCGCCAGCGGAGGCCATTTGCTGCATGGCGGCCTGGCGGGCTGCCATTTCCATCATCATCTGGCGCTGCTCTTCTTCGTTCATCGGACGCACGCGGCTCAGCTGCTTGGCAACGTCTTCGCGCAGGGAGTCGAGCATGCTTTCGAACAGCTGGAAGCTTTCGTTCTTATACTCGTTCAGCGGATCACGCTGCGCATAGCCGCGGAAGCCCACGACCGAGCGCAGATGCTCCAGCGTCAGCAGATGTTCGCGCCACTTGGCGTCGATGGTCTGCAGCAGCACCTGCTTTTCGATGTTGCGCATGTTTTCCGGACCGAAGGCTTCGGTCTTTTCCGCCATCAGCGCATCGCTTGCGGCCTCAAGCCGTTCGCGGATCTGTTCGTCGTCGACGCCTTCCTCGGCAGCCCATTCGGCCACCGGCGCGTCGATGCCCAGCCCTTCAAGCACAGCGGCCTGCAGGCCTGCGGTGTCCCACTGTTCGGCGTAGGTCTTGGGCGGCATGTAAGTGTCGATCAGGTCGTCGATCACCTCGTGACGCATATCATTGACGATCTCGGACAGATCCTCTGCCGCCATGATTTCACGGCGCTGGCCAAAGATCACCTTGCGCTGGTCGTTCATCACATCGTCGAACTTCAGCACGTTCTTGCGCATGTCGAAGTTGCGGCCTTCGACCTTGGCCTGGGCACGTTCCAGCGATTTGTTCACCCAGGGGTGAATGATCGCTTCGCCTTCTTTCATGCCCAGCGAGGACAGGACCTTGTCGAGGCGCTCGGACCCGAAAATCCGCATCAGGTCGTCTTCGAGGCTGAGATAGAACCGGGTACGGCCGGGGTCACCCTGACGGCCCGAACGGCCGCGCAGCTGGTTGTCGATGCGGCGGCTTTCGTGGCGTTCAGAGGCCATCACGAACAGGCCGCCCGCGTCCAGAACCTTCTGCTTTTCTTCGGCGTGCTTGGCTTCCTCGGCGGCGCGCAGCTCGGCAGGATCGGCATCGGGGTTGGCCTCAAGCGCGGCCATCACCTTGATGTCAACGTTGCCGCCCAGCTGAATATCGGTACCCCGGCCAGCCATATTGGTGGCGATGGTCACCGCACCAAGCCGCCCTGCATCGGCGACGATCTGCGCTTCCTGCTCGTGGTGGCGCGCGTTCAGCACGTTGTGTTCGATGCCTTCCTGCTGCAGCATCTGGCTCAGCAGTTCGGATTTCTCGATCGAGGTGGTGCCCAGAAGAACCGGCTGCCCCTTGGCATGGGCCTTCTTGGTCTCTTCGATCATCGCGCGGTATTTTTCCATCGCGGTGCGGTAGACTTGGTCGTCCTCGTCCACCCGTGCAATCGGCCGGTTGGTCGGAACCTCGACTACGCCCAGACCATAGATCTCGGCGAATTCCTCGGCTTCGGTCATGGCAGTACCGGTCATGCCCGACAGGCGGTCATAAAGGCGGAAATAGTTCTGGAAGGTCACCGAGGCCAGCGTCGTGTTCTCGGGCTGGATCTGCACCTCTTCCTTGGCTTCGATGGCCTGATGCAGGCCTTCGGACAGGCGGCGCCCGGCCATCATGCGGCCGGTGAATTCGTCGATCAGCACAACCTCGCCATCGCGCACGATGTAGTCCTTGTCACGCTGGAACAGTTTATGCGCGCGCAGGGCCTGGTTAACGTGGTGCACCACGGTGGTGCTTTCGGGGTCATAGAGCGAGGCCCCCTCTTCCAGCAGGCCGCGTTCGATCAGCTTCTGCTCAAGGTATTCGTTGCCCTCTTCGGTGAAGGTCACACCGCGGGTCTTCTCGTCGATCTCATAGTGTTCCTCGCTCAAGAGCGGGATCACCGTGTCGATGGTGGTATAAAGCTCGGAGCGATCTTCAGCCGGGCCGGAAATGATCAGCGGCGTACGCGCCTCGTCGATCAGGATCGAGTCGACCTCATCGACGATGGCAAAGTTGTGATACTTCTGGAACACTTGGTCCAGGCTGGGCTTCATGTTGTCGCGCAGGTAGTCAAAGCCCAACTCGTTGTTGGTCGCATAGGTCACATCGGACTGGTAGGCGGCCATCTTCTGATCGTCGGGCTGACCGGACCAGATCACGCCTGTCGTCATGCCCAGCTGTTCAAAGACCTTGCCCATCCATTCGCTGTCACGTTTGGCCAGGTATTCGTTCACCGTAACCACATGCACGCCCTTACCGGTCAGCGCATTGAGGTAGGCTGGGAAAGTGGCGACAAGTGTCTTACCCTCACCCGTTTTCATCTCGGCGATATTGCCCTGATGCAGGAAGACACCGCCCATAAGCTGCGTATCAAAGGCCCGCAGACCCAGCGCCCGGCGGGCCCCTTCGCGTACGTTGGCAAAGGCTTCGGGCAACAGAGCGTCGAGGGCTTCACCGTCCAGCGCGCGTTTGCGCAGCTCTTCGGTTTTCTCGATCAGACCCTGGTCGCTGAGCTTTTCGAATTCGGGTTCCAGCGCGTTGATCTTTGCGATCAGCGGCCGCGTCGCCTTGATTTTTCGGTCATTCGGTGTGCCGAAAATCTTTTTGGCGAGTGTTCCGATACCCAGCATGTGCTCTCCCACGGTCCTGTCATGGCTTCTGACCTAAGGCAGGCTTGCCCGCCCTGCCCGCAACCCATAAACAAAGGTGGAAACGACGGTCCTGCCATTGGCCCTTAGGCGATGTAAGCGGCAGGCATATAAGTGTCAACGCCGCGCCATGCTGCGGCCCGGGAATAGGAAGAATTGAATGCTGAAAGGTCTCACTTTTCTGCGAGGCGCGGCAACTGCGGCCCTGATGGCGCTGCCTTTGTCGGTACAGGCCGCACCGCATGCCAATACCGTGGTGGCCTCAGTCAACGGCGAAGAGATCACCCTTGGTCACATGATCATGGCCCGTGAAAACCTGCCCCAGCAGTACAAGCAACTGCCGGACGAGGTGCTGTACAACGCCATTCTGGACCAGCTGATCCAGCAGACAGCACTGAAACAGCAACTGCATGGCGAAGTGCCCCACTACGTGGAGCTGTCGGTCGAAAACGAAAGCCGGGCATTGCTGGCCGCTGATGTCATCGAAATGGTGATGGCCAACGCAACCGGTGAGGAAGCCCTGCGCGCGGCCTATGACCGTAAATACTCCACCGGCGATGGCGGCGATGAATTCCACGCGGCGCACATTCTGGTGGAAACCGAAGAAGAAGCCAAAAAGATCAAGATGGAGCTGGAAGACGGCGCCGATTTTGCCACCACTGCCAAGGCGCGGTCGACCGGCCCCTCCGGGCCGAGCGGCGGTGATCTGGGCTGGTTCGGGCTGGGTAGTATGGTTCCCGAATTCGAAGAGGCTGTACTTGCCATGCGGTCGGGGGATATCTCTGATCCGGTGAAAACCCAGTTCGGCTGGCACGTGATCCTGCTGCGCGAACGGCGCAAATCTGCCGCGCCCAGCTTTGACGAAGTGCGCGGCGAGCTGGAGCAGGAACTGCGGACACGCGCCGTCGAAGATCGCGTCAACGCACTGACAGCTGAGGCCACCATCGAACGACCCGAAATCGAAGGGCTGGACCCGGCGATGATTAAAGATCTTGGCCTGGTAAGGAACTGATCCGATGGCAAAACCTCTGCCCTGTTCTCCACTGGCTCCGGCCGGATTTCCCGATCTTCCCACGATCAAAGGCGTGCGGTTCGCCACCGCAGCCGCTGGTGTAAAATACAAGGACCGGACCGATGTTATGCTGGCGGTACTGGATCCGGGCACCACGGTTTCCGGGGTGTTCACTCGCTCCAAGACGCGATCTGCACCTGTGCGCGATTGTCAGGAGAAACTTGGGGCAGACCCTTCGGCTAGCGCCGCTATTCTGGTCAACTCGGGCAATTCCAATGCCTTTACCGGTCATCACGGGCAAACCTCGGTGGCAGAGATCGTCGCCGCCGTCTCCGGCATCACTGGGGCACCAGCGGGGCGCGTCTTTACCGCCTCGACCGGGGTGATTGGTGAACCGCTGCCGCATGATCGGATCGTCGCCAAGATCGCCGAGCTGAATGATGGGCTGAATGCCGATGCGCTGGAAGCAGCAGCCGCCGCCATCATGACCACCGATACCTTTGCCAAGGGCGCTGGCGCCACGGTCACCATCGACGGGCAGACCGTGAACATCGCCGGAATCGCCAAAGGTTCCGGCATGATTGCGCCTGATATGGCGACCATGCTGGTCTATATCTTCACCGATGCCAAGATCGAGCAAAGCGCGCTGCAGGCGCAGCTGGCCAAAATCTGTGACCGGACCTTCAACTGCATCACGGTAGACAGCGACACCTCGACCTCGGACAGCCTGATGCTCTGTGCGACCGGCGCATCGGGCGTTGACGCAACCGGGAACCCGGAGTTTGAGCAGGCGCTGGAGGGCGTGATGCTGGATCTGGCGCATCACGTCGTCCGCGATGGGGAAGGCGCCACGAAGTTCGTCGAGATCCAGGTGACCGGCGCCGAAAGCGACGCAGATGCCAAGACCCACGGGCTGGCGATTGCCAATTCGCCTCTGGTGAAAACCGCAATCGCGGGTGAGGATCCCAACTGGGGCCGCGTGGTGATGGCAATCGGAAAATCCGGCGCTGCGGCGGACCGGGACCTGCTGTCGATCTCCTTCGGCGATGTTCTGGTGGCTGAAAATGGCTGGGTTGCGCCCTCATACAAGGAAGAGGACGGCGCCGCGCAAATGAAACAGGACGAGATCACGATCAAGGTGGATCTGGGTCTTGGCGATGGCGCGGCAACGGTCTGGACCTGCGATTTGACCCATCAATACATCACCATCAACGCGGATTATCGGTCATGAAAACGGTTCTCGTCTCGGCCGTGGCCCTGATCGACGTCGAAGGGCGGATCCTGCTGGCGCAGCGCCCCGAAGGCAAATCCATGGCCGGGCTTTGGGAATTCCCCGGCGGCAAGGTTGAAGCCGGGGAGACCCCCGAAGTGGCGCTGATCCGCGAACTGGAAGAGGAGCTGGGCATCAACACCTGGCAATCCTGCCTAGCGCCGCTGACCTTTGCCAGCCACAGCTATGAAGATTTTCACCTGCTGATGCCGCTGTTTGCATGCCGCAAATGGGAGGGCATTCCGCAGGCCCGGGAAGGCCAGGTTCTAAAATGGGCGCGGCCGCAAGAGCTGCGTGATTACCCGATGCCTCCGGCCGATATTCCGCTGATTCCGATCCTGCGGGATTGGCTGTAGCGTTCAAAAACTGGCGGTCCGCCCGGCGGGCTGCCCTCTGCATACCCCGAATTTCCCCTCCAATCCGGACGCAATTTACTACCGGATATTGGAGATTTGTCGGTAGAAACACTAGCCATTGTTGCTTTGGCGCAAGTCGTCAAGATTTTGTTAACCAATTTGTCAAAAACTGGTTACACTATCTGGCAGTGAACCTTTTTGAACTTCTCCCTGACGAAGGATCAGACAACAGGTGGACCTATTTGGGCACGTGTTTTCTGGTCCGGGACAGGTTCATGCAGGCACACATCAACGACCGCAACGGGGTGCCGGTAGGCGCGGCAGAACGCCTCCGAATACCACCGATTTTCGCGGCACACTGAAGACCCACTGAAGACCAATCACTCACGGCAATAGAGGGCAGCCCGGCGGCTGCCCTCAGCCGTTTTGGCGGGCACTAGACCTCCCACCACCTCAAAGATGCAAAAACCCCGGCACAGAGGCCGGGGTTTTGACTGTTTCTGAGTGTCGCAGCGCCTTAGTCGAGCTTACGTTCAACTTCCTGACGCTCGAAGATCTCGATGACATCGCCTGCGCGGATATCTTCGTAGTTCTCAAAGGCCATACCGCATTCCTGACCGGACTGAACCTCTGCGACTTCATCCTTGAAGCGCTTCAGCGTTTTCAGCGTGCCTTCGTGGATCACAACGTTGTCACGCAGCAGACGCACACCAGCCGAGCGACGGGCAACGCCTTCGGTGACCAGACAGCCGGCAACCTTGCCGACGTTGGAGACCTTGAAGACGTCCTTGATAGTCGCGTAGCCGATGAAGTTTTCCTTGATCTCGGCCGACAGCAGGCCCGAGGCCGCCGCTTTCACGTCATCCACAAGGTCATAGATCACCGAGTAATAGCGGATCTCGACGCCCTTCTGGTTGGCAGTGTTACGGGCCGAGGTATTGGCACGGACGTTGAAGCCCATGACCGGCGCACCGGAAGCTTCGGCCAGGCCGATATCGGTTTCGGTGATGGCACCAACACCCGAGTGCAGCACGCGCACGCGCACCTCGTCGTTGCCGATCTTCTCCATCGCCTGAACGATCGCTTCGGCAGAGCCCTGCACGTCTGCTTTGACCAGGATCGGCAGTTCGGAGACGTTTTCGTCTTCCTTAGCCTTGGCCATCAGCTGTTCCAGAGTGGTCGCAGCACCGGCTGCGGCGCGTTTGTCCTTGGCGGCCTGCTCGCGGTATTCCGCGATTTCGCGGGCCTGTGCCTCGGTCTCGGTCACGTTCAGCACGTCACCCGCTTCGGGCGTGCCGTTGAGACCCAGAACCTCGACCGGAACCGACGGACCGGCTTCCTTGACGCGTTCACCCTTGTCGTTGATCAGCGCACGGACCTTACCGTACTGCTCACCCACAACGAAGATGTCGCCCTGATGCAGAGTACCGTTCTGAACCAGAACAGTGGCAACCGGGCCGCGGCCCACGTCCAGCTGTGCTTCGATCACGGCGCCTTGGGCGGCACGGTTCGGGTTGGCTTTCAGTTCCAAGATTTCCGCCTGTAGCGCGATGGCTTCCAGCAGTTCATCCAGACCCTGGCCGGTCACGGCGGACACTTCCACGTCCTGAACGTCGCCGGACATGGCTTCCACGATCACCTCGTGTTGCAGCAGCTCGGCACGCACCTTGTTCGGATCGGCGGCAGGTTTGTCGATCTTGTTGATCGCCACGATCATCGGAACACCGGCAGCCTTGGCGTGGTTGATCGCCTCGATGGTCTGCGGCATGACCGAATCGTCGGCAGCCACAACCAGAACCACGATATCCGTCACCTGAGCACCGCGAGAGCGCATCGAGGTGAAGGCCGCGTGGCCCGGCGTATCGAGGAAGCTCAGTACGGTGCCGCTATCGGTGGTCACCTGATACGCACCGATGTGCTGGGTGATACCGCCTGCTTCGCCAGCCACAACCCGCGCATCGCGGATCGCATCCAGCAGCGAGGTTTTACCGTGGTCGACGTGGCCCATGATGGTGATCACCGGCGGACGCGGCTGCAGATCTTCTTCCTTGTCCTCGACCTCTTTGATCACGTCTTCGACGTCAGAGTCGGAAACGCGGACAACTTTGTGGCCGAATTCTTCGATGATCAGTTCAGCCGTATCGGCGTCGATCGACTGGTTCTGGGTGACCATCATGCCCATGTTCATGAGCGATTTGACCACGTCACCAACGCGTTCCGCCATACGGTTTGCCAGCTCGGAAACAACGATGGTTTCCGGCAGCTGCACGTCACGGATGACCTTTTCACGCTCGACGGTGCCCATTGCCTTCTGACGCGCGCGCTCCTGCTTGCGCTTCATTGCGGCCATGGACCGCTGACGGCCACCTTCGCCGGTTGCCTGACCCAGTGTCAGCTTACCCGAACGGCGACCTTGGTCGCGGCCTTTGCCACCACGGCCACGCTCTTCGCGTTCGCGGTCGGCTTTGCGCGGGGCCTGCGCTGCGGGTTTGGCCGCAGAACGACCTGCGGCGGGACCGGCAGATTTTGCCTTCTCCGGCTCTGCTGCCGGAGCCGCTGCTGCACGCTTGGCCGCTTCTTCAGCTTCGAGGCGCTTGCGCTCTTCCTCTTCCGCCTTGCGACGGGCTTTTTCCTCGGCTTCGCGCTGTTCGCGTTCCTTGGCTTCCTGCTCGGCGCGGCGGCGCTCACGCTCTTCGGCACGGGCCTTTTCCTCGGCCTCGCGCTGCGCGGCTTCTTCGACTTCACGCGCCTTGGCAGCCTGCAGCGCCTTCAGGCGGCGGGCCATTTCCGCGTCGGTGATGCCGGCAGGTCGACGGGATCCATCCGTCGCGGGAGACGCACCACTGCCGCCTTTACCCGCACCCGGCTTGGGAACCACAACGCGTTTGCGCTTGGTTTCCACTACGACATTCTTGGTCCGCCCATGGCTGAAGCTTTGTTTCACGTTCCCAGGCCGGGAACCACCACGCAAACCCAATGTCTTTTTGCCGTCACTATCGCTCATAAAGCTCTTTATCCTTCCGTGCGGCCCTTGCCGCCCACCATTTCGCGCAAACCCTGCAATCGTTGCGCTTCCTCTACAACACGTTTGCTGAGTCCACCAGAGGCCAGCGCCGCATGTATCACAGTTTGACGCCCAAATGCCATCCCCAGCTCATCCGCAGAGAGGCAACCGATATAGTTCCCCCGGTGCGGCGTGCTCAGTTTCGACTTTCCACGCCCGGATCCGTCAGCCGCCTGAATCAGCACACTCGCCTCTTCCTTCAGCAGCCAATCCTTGACTTTTTCATAGCCACCGACCGCATCACCCGACTTGCGGGCCAGGCTGATCAGATCAACGAGACGGCGCAGAACCTGCCGCTCCACCTCGTCTGCAAGGTCTTCGGGCACCTTCACCTGGGCCTTGAAGCCACGGGCGAAGAGTTTCTTCTTTACCGCCGTATCTAACGCAGAACGGCTGGCGGTCACATAAACGCCCCGACCGGGGAGTTTACCGAACACATCCGCAACGACCTGCCCGTCGGGGCCCATCACGAACCGGATGAGACCCTGCTTGGGCTGGATCTCACCTGTTGCGATGCACTTTCGCTCCGGGCCGTCTGACCGGTCTTTTTCGGCGCCTCCGCGAGCCATTCAGCGTCTCCTTTCAGGAGCAGCGGGGATCAGACCCCGGCCCCTGTGTCAGCGGCTTCTTCGTCACCTTCGGCCTCGTCATCTTCCGAGACTTCCGGTTCCAGTTCGGCGGGATCAACCCAGCCCAGCAAGACGCGGGCTGTCATGACCATATCCTGTGCCTCTTCCAGCGACATGCCGAAAGGTTCCAGAATACCGTCGTCCTTGATCCGTTCGCCGCCATCCGTGGTCCAGCCGCCGGCCAGTTCCCAGTCCGCGCAGGTGGCAAAGTCTTCCAGCGTCTTGATGCCGTCCTTTGCCAGTGCCTCAATCATCTGGGGTGTCAGACCGTCAAAGTCAATCAGGCTGTCCTCTGCGCCCAGCGCACGGGCGGCATCAATCGCTGCCTTGGCCTTGGCTTCGAGGTAGTCACGGGCCCGGGCCTGCAGCTCTTCGGCGGTACCTTCGTCAACACCGTCGATGACCAGCAGTTCATCGAGCTCCACATAGGCAACCTCTTCGAGGCTGGTGAACCCTTCGGAGACCAGCAGCTGGGCAAAGAATTCGTCCAGATCCAGAGTTTCCATGAACAGGCCGGTGCGCGCTTCGAATTCCTTCTGGCGACGCGCCGATTCCTCTTCCTCGGTCATGATGTCGATGTCGAGACCGGTCAGCTGCGAGGCCAGACGTACGTTCTGACCACGGCGGCCGATCGCGAGGCTCAGCTGTTCCTCGGGGACCACAACTTCGATCTTGCCGGCTTCTTCGTCCAGAACCACTTTCGACACTTCGGCCGGCTGCAGCGCGTTGACGAGGAAAGTCGGCTGATCTTCGTTCCACGGGATGATGTCGATCTTTTCACCCTGCAGTTCGTTCACAACGGCCTGCACGCGGCTGCCGCGCATACCGACGCAGGCGCCCACGGGGTCGATCGAACCATCATAGGAAATCACGGCAATCTTGGCGCGCGAACCGGGATCACGGGCAACGGCCTTGATCTCGATGATACCATCATAGATTTCCGGCACTTCCATCTTGAACAGCTCGGCCATGAATTCCGGCGCAGTACGGCTGAGGAAGATCTGCGGGCCGCGCGGTTCGCGGCGCACATCCTTGATGTAGCAGCGGATACGATCATTCGGACGATAGCTTTCGCGGCCGATCTTCTCGTTGCGGCGCAGGATCGCTTCGCCAGCGCCCACATCGACGATGACGTTGCCGAATTCTTCGCGTTTGACCAGACCGTTGATGATGGTACCGGCGCGGTCCTTGAATTCTTCGTACTGGCGGTCACGCTCTGCTTCGCGCACCTTCTGCAGGATGACCTGCTTGGCCGATTGGGCCGCGATACGGCCCATTTCTACCGGCGGAACCTCTTCCACATAGGTGTCGCCCACCTTGGGATCGGCCATGTACTGCTTGGCCTGCTCGACGGTCATTTCCGACTGGTAGTTTTCCAGCTCTTCATCTTCGACGACCGAGCGCACGCGGGTAAAGGTGGCCTTGCCGGTCTTGCGGTCGATGGACACACGGATGTCCATTTCGCTGCCGTAGCGGCTTTTGGCCGCCCGGGCGAGGCTTTCTTCCATGGCTTCGACCACCAGGCCGGGGTCGATCATTTTCTCGCGCGCCACGGCTTCGGCGGTTTGCAACAGCTCAAGCTGGTTTGCAGAGGTGATGGCCATTACTTGTTCTCCTCTTCGGACCCTTCGGTCACCTCGCCCTCAAGGGGCGTATCTTCGATAACGTCGTCAAAAGCATCTTCGTTCAGCGTGCCAGCCTCCTTGCGCTGGCGCAGCATTTCCTTGATCAGATCGTCGGTCAGAACCAGCTTTGCGTCGCTCAGCCAGTCGAATTTCAGACCGATGGTCACGGGTTCGCCGTGTTCCTCGATGTTGATCAGAACCTCGTCATCCTCGACACCGGCCAGCTCGCCCTTGAAGCGGCGGCGACCGTCGATCAGCTCGGCGGTTTCCAGCTTGGCCTCATAGCCTTCGAACATGTCAAAGTCCTTGAGCCGCGTCAGGGGACGGTCGATGCCGGGGCTCGACACCTCAAGCGCGTAGGCATCAAGGATCGGATCCTCGACGTCCAGAACCGCGCTGACGGCATTCGAAATATCGGCGCAATCATCGACTTCGATCCCGCCATCGGGTTTGTCGGCCATGATCTGCAAGGTTGTCGTCTTGCCGGACATCAGCCGGATACGGACCAGCTCATAGCCCAGATCCTCGATCACCGGGGTGATGATCTCGGCAAGGCGGCGGTCAATCGCGGCTTTGGCAATCAGGTCGTTGGTCATTCGGGTTCCAGCTGTCTTTCGGACACAAAAAAACGGGCGCGCGGCCCGTTGAAAATCCCGGTGGAGCCTTGGACCAGAGCCCAACGCGCCGCTGTTGTGAAAGGCATATACGCTTGATGGGGCGAATCTGCAAGGAGAAGTTCGAAACCGGGCCTGCGCCCCGGTCAGGTCCGCCACCAGCGTTCGGCAATACGGCCATCATCCAGCGCCGCGCGGCGGCCCACGGTGCGGGGCATGCCCACATCGCTGCGCGCCGCCAGCGCCATGTCGCTGGCCGAAGGATGATACAGGAATCCCCCCTTTTCGATCAGCCCTTCTGGCGCGGGCAAGGCGGCCACATCCACATAGCCATCACGCAGTGCCTCAGCCCGCACGCTGGCATCCGGGATGACGATCACCTCGACCGTATCCACCCAGCCTGCCTGCCCGGCCTTGTAATGATCGGCCAGTTTTGCCGCACGGAAATGCCGCCCGTCCTGCGCCCGCTCGACGCGGTAACAGCCGGTGCCCACGGCCTGTGCCAGTGGCAGATCCACCTGGCCCGCCGGAGCGATGACATGCGCCGGATCCGCCAGAAGGTAAGGAAGATGGGGGTTTGCGGCCGTCAGCTGGATCTCGATCCGATGGTCTGCGACCTGCTGCACCAAGGCAACCTCGGCGCCGTCGATACCGCGCCCGCTCAGCGAGGCAACCACATCCGCCGCCGTCATGGCCGCGCCATCATGGAACCGCACATCGCTGCGCAGATCAAAGGACCAGGTCCTGGCCGCGTCGCTGCTGTGCCAGCCCTCGGCCAGCTCGCCCCGCAACACGCCATCGGGCGCGATCTCTGTCAGGGTGTCGAAGACGGCGCCACGCGCCACCTGCTCCATCAGCCCGTCCTGACGCGGCACCGCAAGACGCAACACCCCGCCCGCGCGCGGCGCCGCCGCCAATGACGTGCCTGTCGCCGCCAGCAAGGCAGCCGCAGCACCAGAGGTGAACAGCGCGCGGCGGTCGATACGGGTCATGGCAGCATCTCCTCGGCAATCCGGTCCATCGTGCGCACCAGTTCGGCACTGATTCCCGGCTCCGACAAGGCATGACCTGCATTGCGGATCATTTTCAACTCGGCATTTGGCCACAGCTCGTTCAGGCGCCAGGCCGAGGTCGGCGGGCAGATCATGTCGTAACGGCCCTGCACAATGATGCCCGGAATATGGGAAATCCGCCCCATATTGGCGAGGATCTGCCCATCGAAATCCAGAAAACCGCCATTGATGAAATAGTGGTTTTCCAACCGGGCAAAGGCGCGGGCATAATCGCCGGGGCTTTCGCCGCCATGACCGTTAGAATGGACCGAGGCCAGGGCGTTCTCCCAGGATGACCAGGCACGACCGAATCGGATTTCCTCGTTCACATCGCCGGAAAATAGCCGCTTGTTATAAGCGGCGATCATATCGTGCCGCTCGTCATGCGGGACCAGCGCGACAAACCGCGCCCAGGTTTCCGGCCAGAACCGCCCGGCGCCGCCCCCGTAAAACCAGTCGAGTTCGCTTTGTGTCATCAGGAAGACACCGCGCAGGATGATGTGCTGCACGCGCTCCGGGTGCGTCTGCGCATAAATCAGCGCCAGCGTCGCCCCCCAGCTGCCACCGAACAATAGCCAGCTGTCGATCTCCAGCAGGCGGCGGATCTCCTCCATATCGGCAACCAGATGCCAGGTGGTGTTATCCTCGCAAGAGGCATGCGGGCGCGAGCGGCCGCAACCGCGCTGATCAAAAAGAATCACCCGATAGATATTGGGATCGAAATAGCGCCGCATCGCCGGGCTGCTGCCGCCGCCGGGACCACCGTGACAGACAATCACCGGAATGCCCTTGGGGTTGCCCGATTGCTCGACATAAATGCTGTGGCCCTGCCCCACATCCAGCATACGCTGGTCGTAGGCATCGACCGGAGGATAAAGATACTGCACTGCGCGCTTTTGGTCCGAGTATTTGTCCATTACTGACCTAACTAGTCTGTTAGACACAAAAGAACACACGGAGACAGGAATGCAAGCGCCTCAGTCCACGGTAGACCCGTCCGAGATCGCCAAATTCGAAGCAATGGCCGCGGAGTGGTGGGATCCCAACGGCAAGTTCAAGCCGTTGCATATGCTGAATCCCTGTCGGCTTGATTACATCACCCAGCAGATCGCCGGGGAATTCGGCCGTGATCTGACGCAGCCGGAGCCATTCAGGGGCCTGCGCCTTCTCGACATTGGCTGCGGCGGCGGGCTGTTGTCGGAACCGATGGCGCGCCTTGGCGCCGAGGTCGTGGGGGCCGATGCTGCCGCCGGGAACCTGCCGGTGGCGCGGATTCATGCGGAACAATCCGGCCTTACCATCGATTACCGCCACACCACTGCCGAGGCCCTGGCCGAAGCCGGTGAACAGTTCGACGTGGTTCTCAACATGGAGGTGGTTGAACATGTGGCCGATCCGCTGAGCTATCTGACCGCAACGCGGGAGTTGCTGAAACCGGGCGGCTTGCAGATCTGTTCCACCATCAACCGCAATCCCAAAAGCTATGTCATGGCCATCTTTGGCGCCGAGGTGGTGATGCGCTGGCTGCCGCGCGGCACCCATGAATGGAATAAATTCATCACCCCGGACGAGCTGTTCGAGCTGCTGCGCAAGGCGGGGCTGGAGCCAGTCGACCGTAAGGGGTTCGTGTTCAACCCGGTGACCTGGGGCTGGTCGATTTCTCCGCGCGATCTTTCGGTCAACTACGTCACGGCCAGCACCAAACCCGCCGCGTAACAAGGTGGCGGATAACCGCCTCCTATCCTTTCGTATAGGAGACCTAATCCCTCTGCGTACTTGGCGTTTGACTCGATTTAGTATAAAACCGTCCGATCGGTTGGGTTTTAGTCTGACCGATACCGGGCCTTGGCCCTTAACAGAGTGAATGCTGTACCCGATGGCCTATCGGCACAATGCGAAATGATCGCTGCCACCACTCACGCGGCCAGATGGGAAATTGAGAAAGGGATGCCCGTTACACGGCATCCCTTTCTTTTTGGGGCACAGGCAAACGCAAGGGCATGGAGGCCGCGCCGGGCGGCGCTTAGTCGTCTTCCAGCTTGCTGCGCAACTCCCGCAGGATCGGAAGTGCGGCGCGCACCCGGTCGCCGCCCAGCTCATCCACCACTTCGGAGATTACCGGCACGATACTGGCCAGCGCCGCATCGCGCGCCTGCCTGCCTGCGGGGCTGATCGCCACCATCTTGCGTCGGGCATCATCCCAGTCGGGGCGGATATGCACATAACCCGCCATCTCCAGCTTGTTCAGCGTATTGGTCATGGCACCGCGGGTAACGTGAAACGCCTTCGCCAGCTGCGCCGGAGAGCGTTCCAGCCCGGCCCGTGCCAGATGGTTCAGAACCGAAAAATGCGACAGTTCCATTCCCTTGGGCAGGGCCTTGCCCAGCCGCGAGCGCGCCAGCTGGTCGGCCATCAGGATTTCACTGAACAGCGAAACGGCCAGAGAATGTGATTCTTCCATCAGGGTCCGTCGAACTCTCGATCATGGGTCAGCGCAGGAACACGTTTGCGTGCTTCTGCCACTTTTTCCATATCAAGATCAACGCAGACAACCCCGGGATCGGTCCCGGCGTCCGCCAGAATCTCTCCCCAGGGCGCCACAACCAGCGAATGCCCGAATGTGCGGCGCGATGCGCCCCGGCTGGCTGGATGGGTCCCAGTCTGGGCAGGCGCCAGCACGTAGCAGCCGGTTTCGATCGCGCGGGCCTGCAGCAGCGTGTGCCAATGGGCGGCGCCAGTCACGTGGGAAAAGGCCGCCGGAACCGTCAACACCTGCGCCCCGGCCTGCGCCAGCGTCCGGTGCAGATGAGGAAAGCGCACGTCATAGCAGATGGTCATGCCGATCCTGGCAAAGGGAGTCTCTGCCAGCACCGCGCGGGTGCCGGGGCGATAGCCATCCGATTCGCGGTAGGTTTCCTCAGGCGTGACCTCCACATCGAACATGTGGATCTTGTCATAGCGGGCGACGATCCCGCCATCGGGGCCGATCAGGAACTGGCGATTGGTAAAGCGCCCATCCGCATCGTGGGTCTTGATGCCGAGCGAGCCGAGCACCATCCAGACGCCCAGTTTCGCGGCCTCGTCGCGCAGGGCAGCCAGGGTCGGATCGTCTTCTTCGTGATGCAGGACGGCTTTCTGATGCGCGCGGCTGGTCGAAAGGCAATTGGTGACCTCGGGCGTCAGCACGAAACCGGCGCCCTCGGCCACCGCTGTGGCCATCATGGCGCGCACGCTGTCCAGATTCTCGGCTGGATCATCGCTTGAGGTCATCTGCAACAGGGCTGCGCGCATCAGGTGGGTCTCCGGTTTCAGGCGGACAGCAACTGATCCAGTTTGCCGGCCTGTTCAAGCGCGTAAAGCTCATCACAACCGCCCACATGCGTGTCGCCGATAAAAATCTGCGGCACCGTGCGGCCCCCGTTCGCGCGCTGGATCATTTCAGGTTTGCGTTTCGGGTTCATCATAACGTCGACCTCGGAAAAGGTCACACCCTTCTGGTTCAAAAGCCGTTTTGCGGCGTGGCAAAAGCCGCACAGATGCGAGGTGTAGATTTCCACCGGTTTCATGCAGGTCTCCAATATATTCGGGTTTTTGCGTTTGTGAGGGATATGGGGCCGCAATGCAATCTTTGCCAGAGGCCCCGGCAAAGCGGTCACGCATGCGTGACGCGGGCCAGAACGACGATCCGCACCTCTTCCGCACCAGCGCGCAGGCAGGCATCGGCGCAGGCCGACAGGGTCGCCCCGGAGGTCATAACATCATCCACCAACAAGACGTTGCGACCGCTCAGGGCAGGCGCCTTGCGCGGCGGCACCCCGATCACATCACCCAACAGCCGGAACCGTTCGCTCCGCGACCGCCCGTCCAATGACGGTGTTCTGCGGTGGCGGCGCAGCAGATCGGGGCAATATTGCAGCCCAGCGCGGCGTGCCAACGCCCTGGCCAGCACGGCGGACTGATTGTAACGGCGTTTCAGAAGTCGGCTCCAATGCAGGGGCACCGGGCAGACCAGCGGACTATCCTGCAGCAAAGGTTCCGCCACCCGCGCCATCCAGGCCGCCGCCGGAGGAGCAATATCAAGCCGGTCCCCATGTTTCAGCGCCAGCACCAGCTCGCGCGCCTTACCGCCATAGACAAGCGCGGCACGGCCCTGGCTCCACGGGCGGGGCGTCGCCATGCAATCATCGCATTCGATGCGAAATCCGTCGCTCTCCCCGGGCAGGGGCACCCCGCAGCCTTCGCAAACCGTGCCGGAAATGAACTCCGTCTCGCGCCAGCAGGGACCGCACAGGCCCGCGTCCTGCCCGACCAGCCCACCGCAGCCCAGACAGCGCGGCGGATAGATCAGTGAAACAGCGGTTTGAAACTGCGCCAACAGCATTTAAGTAGCCCCCCATGACGCAAAACACACAACACCAGCCACAGCTGTTTGACAGGCAGGCTTTGGCAGCGCATCGGGCCCGGCGGCAGCAAGAGGCCCTGTTCCTGCACCAGATGGCACGGGACGAGGTCGAAGATCGCCTCAGCATGGTTAACAGAACCTTTACCGCCCCTGCGGTGGTGTCTCCTTTTGCGGAGATTTGGGACGGTGCCCTTGGCGGTGCGACCTGCGTGGCGGACGAGGATGTTCTGGATCTGCAGCCCGGCGCCCATGACGTGGTGATCCATGCGATGGGCCTGCACTGGGCCAATGATCCGGTTGGCCAGCTGATCCAGTGCCGCCGCGCCCTGAAGGAAGACGGGCTGCTGCTGGCGGTGATGCTGGGCGGGCAGACATTGCAGGAGCTGCGCGTGGCGCTGGCCGGAGCAGAAACCGAGGTACTGGGCGGGCTATCTCCGCGCATCGCCCCGATGGGCGAGGTCCGCGATCTGGGCGCCTTGCTGCAACGGGCCGGGTTCGCCCTGCCGGTGGCCGATGTGGTGCCGCTGACGGCGGAATACCGCGACCTGATGCATCTGATGCGCGAATTGCGGGCCATGGGAGAGACCAACGCCCTGACATCCCGCCTGAAACGCCCGGTCCCGCGACGCCTGTTCCACCGTGCCGAAGAGATCTATCGCCAGCACTTCGAGACCGAGACCGGCCGCCTGCCCGCCAGTTTCGAACTCATCTGCCTGACCGGCTGGTCCCCCTCCGAAAGCCAGCAGAAACCGCTGCGCCCCGGCTCGGCCCAGATGCGGCTGGCGGATGCCCTGAAAGTGCCGGAAACCAAGCTGCCCGACTAGGCCCGCGCCACTTCGGACAATAGGCAAACGCGATGGCTGCACAAATTTGATCCGATTGGTCTTTGACCGCGTATGCCATTACTATTGCGCCGAAACACAAAGCCCCAACCGCACAGGACACATCAATGCTGGATTCGACCTCAACTGCAAAATGCCCTGTTCACGCTCCTGCCGACCACCCCAAGGTGCAGCCGGAAAAGGTGGGCATTCTGCTTGCGAACCTCGGCACCCCGGATGACTATAGCTACTGGCCCATGCGCCGCTATCTGAGCGAATTCCTGTCGGACAAGCGGGTGATCGACTACCCGTCGTGGAAATGGCAGCCGCTGTTGCAGCTGATCATCCTGACCAAACGTCCGTTCAGTTCGGGCGAGGCCTATAAATCCATCTGGAACCACGACAAGGGCGAAAGCCCGCTGATGACCATCACCAAGGACCAGACCGCCAAGATGGCAAAGGTGATGTCCGACCGGTATGGCGATCAGGTCATGGTCGATTTCTGCATGCGCTATGGCAACCCGTCGACCAAGTCCAAGGTCCGCGAAATGGTCAAGGCGGGCTGCCAGAAGATCCTGTTCGTGCCGCTCTATCCGCAATATGCCGGCGCCACATCGGGCACCGCGAATGACCAGTTCTTCCGTGCCCTGATGGAAGAAACCTGGCAACCTGCCGCCCGCACCATTCCTGCCTATTTCGACGAACCCGCCTATATCGATGCGCTGGCGCGTTCCGTCGAAGAGGCCTATGCCAAGGCGTCGAGTCGCCCTGATATTCTGGTCGTATCCTACCACGGCATGCCGAAACGCTATCTGATGCAGGGCGATCCCTACCACTGCCAGTGCCAGAAAACGACGCGCCTTCTGAAAGAGCGCCTTGGCTGGGAAGACACCGAGATCACGACGACCTTCCAGTCGGTCTTTGGCCCCGAGGAATGGTTGAAACCCTATACCGTCGACCACGTCGCCACGCTGGCCAAGGAAGGCAAAAAGAACATCGCCGTGATCGCCCCGGCCTTTTCTGCCGACTGCATCGAAACGCTCGAAGAGATCAACGAAGAGATCAAGGAAAGCTTTGAAGAGGCGGGGGGCGAGGACTTCCTCTATATCCCCTGCCTCAACGATGATGACGATCACATCGCAGCACTGGCCGGTGTCATCGAACAGAATTTGAAAGGCTGGGTGGACTAACGCCGCACCCCGGTTCAAATAGGATCCAATATTGGGTTGCCGCCGAAGCGGCGGATCGGGGGGGTTTATGACACAGGCGCATTGGGCGGCCGCATTTGCGGCACATTGGGGGATCGAGGCGGAGCTAACCCGCCTTGATGGCGAATACGATCTTAACTTTCTGGCGCTGGCGGCGGATGGCTCCGGCTATATCGTCAAGGCGATGCGCCCCGGCTGCGCGCAGGATCTGGTCGATATGCAGGTGCAGGCCCTCGACCATATAGCCAGGGCGGCGCCGGATCTGCCCTGCCCGCGCGTGATTCGGGCCAGAAACGGCGCCGCAATGTGCGCGATTGCCGATGAAACCGGCGCTGAACGGCTGGTCTGGGTCATCAACCAACTGCCCGGCCGCTGCTACGCCAAGGCCGCACCGAAATCCGACAGCCTGATCCACGAGGTTGGCGCGGTGCTCGGCCAGACTGACGCGGCGCTGGCGGATTTTCAGCATCCGGGCCTTGAGCGGGATTTCAAATGGAACCTAATGCAGGCCAGGTGGATTGCCGATGATCTGGATTGCATTGCCGATCCGGCCCGCAGGGCCCTACTGACCGATATTCATGGCGCCTTTGCCGAACTGGCACCCGACCTTGTCAAGCTGCCACAGCAGGCAATCCACAATGATGCCAATGATTACAATATCATCGTATCGGGAGAACTCAGCGAACCGCGCCGGGTATCCGGCCTCATCGACCTTGGCGATATGTGCAACGCGCCGCGCGTCTGCGATCTGGCGATCGCGGCCGCCTATATCGTTCTGGACCATCCCGACCCCGAGGCCGCGCTGGCCGCGCTGGTGGCGGGCTATCATTCCGCCTGTCCGCTGAACCCGGGCGAGGTGGACATGATCTGGCCGCTGCTGCGGGCGCGGCTTGCGGTCTCAGTGGTGAACTCCACCTTGATGGCCGCAGAGAACCCCGATGATCCTTACGTGACCATCTCGCAGGCGCCTGCTTGGCGGTTCCTCGAAGGCTTTGACCTGAACGCCAAGCTGGTGAACGCCCGCCTGCGCGCCGCCTGCGGCCTGCCGGTGGTCGAAGGCGCCGATCGGGTGCTGACGTGGCTAAATGCAGAACGCGGCAATTTCGCTCCCCTGATGGGCGCGGATCTGAGCGACGTGCCGATGGGGTCGCTCTCGGTCGAAAACGCCACCTGGCCGCAGAACCCGTTCGATATGCCGCTGGAAGAAGCCGCCCGCGTCGGCGAGGAATACGGCACCGGCATCTGGCTGGGCTATTACAACGAACCGCGGCTGATCTACACCGCGCCCGCCTTTCGCAAGGGGCGCTGGAAGGCCAGCAACCGGCGCACCGTGCATCTGGGCGTGGATGGCTTTGCCCCTGCGGGTGCCCCCCTATATGCGCCGCTGGCGGGCGAGGTCTTTATCGTCGAGAACCGGGCGCATCATCTGGACTATGGCGGCACCATCATTCTGCGCCATGAGACACCGGCGGGAGACACCTTCTACACACTTTACGGCCATCTGGATCCGGAATGCTGCGACCGCCTGAAACCCGGCGACACCGTGGCGCGGGGCGAAGCCTTCTGCCGCCTGGGCGATCCCACACAGAACGGCGGTTGGGCACCGCATGTGCATTTCCAGCTGGCGATGACCACCGACGGGATCGAGGCGGACTGGCCCGGTGTCGGTGACCCGGACGAGATGTACCTGTGGCACGCGATCTGCCCCAACCCGGCGGCGCTGATGAATCTGCCCGATGACAAGACCTGCTATCAGCCCACCGACAAGGGCGAGATCTTGCAAGCGCGCCGCGCGCATTTCGGCGGCAATCTCAGCCTCACCTACTCCGATCCGGTGATGCTGCTGCGGGGCTGGAAACACCACCTGTTCGATGAATGGGGCAGGCCCTATCTCGATGCCTATAACAACGTGCCTCACGTGGGCCACGCCCATCCGCGCATTCAGGCGGTGGCGGCGGATCAGCTGAAGCGGATGAACTCCAACACACGCTACCTGCACCCTGCGCAGGTCGCCTTTGCCGAGAAGGTGCTGTCGAAACTGCCAGCCCCGTTCGAGGTCTGTTTCTTCGTCAACTCCGGCACCGAGGCGAACGAGCTGGCCCTGCGGCTGGCCCGCGCCCATACCGGCGCCAAGGGCATGGTGACGCCAGACCACGGCTATCACGGCAACACCACCGGCGTGATCGACATCTCCGCCTACAAATTCAACGCCAAGGGCGGCGTTGGCCAATCGGACTGGGTGGAACTGGTCGAGGTCGCGGACGACTATCGCGGCAGCTTCAAACGCGACGATGCGAACCGAGCGCAGAAATTCGCGGACCTCGTCGATCCTGCGATTGCCAAGCTGAAGGACAAGGGACACGGGCTGGCCGGGTTTATCGCCGAAACCTTCCCCTCGGTCGGCGGGCAGATCATCCCGCCCAAGGGGTACCTGCCGGCGGTCTATGAAAAGGTCCGCGCCGCCGGGGGCATCTGCATCGCCGACGAAGTGCAGACCGGTCTGGGACGGCTCGGGGACTATTACTTCGGCTTTGAACACCAGGGCGCGCTGCCCGATATCGTGGTGATGGGCAAGCCCATCGGTAACGGCCACCCGCTGGGTGTTCTTGTCACCACCCGCGCCATTGCCGACAGTTTCGCCAAGGGGCCGGAGTTCTTCTCGACCTTCGGCGGCTCGACCCTGTCCTGCCGCATCGGCAAGGAGGTGCTGGACATCGTCGATGACGAAGGGCTGCAACAGAACGCCAAGGCCATGGGCGACCAGCTGATGGCAGGACTGCGGCAGCTTGAGGCGAAACATGCCTGCGTCGGTGATGTGCGCGGCATGGGGCTGTTTCTGGGGCTGGAGCTGATCAACGCAGATGGCAGCGAGGCGACCGGGATCTGTTCATACGTCAAGAACCGCATGCGCGATCACCGAATCCTGATCGGCAGCGAAGGACCCAAGGATAACATCCTGAAGATTCGTCCGCCGCTGACCATCGACAGCGATGACGTGGAGATGATCGTGCAGACGCTGGATCTTATTCTGGATGAGGTCGCCACCCTCTGAGGGCGGCCCCACCGGACACTCTGTTTCCGGCCAGCAGGCAATAAAAAAGGCGGTGGAAAACCACCGCCTTTTTAAATCTTGCAAGAAGCAATTAGTTGCTTGCGACAGCTGCGCCAACCAGGACCAGCAGCAGCAGCGGCAGCAGGATGCCGGAAGACGAGCTTTCGGCCTGCTCAACGATTACCGGTGCTTCGATAACGGGCTCTGCCAGGTTGCCGGCAGAAGCGGTGGAAGCGGCGGCAGTCAGAGCAGCTGCGATAACGAGTTTTTTCATGTTAACCTCCAGAATTCGCGTCGGACACAACAATGGCCTACGCACCCAAGACTTATCTCGTATTTTTTTCTAACCAAGTAACCCTCGGGAATGCAAATGCTTGTTTAAAAGGGCAGCCTTGCGCGTGCGGCAATGTCGTCAAATTAGCAACACTTGCGTGCCCACCTTGGTCAGCTGAAACAGCTGCGCGATGTGCTCGTTATAAAGCCCGATGCAGCCGTTCGACGATTTCCGCCCAATTTTGCGCGTATCGTGGGTCCCATGGATGCGGTAGAACTTCCAACTGAGATACAAAGCATGTGATCCCAATGGGTTATCCGGTCCTGGCGGGATGTATTTTGGCCATTCAGGGTTCCGTTTCAGCATGTTCGGCGTCGGCGACCAGCTGGGGCCATCAACCTTGCGGATGACCGAAGTCCGACCCCGGCGGGTCAGATCGTCGGACAAGGGCACCGAAGAGGGGAACAATTTGTAGACCGATTCATCCTCTGACCAGTAATGCAGCGCCCGGCTGTCGATATCGACGAGAATCGCTCCTTTGCGCAGATTATCGAAATAGGGCCTCCAGTTTTTGGCGCGGAAGGCCGAGATATTGCGTTTGACCGGCGGTTCCGGCTCTGGCGGCGGGCGCAGGGGATCATAGGCAACATCCTCGTCCTGCGCGACACCTTCGGCGAGGGCCGGAGAGGACAGCAGCGCCGCCGACCCTGCCAGAAATTGGCGCCGGGACGGTTTATCAAACAGACTGTGGGTCATGGTCTTTCCCTGCAGGTAAACATCAAAATACTGGCGGTATATTATGGCTCTTAAGCCTCAGTCGCAAATCAAACCGCCGATTAAGGGTCCCGAATGGCCGACGCAGGTTTGCACCTGCGCCTCAGGAAGGCTAAGTGCAGGAACAATGAAACTGAGCGAGATGCATGATGACGCGTGTTTTCCTGATCCTGGCTGCTGCCTTCGTTACCCTTGCTGCGGCCTGTACTCCGGTCCCTCAGACGGGTGAGGGCGGCGGAACAGTCTACAGGATCCGCAATGCCGACAAAGTACAGATCCGTATGCTCGATTCGGTTAATGCACTGCGCCAGGCGGCCTCTGCCCCGCAGGTCCAGCTGAATGCCCAGCTGAACGCCGCTGCCGCCACCCATTCGCGTGACATGTCGGTTCAGAACCGTCCCTGGCACTTCGGCTCAGACGGGTCCTCGCCGCTGGATCGCGTCGCCCGCACTGGCTACCCCGGCTCCATGCTGGGCGAGGCGATTTCGGAAACCTACGAGAACGAGCTTCAGACCCTGACCGCCTGGATGGAAGACCGCGGTACCCGCGCGGTGATTCTGGATCCCAAGGCCACCAACATGGGCTTTTCCTGGTACCAGGAACCCAACGGTAAGATCTGGTGGACGCTGGTGATGGGCAACTAAAAGCCCGCTCACCGGGCAGCTCTGCCCCAGGCTATCGGGACAGGCTGCGGATTCTCGAAGCCCTCAGGGGCGCAGGGAAATCAGGGTGCCAGTCTGAACCATGGCGTAGACCTCTTCGATCTCGTGGTTCTTGACGGCGATACAGCCTGCTGTCCAATCCTTGACCCGCGCCGCGCGCTTGCGGTCCTTGTGGTCATTCGGCTCTCCGTGAATGAAGATCTCTCCACCCGGCTTTTTCCCCAAGGATTGAGCATGGGCGACATCCGCCGAGTTGGGATAAGAAATGCCCACCGACAGGTGAAAGCTGCTGTTCGGGTTGCGACGGTCAATCAGATAGGTGCCTTCCGGCGTCTTACCGTCGCCTTCGACACGCTTGGCCCCGTCCGGCGCAAAGCCAAGATCGACCTCATATTCGCGCAACACATCCTCGTTGTTGAGAAGATACATTTTACGCGCGCCCTTGTTGACCACGATTGAGGTCACCTCGGGGCCTGAATAGCTTTTGAACTTGCTCTCAGCCTGGCTGCACCCTGCAACCATCGCACAAGAAACCGCTCCGAGCCCGAATAACCGCCTGTCCATTTTCGAACCTGTTTTTATTGACTGCCTAGAGCGCAGAATACCCGAAAATTTCCGAACTCGAAATCACTTCTTTGTCTGCTGATCCACCGCCGCGCTGTCGGAAAGGCGCCGTTCGATGGCCTCCAGCCGCGCCAGAACCTCGTCCCGGTAGGCGCCAGTGCGCTGGTCGTCTTCTTCGGAATGGGCATCCTGCATGGAGTTCACAATAAGACCCACCAGAAGGTTCACCACGGCAAAGGTCGTGACCATGATAAACGGCACGAAGAAGGCCCAGGCATAGGGGTAGACCTCCATCACCGGGCGCACGATTCCCATCGACCAGCTTTCCAGCGTCATGATCTGGAACAGGGAATAGGCGCTGAGGCCAAGATCACCGAACCATTCTGGGAAACTATGACCGAACAGTTTGGTCGCCATCACCGCGCCAATATAGAAAATGATCGCCATCAGCAGGAACACCGAGCCCATCCCCGGCAGCGCGGTAATGAAACCCTCCACCACGCGACGCAGGCGGGGGGCTACCGAGATGACCCGCAAAACCCGCAGGATCCTGAGCGCCCGCAGCACCGACAGCCCCTGTGCCCCCGGCACCAGCGCGATACCGACGATGACGAAATCAAAAACGTTCCAGCCGCTGACAAAGAACCGCAGCCGCGCCACCAAAAGCTTGGCCAGAATCTCGGCAACGAAAATGGACAGGCACAGGTAGTCGATGAAGTGGATGATCGGACCGATCCGCTCCATGATCCCGGCCGAGGTCTCCATCCCCAGCGTGACCGCATTGATCAGGATGACCGTCGTCACGAACCGGCTGAACCGGTGACTGTCCAGGATCTTGCGAAGGGTCTGCATCACGCTCATCAATCCAGTCTGTTGGGCGGCTGTCAGCTGTCCAGCGTGAAGCTGGCAGCCAGTTCCGTATGGGCGGACCAGCGGAACTGGTCAACCACCTGGACCCAGTTCAGACGATAGCCCGCGGCGACCAGCGTCTTTGCGTCGCGGGCAAAGGTCACCGGGTTGCAGGAAACATAGGCAATGACCGGCGTGCGGGCCTGTGCCAGCTGGGCAATCTGCGCCTCGCCACCCGCGCGGGGCGGGTCGATGACCGCAGCGTCGAAATGGGCGCCAAAGGGGTTCAGATCCTCAGGCAGCAACGGATTGCGGAACAGATCGCGGACTTCAGAGGTGACCTTTTTCAGCCCCTGCGCCCGGCGCCAGCCCGCATCGAGGGCGGCAATCATGTCCCGCTCGCCCTCGACTGCGTGAACTTCGGCATCCTGCGCTAGTGGCAGGGCGAAAGTGCCGCATCCCGCAAAAAGGTCGACAAGGCGTTTTGCGCCTTTGGTGATTTCCTGAACGGCAGACAGCAGCGCCGCCTCGCCATCCTTGGTGGCTTGCAGAAACGATCCCGGCGGCGGGCAGACGCGGGCGGGACCAAAAGCCTGCACCGGGGGCTGCTCCATCAGCACCTGCTCATCCCCCCAGGTCAGTCGGGCCACGCCGTTCTGACCGGCGATGCGCGCCAGTTCCAGCCGCAGGGAGCCATCCAGGGGCTTGCCCTCGCGCACCATCACGTCCAGCCCGACCTCGGATGTGGTCAGCGTGACAGAAAGGGGCGCCTTGCGGCTGGCCCCGGCCATGGCGAGTTCCTCGGCCAGCGGGATGGCCCGGATCAACGCCCGATCCAGCAGCTGGCAATCCGGAATCGGGGTGATCACATCCGATGCACGCCCGTGAAACCCGGCCATCGCGCCCTTCTTGGTGCGGCGCACGGTCAGGGTGGCGCGGCGGCGGCTGCGCGACGGCGAGGTATGGATGGGGCGGAATTCGGTCTCAAGCCCCTGCGCCCGCAGCGCGGTTTTCACCACCTCGACCTTCCAATCGGCGACAAAGGCATCGCTGGCGTGCTGCAACTGGCAGCCACCACAGGATTTATAGTGTCGGCACGGCGCCTGCACGCGGGTTTCGGAGGGCGTTTCGATCCGCACTTCGGTCAGCTGGCTGCCGCTTACTACGCCGCTGACCACCTCTCCCGGCAGGGTGCGGGGGGCGAACAACGGGCCTTCGGCGACCCCGTCGCCCTGTTGGCCAAGACGGGTGATCGTAGCTGTGGTTCTGGCTGCATCTGTCATGCAGCGTAGATAGCCTGCGCAGACCCGGCGCAAAAGAGCCAAACGGCACGGGGCAGACAAACCCTCCTGCGCCGGTTGCTATTCGGCAGCTTCGGTCGTGTCCTCGTCGGTGCAGATAAATCCGCCGGACTGACGTGCCCAGAACTGCGCATAGCGCCCGCCCTGCGCCAGAAGATCCTCGTGGCTGCCCACCTCAACCATCTGGCCCTGATCCATCACAATGATCCGGTCCATTTCGCTGAGCGTGGACAGGCGGTGGGCGATGGCCAGAACCGTCTTGCCCTCCATCACCCGTTCCAGCGCGGTCTGGATTGAGGCTTCGACCTCGGAATCCAGCGCCGAGGTTGCCTCGTCCAGAACCAAGATAGGCGCATCCTTCAGGATCGCGCGGGCCAGGGCGATCCGCTGACGCTGACCGCCGGACAGTTTGACGCCACGCTCGCCCAGATGCGCCTCATAGCCCTCGCGCCCCTGACCGTCCGCAAGATCCTGAATGAATTCATGCGCCTCGGCCTTCTGTGCGGCGGCGATCAGCTCTGCCTCGCTGGCATCGGGGCGACCATACAGGATATTGTCGCGGGCGGAGCGATTGAACATGGCAGTTTCCTGCGTGACCATGCCGATCTGCCGCCGCAGGCTGTCCTGTGTGACGCCAGTGATGTCCTGCCCATCGATCAGAACGCGCCCCTCTTCGGCATCGTAAAGCCGCAAGAGCAGCGACACCAATGTCGACTTCCCGGCGCCCGAAGCCCCGACAATGCCCAGTTTCTCCCCCGGTTTGATGGTCAGGTCGATGCTGCGCACGCCGCCGATATTGCGGCCATAGGAGAAACTGACGTGATCGAAATGCACCTGTCCCTCGCGCACCACCAGATCGCGGGCATCTTCGGAATCGGTGATGCGGTCGAACCGGGCCAGCGTCTTGATGCCGTTCTCCACCTCACCCACGTTGGCGTAAATCCCCATCAGCGCAAAGCTGAGCCAGCCAGTCATCTGTGCCAGCCGGATCGCGATGGTGCCCGCCGCCACGATATCGCCTTCGCTGGCCTGCCCTCCCTGCCACAGGAGCAACGATGCACCGATCATCATCACCGGCAGAACACCGGCACAGCCCATCAGGCAGAAGCGGAAGCTCGCCGACAGGGTGCCAAGATGCAGCCTCGCATCGCGGTAGCCCGCCATGGCATCCTTGGCGCTTTCTTCCTCGTTACCGGCATGAGCGAAAAGCTTCACCGTCTTGATATTGGTGATCGTGTCGACCACCTGCCCCGACACCATGGCCCGCGCCCCGGCCATCTTACCCGAGCGTTCGCGGACGCGCGGTAGGAACCAGCGGATCAGGCTGAAATAGCCGATGAGCCAGATCGCAAACAGCCCGGTAATCCGCCAATCGATCGACCCCAGAAGGGCAAAGGTACTGATCAGCGCCGCAAGGCCAAAGATCACCACATTGATCCCCTCGACCGCGACCTGCGTCATGGCATTGGCGGTCTGCATCTGCTTTTGCGCGATGCGCCCGGCAAAATCATCGTCGAAATAGCTAACCGACTGGCCCAGCACCCAGGTGTTGATCCGCGACAGGATCAGCGGCGAAATGAAAGGCTGCACCAGCACCGCATTGGCAAAGGCGCCGAGCCCCAGAATCGCCGGGCGAAACAGCAGGAAGAAGGCCGCAAAGGCCACCACCACCAGCATATGTTCGGCAAAGAAGGCCTGCGGCCCGGCATCCACTGCGGTATCGATGATGAACCCCAGAAGAAAGGCATTGAGCGTATCCATACCGCCGGCCATCACCGACAGGATCGTGAACAGCCCCAACACCGGCCAGGCCCCCGCCAGCGCCCAGCGCGCAAAGGCCACAAGCGTTTCCGGCGGCGGCCCTGCGGCAGGCCGGAACGGATTGAGACGCCGGTCGAGAAAGGATTTCAGCATTGTTCTTCTGCCTCTGCGTTCAGAAAGCCACCCGATTGGCGCGCCCAGAATTGTGCATATAGGCCGCCCTGCTGCAAAAGCGCGTCATGGCTGCCCTGTTCGGCAATCCGTCCCTGATCCAGCACCAGAATGCGGTCCATCTGAGCGATGGTGGACAGGCGGTGGGCGATGGCAATCACCGTCTTGCCCTCCATCATGCCATAAAGAGTCTCCTGAATGGCGGCTTCGACCTCAGAATCGAGCGCCGAGGTTGCCTCGTCCAAGAGCAGAATCGGTGCGTCCTTCAGAATGACCCGCGCCAGGGTGATCCGCTGACGCTGCCCGCCAGAGAGTTTCACGCCGCGCTCCCCCACATGGGCGTCATATCCTGTGCGCCCCTGCGGGTCCTCCAGATCCAGAATGAACTCCTGCGCCTGGGCCTGCCGGGCGGCGGCGAGCATCTCTTCCTCACTGGCATCCGGGCGACCATAGAGCAGATTGTCCCGCACCGACCGATGCAGCAACGCGCTGTCCTGCTGCACCATGCCGATATTCTGGCGCAGGCTGTCTTGCGTCACCTGCCGGATGTCCTGCCCATCGATCAGAATTTGCCCCCGGTCCGGATCGTAGAACCGAAGCAAAAGCTTCACGAGCGTCGATTTGCCCGCACCAGAGCGCCCGATCAGGCCGATCTTCTCACCTGGTTTGATGGTCAGGCTGATGCTGTCCAGCCCGCCTGCCTCGCGGCCATAATGGTGCGACAGATCCCGCAGTTCGATCTCTCCCGCGCTCAGTTGCAAAGGCTGCGCTTCAGGCTGATCGACCAGCGTGATTGGCTGGGCAATCGTACGCATCCCCTCGGCCACCACGCCCAGCTGGCGGAAAAACGATGTCAGCGCCCACATGATCCAGCCGGTCATCGCGTTGAGCCGCAGCGTCAGTGCGGTGGCCGCCGCCACCACCCCGACCGAGGCCGCACCCTGCATCCACAACAGGAAGGCCCAGCCGACAACGCCAACGATCAGCAGCCCGTTCAGCATGACCAGCACCCCATCCATGACGGTGAAGATCCGCATCTCTTCCTGAAAGGTCGTGCGCGCATCCTCGATCGCCTCTTTGGCATAGGAAAGCTCACGATCGTCATGGGCGAACATCTTGACCGAATGGATATTGGAATAGCTGTCCACCACCCGCCCCGTCACGGTGGAGCGCGCATCGGAGGCCGCTTCGCTGGCCGGGCCCACGCGCCGCACGGTCCAGCGCACCAGCAGCGCATAAAGCGCGAACCAGATCGCCAGCGGCAGCATCAGCCGCGCGTCGGCGGCAAAGAGCAGCACCGCAGCCCCCACCAGATAGGCCAGTGAAAAGGTGATGGCGTCAAAGACCTGAAACACCACCTCTCCGGCAGCCGGGGGCGTCTGCATGATCCGGTTGGCAATGCGGCCGGCAAAATCGTTTTCGAACCAGCTGACCGATTGGCGCAGCACATGCCGATGTGCCCGCCAGCGGATGAGCGTGCCGAAATTGGGCAGGATCGCATTGTTCAGCAGCAGCACATCCACCAGCTGCAGGGCGGGCCGCAGGAACAGGATCAAAAGGGCGACGACGATCAGCTCGGTGCCGTGATCCTGCCAGACCTGAGCGGGCGTTCCCCCCAGCAGATCAACCACCCTGCCCATGTAATAGATCAGCCCGATCTCGATGGCAGCCACCACCACCGACATCATCGCCGTCAACACAAAGACGCGTTTGAAGGGCTGGGCATAGTCGCGCAGAAACGGCCAGAGCTGCGTCGGGGGCACGTCTTTTTCGGGATAGTCACAATAGGGATCAATGAGGTTTTCAAAGAAACGAAACATGGGCGGGTGCTCCAATCACTTGAGCAAATTATGGAATGCGGACATGCGTCAGATGGGTGCCGTCAAGGCCCCCTGACAAACGGGTGGTATCGGCGTTAGCTGTACCAGATCCCGTAATACATGAGCATTCCTCCCGGTGCCTGTCGTTCATGACAGCCCAATGGATAGACACCCAACCCGCTTTTGTCACCCCGTTTTGTCTCAGCTTGCGACTTCGCGGAGGTTCAGCCGTTCAGGCGCGCCAGCAGTGCCGCGCGATCAAGGGAAAACCCCGAGGCGATCCAATCCGATTCCAGCTGTTTCAGCGCCGCGCCCAGCGCCGCACCACTAAGGTCTGGCATCAGGTCCCGCGCCGCCACCGGGCAGGTCTGGCTGCTGCCATGAGTTGCTGCCGCAAGCGCGTCCGGCGCCAGGGGTTGCTCGAGCAGTGCCGCCCGCAGGAGCAGCGCATCGCGCCCCTGATCCGCGCCCAGCCGATACCCCAGCTCACCCGCGCCCAGGGTGCCGGTTGCAGCCTCATAAAGGCGTTCCAGCCTGCGCGCCTGTTCCTTGCTGAGCCGGAGCGATTCCTGCAGGTCTGCGCCGCCACTGATCGCAGCCAGCCGCCGGATCGGATCGGCAGGCATCCCAGCCTCGCCCTCAAGATGGACAAGCGGCGCCAGAGCGCGGTCATCCGCACCCGGCAGGATCTGTCCCAGAACCCCGGTCTGGCGCATCACCGCCACCTCAGGCGCCGGATCCGGCGCGCCGAGCAGCTTCAACAGTTCTGCCCCCACCCGTTCGCGCGACAATTTTCCCAGCCCGTCGAGGTTAGCCGCAATCGCAGCAAGCGCATCGGGATCGAAACCTGCAGCCTGATCGCCATACCAGGCATGGAATCGGAAATAGCGTAGCGAGCGCAGGTAATCCTCGCGGATGCGGTGGTCTGCTGTGCCGATAAACCGGATGCGCCGGGCCTGAAGGTCGGGCATCCCGCCCAAAGGATCGACAATGCTGCCGTCTGGGCGCGCATAAAGCGCGTTCACGGTAAAATCCCGGCGCGCGGCGTCCTCGGCGATATCGGTGGAAAAGGCAACGACGGCGCGGCGGCCATCGGTGTCCACATCCTTGCGAAAGGTGGTGATCTCATGCGGGATACCGGCCTTGATCAGCGTCACGGTGCCATGGTCGATGCCGGTCGGAACGGCGCGGATCCCGGCCTGTTCGGCCAGCGCCAGCACGGTGTCCGGCGGCACATCCGTGGCGATATCAAGATCGGAAACTGGCACCCCCAGCAGTGCATTGCGCACGCATCCGCCCACGAACAGCACTTGCGCGCCCGCCTCTGTCAGCGCGGCGCAGACGGCCTGCGTCTCGGGCGCATGCAGCCAGGGTTGGTCGATCCGCATCAGCTCTGCATCCGGTCTGCAAACTGGCGCAACATCCGCGCGGTGGCCCCCCAGATGTAATAGGGACCATAGGGCACAGTGTAATACCGCCGCCGCGTACCCCGCCAGCGGCGCGATTCGATGATGTAATTGGCCGGATCCAGAACATGAGAGAGCGGCACAGAAAAGACCTCGGCCACCTCGCCCGCCTCGGGGCGGATGTCAAACTCTGACCTCAGCAGTGCCACCACCGGCGTGACGGTGAAACTGGTGACCGTTTCATGGGTCGGCAGCGCGCCCAGAACCTCGGGCAGATCCTGCGGCAGACCGATCTCCTCCCAGGCTTCGCGCAGGGCGGTATGGATGACATCCCGGTCGCCCTCGTCCACCTTGCCGCCCGGAAAGGCGATCTGCCCCGGGTGGTGTTTGAGCGCAGAAGACCGTTTTGTCAGGATGACCCGCGGGGCACCTGAGGCCAACGAGATCGGCACCAGAACGCCGGCCGGGCGCAGCTTGCGCGCCTGCGGCAGGGACATCTCCGGATTGAGGTCAAAATCCGAGGACCCCGCATCCGGGCGGCTTTGCACGGCCATGGAAAGGCGCAGTTTCAGGTCCTCGGGAGTGTCATACATATTGTCGGTCGCTCAGCTCGCTTTGGTCAGGACGGCGGATTTTCGGCCTCAAAGCCCAGCGTCTTCGGGTCCAGATCGTAATGGGCGCCGCAGAACTGGCAATCGGCGGTCACCCGGCCGTCCTCTGTGGTCATCGTCTCCAGATCCTTGGCCGAGTAGATCGACAGGCTGTTGCGCACCCGCTCTTCCGAGCAGGTACAGCCAAACTGCACCGCCTGCGCATCATAGACGCGCGGCTGTTCCTCGTGGAACAGTCGGACCAGAAGATCGGTCGGCGAGACCGTTGGGCCGATCAGTTCCAGATCCTCAACCGTGGCCAGCAGCATATTGACCCGGTTCCAGTTTTCCGCGGTCTCTTCCGGGATCAGATCCGCCGCATTGAGGATATCCCCGGTGCCCTGCAGTTCTGCCGCAAAGGGCGACGCCTTGGGCATGTGTTGCAGCATCATGCCACCCGCGCGCCAGCGTTCGGAAACGCCCGGCTCGGAAGATTTCCCAAAGCTGAGGCTGAACCGCGTGGGCAGCTGCTCGGACTGGGCGAAATAGGCCTCGGCGCAGGCCGAAAGCGAGCCGCCCGCCAGCGGTGTGATCCCTTGATAGGGCTGCATATCGTGGCCCTGGTCGATCATGATGGCAAAATACCCCTCGCCCACCTGATCAAAGGGCAGGCCGGGCTCCAGCCGGGAGGGATCATAGCTGGCATAGGCGCGGATCCGGGCCGGATCGCCTTCTTTTTCAGGGGCGTAGTAATCGGTGGCGATCATCCGCACGGCGGCGCCCTTGGACTGCACCTGCAGCGACAGTTTCCAGCGCAGTTTGATGGTCTGGCCGATCAGAGCAGTCAGCAGGGCCATTTCGGCCACCAGCGCCTCCACCTGGGGCGGATAGTCGTGCTGTTTCAGAATACCATCCAGAACGCCGTCAAGACGCGCGACGCGGCCGCGCATGTCCGAGGCATCAAGCTGGAAGGGCAGGACCGTATCGTCCCACGCGATTTTCGAACCAAGTGTCATGGGGTTTCCTTACACGCCGGAGGTTGGCATATCGAGCCTATATAGGGTTTTGCCATTCGGAGTGAAGGGGGCGCATGTGATCAGACGTTTTGGAAAGCCGCCCGAAGCGGGGCGAAGCTACAGGCTGCGGCCCGGAATCTATGCGCTGCTTCCGCGCGACGGGCAATTGCTGCTGACCTGCCAGCTGGATCCGGGGCCGGACATCCAGCTGCCCGGAGGCGGCATCGACCCCGGCGAATCGCCCCTGCCCGCGCTGCATCGGGAGGTTTATGAGGAAACCGGATGGAGTATCGCCGCGCCACGTCGCCTTGGTGCGTTCCGGCGGTTCGTCTTCATGCCGGAATACGATCTCTGGGCGGAGAAACTCTGCCATATCTATATGGCCCGTCCGCTGCAGCGCTTGGGCCCTCCGCTGGAGCCCGGCCACGAGGCGCTGTGGATGCCCGCTGATGAAGCCGTTACGCACCTCGGCAACCCCGGGGATCGCCATTTTGCCGCCCGGTTCTGCCCGTAGGGAAAATGAGGACCGTCCACCACACAACATAGCCCCGGGGGCACTCCCGCGCGTGACTTGAACGGCCCACTGGGCCTTCGGTCCCCCTTGGGCATGGCAGCGCGCAAGCGCGCTGCGGTGGGATTCCATAGGGTTGGTTGTGTATATGAGTGGCGTTAGAAGCGTGACCGCTGCACGCCCTGGCGTGCAGCCCGACCCAACAAGAGCCGATGATCGTTGATCATCAGGCGATTGGCGGGAGAGCCCTGCCGAGGCGATCCCGGTGCAGGGATACGGTCCGGATTACGGTCCTTCGTATTCGAACAGGGTGGCGGAAACGTCATCCTCCAGCCCGTGCTCTGGCGACAGGATCTGGGTCAGGTTCCAGTAGAGATCGTCCAGGAACTCCTTGCCGGACTGGCTGCTGTCGCATTTGCGGATCAGTTCGAGCAGCCCCTCGGCCTCCAGCATCTCACCGGATTCCAGGCGCGCTTCGGTAAAACCATCGGAGTAAAGCAGCAGCCGGTCGCCCTTTTCCATCACCAGCTCTTCCTGGCTGTAGCCGATATCCGGCACCAGACCGACGGGGACCCCGCCTTTGCCGATGAATTCAGCGGTTCCATCCTTGCGCAGCAGCAAGGGGTGCGGATGCCCGGCCTGCACCATCTTCAGCACGCCGCTGCGCAAATCGACGATGCAATAGGCCATGGTGAAGTATTCTTCGATGCCGGTATCCGCGATCAGGCGGGCGTTCAGCATGCTGGCCACCTCTTCCGGCTGCCGCAGCGCATAGAATCGGTTGAACCGCTTTTCCATGCCGACGTTCTGGTCGAAATAGGTCGAGGACAGGTAGCCACCCAGTCGTGCGGTCATCATCGCCGAGGTGATACCGTGGCCCGATACGTCGATGGAATAGAAGCCGATTCGGTTGACGCCCGGACAAAACATGCCCACCAAATCGCCACCGATATGGCCACAAGGCTTCAAAAGCAGGCTGACGGTCGAGGAGCCAAACGACTTGGACAGCTCCGGCACCAGTGATTCCTGAATCTTGCGCGCCTGAATCAGATCCTTGTCGATCGCATCATAAACCCGCTGCAGCTCACCCAGGGTTTCCGAGACGATCCGGTTCTTTTCCGACAGTTCCCGCTGCATCCGCAGGATCCGTTCTCCGGCCGAAATCCGCGCCCGCAGCTCATCCGAGCTGACCGGTTTGGTGAGGAAATCATCAGCCCCTGCATCCAGGCCTTCGGCGACTTCGTTCTTTTCGCTCTTGGAGGTTAGAAGAATAAAATAGCTATATTTATCAGTGCCCTGAGCCCGGAATTCACGGCAGAACTCGATACCGTTCATGCCAGGCATCATCCAGTCGCTGAGGATAAGATCCGGCGGATCGTTCCGGCAGATTTCCATCGCCTGTTCGCCGCCCTCGGCTTCCAGAACGTCAAAACCCCATTTCTTCAGAGACGCGACAAGAATCCGGCGCTGCAGCCGACTATCATCGACAACCAGCACACGGTTGATCGATCCGCTCATAGCGTCTTCCTCATGGTCCACGGGACTGTCTGGCAGCAACTAACGACACCTCAATACACTAGCAAGGAATTTGCCCACAATAGCGGGCATTATCCAGCCAGTTCTTTAACAGGTTATGAAGCGGAAAGATTGAACTCACCACCTGCTTTCACTTTAAATTTACCCGTGGGACGTTATGAAATACTTACCGGGAAACAAGAAGCAGGACTTGGATTATGATTAACTGGCCTCGCGTCAAGGAACTTCGCCAGGAAGTAGGGGAAGAGGACTTCGATGAGGTTGTGGAGCTCTTCCTGGAGGAGGTAGAGGGCGTCATCAGCAAACTTCGCACTGGAGATCGCGGCGCCTTGGAGCAAGACCTTCATTTCCTCAAAGGCAGCGCAATGAATCTGGGTTTTGATGCCTTCTCTGACCTCTGTCTTGCCGGGGAGCGCCAGTCGGCAAGCGGCGCCGCCGGATCGGTCGATCTGGACGCGGTGATCTCTGCCTATGAAAAATCCAAGACGCAGTTTCTGGCAGAGCTGCCCAACCTGAGTTGACCGACTGTCGGCCTCAGCTACCGGTCTGAGCGTACCCCCTCTGCCTGAGAAGAACCTTTCAGATCAGAAACTGCGCCAGCGTTTCGTCATTGGTGATATCGGTATAGGTCATGCCTGCCTCATCCAGGCGGGCAAAAAGCGCGGCGAAATTCTCCGGGCGCTTGGTTTCGATCCCGATCAGAACCGAGCCGAAGTTGCGCGCCGACTTCTTCAGGTACTCAAACCGCGCAATATCATCCTCGGGGCCAAGGATGTTGAGGAACTCCTTCAGCGCGCCGGGCCGTTGCGGCAGACGCAGCAGGAAGTATTTCTTGATGCCCGAATAGCGCAGCGCCCGTTCCTTGACCTCTGGCAGACGTTCGAAATCGAAATTTCCGCCAGAGGTGACACAGACCACGCTTTTGCCGCGAATCCAGGAGCGCACATCGTTCAGCGCCTCGACCGACAGCGCGCCAGCGGGTTCCAGCACGATGCCTTCGACATTCAGCATCTCGATGATGGTGGTGCAGATCCGGTCCTCTGAAATGGCGATCACATCCGGCAGCGGGATGTGTTTCAGAAGGTCAAAGGGCTGCGCGCCGATGGTGCCCACCGCGGCGCCATCGACAAAGGTATCAACCTTGTCCAGCGCCACCGGATGCCCCGCCGTCAGCGCCGCGCGCAGGCAGGCCCCGCCTGTGGGTTCGGCAAAGAGGCAATGCACCGCATCGCCAAAAAAGGTCGCAACGCCCGAGGACATGCCCCCCCCGCCCACCGGCAAAATCACATGGTCGGGGATCCCGCCAAGCTGCTCTTCGATTTCCACCGCGATCGAGGCCTGACCTTCGATCACATCGCTGTCGTCAAAGGGCGACAGGAAATGGCCCCCTTCGCGCGCGCACCACTCTTGTGCAGCAGACAGCGTGTCGTCGAAATAGTCGCCGATCAGGTGCACCTCGATATTGTCACCGCCGAACATGCGGGTCTTCTGGATCTTCTGCTGCGGCGTTGTCACCGGCATGAAGATCACCCCGCGCTTGCCCAGATGCTTGCACATGAAGGCAACGCCCTGCGCGTGGTTGCCGGCTGAGGCGCAGACAAAGAGATCCTGATCGGGCTGCTTGCGCATGGCGTTAAGCGCGCCGCGAATCTTGTAGGAGCGGACCGGGCTCAGATCCTCGCGCTTGAGGTAGATATCCGCCCCGAAGCGTTCGGAAAGGTGGACATTGCGCTGCAAAGGCGTTGCGGGAAACACCTCGCGCATGGCCGCCTCGGCGGCGCGGGCGGCATCTGTGAACCGGGTCTGAAAATCGCTCATACCCTTTCAGTGGCGCAAGCCCGCCCCCAAGGCAAGGGGCAGGCGCAAAGCATGCAAAAGAATACCGGTGAGCGGGTCGTCGTCAGATCGGGCGCCCCTGCACGTAATGGCCATAAAGGGTGGTCAGGATACTCACATTAACCAGCGTCATCACCAACGCCGCGCCAAGCGAGAAGATGAAGCCAAGCGGCGCAAAGACCATCATCGAGGCCCCGACGATGAACTGCAGCAACAACTGCACGAGGATCAGAACCACGAACAGCATGATCGCCGTTCCCGCCGTCCCGCGCGTCGCCTGTAGAGACTGGCTCATGCTGAGCCGTTCGCCGATGGCCGCCGCCGGCAACATGGGCAACAGCCGGAACAGAAAAACGCCCACAAAAACAAAGGCCGCAATGGCCAGGATCATCGCGATAACGGGCGGAAAGACCGCAGCAGACATCATCACGACCATTCCGATGACAACAGCGGAAACAAGCCCCATCACAAGCGCAAGGATCAGAGACACACCGATGTAGGCCAGGATGCGCCCGCCACGAAAAGGCGGGATCCAGCCTTGGGGATATTCCTCAAGCAACACGAAACGGTGCCAGTTCACAAACACCCAGAGCTCCAGGATGATGAAAACCACGGCAGCCAGAAACAGCGGACCGGCAAGGGCAGGATCCACGGTCGGAACGCCGTTTGCGTCCATATGCATGGCTTCTGACATCAGCCCACCAAGGAAGGCCACAAACAGCACAACTCCGATCAAAACGGGCACAAGAGCGATGCGGAGGGCGTCGCGCCAGTTGCGCAGCACCATGTTGAGGGAATGCGAAAATATCTTCCAACTGATCACGGGAAATGTCTCCTGAAAAACAACTTTCCTTTCTTCTTGCACGTATTGCGCGCAGCAAGACAAGGAAAACCCGGCGAACCTTGCCCTTCTCTGCAAAACCCGCTACCCCGCAAACGTTCTGATCAAGAGGAAAACCCATGTCCGCGCCCAAAAAAGTTGTGCTGGCCTACTCTGGCGGCCTTGATACGTCGATCATCCTGAAATGGCTGCAGACCGAATATGGCTGCGAGGTGGTGACCTTTACCGCCGATCTGGGCCAGGGCGAAGAGCTGGAGCCCGCCCGCAAGAAGGCCGAGATGCTGGGCATCAAGCCGGAAAACATCTACATCGAAGACGTCCGCGAAGAGTTCGTGAAAGACTTCGTCTTCCCGATGTTCCGTGGCAATGCGCTCTATGAGGGCGAGTACCTCTTGGGCACCTCGATTGCGCGCCCGCTGATCTCCAAGCGCCTCGTGGAAATCGCCGCTGAAACCGGCGCCGATGCCGTGGCCCACGGCGCCACCGGCAAGGGCAACGACCAGGTGCGTTTCGAACTGGCGGCCTATGCGCTGAACCCCGACATCAAGGTGATCGCCCCCTGGCGCGAATGGGACCTGACCTCGCGCACGCGCCTCTTGGAATTCGCCGAGAAGAACCAGATCCCGATCGCCAAGGACAAGCGCGGCGAAGCGCCTTTCTCGGTCGATGCGAACCTGCTGCACACCTCTTCCGAGGGCAAAGTGCTGGAAGATCCCGCCGAACAGGCCCCCGATTACGTCTACCAGCGCACCGTGAACCCCGAGGATGCACCGGATACGCCGGAAATCATCACCATCGGTTTCGAGCAGGGCGATGCGGTTTCGATCAACGGCGAGGCGATGAGCCCGGCCACCATCCTGACCGCGCTGAACGACTATGGCCGCAAGCATGGCATTGGCCGTCTGGATTTCGTGGAAAACCGCTTTGTCGGCATGAAATCCCGCGGCATCTACGAGACCCCCGGCGGTACCATCCTGCTGCAGGCGCACCGCGGTATCGAGCAGATCACTCTCGACAGTGGCGCAGGCCACCTGAAGGATTCGATCATGCCCCGCTATGCCGAGCTGATCTACAACGGTTTCTGGTACAGCCCCGAGCGTGAAATGCTGCAGGCCCTGATCGACAAGAGCCAAGAACACGTCACCGGTACCGTGACCCTGAAACTCTACAAAGGGTCGGTCTTTGTGGTGGCACGTGATTCCGAGCATTCGCTCTACTCCGAGGCCCACGTGACCTTTGAAGAAGACGCCGGCGCCTACAATCAGGAAGACGCGGCAGGCTTTATCCAGCTGAACGCCCTGCGCCTGAAACTGCTGGCCGCACGCGACCGTCGGCTGAAAAAATGAGTGACGACTACGACATAGACGGCGATTTCGAGGACGATTTCGAAGAAGAGCTGGAAATGTTCGTCGAAGCCCAGGACACGGTCTGGTCCGATGTCCTGAGCGAACTTTCTGTGGGTAAAAAGACGAGCCACTGGATGTGGTTCGTCTTCCCGCAACTGGCCGAGCTTGGCAAATCCCACATGGCACAGCTTTACGGGATCGAGGATCTGGCCGAGGCCAAGGCCTATCTTGGCCACGAGGTCCTCAGCGCTCGCCTAGTCGAAGTCGCCCGCCTGATGCTGTCGCACGCGGATCAGGACGCCGCCGAGATCCTCGGCAAGGTCGACGCCAAGAAACTGCGCTCTTCCATGACGCTGTTTGCCGCCGTGCCGGATGCACCGGGCGAATTCAAACAGGTCCTTGATGAATTTTACAGCGGCAGCCCCTGTCCGCTGACGATCGAGGCACTGGCAAGCGCCTGAGGCTCGCCTCCCGCTTGGTCATGCTTGCCCAGCGCAAATCCCTTGCCTAACGCTCACGTCAGGCAAGAGGAGATTCCCTGATGGCACTTCACGACATCGCCGCCGGTATCCAGTCCGGCCTATCCGGAAAAAGCTTTGACGGCTCGCTGAAATTCGACTGCGGCGAGGAGGGCGTCATCGTCCTGGCCGACGGCACCGCGACCACTGAAGACAGCGACACCGACTGCACCCTGCGCCTGTCGGAAGAAAATCTGAAAAAGCTGCTGACCGGCAAGCTGAACCCGATGACCGCCGTGATGATGGGCAAGATCAAGATCACCGGCGACATGGGCGTGGCGATGAAACTGGGCAAGCTGATCGGCTGACCAGCCTGCCCGTGAAGCGGCCTTAGATCTTCACCGCCTTCAACTGCTCGTAATAGGGCATCGCCTCCTCCAGCACCGGTTGCAGGTGTTCGGGCACCTCGGGCAGATCGCCTTCGGCACCGGCAAAACCGGTAGAGGTCCAGACCGCGCCATACCAGACCTCGGCCCAGACGCCATCGTCCTTGTGGCCGCCCTTGGGCCAGCTCAGCATCTTGGGCGAATAGGCAAGGCCGATGGCATCGCACATCTGTTCCAGCTTGGCTGCGGGGTCCTGGCGGATGTCATAGCTGTCCACCACTACCGGCTCCTGCCCCCAGCTGCGGCAAAGCTCATAGAGTTCAGCCTGCTGACGAAAGCCGATATCGTCCAGGTTGGGATTCTCGCGTTTCGCCGCATAAGAGGCGATGACCCGCGCTGGGTGACGGATCAGGAAGACATTCGTCACCTCCCGCATCCAGTCGCGCGGCATGCCGGGGATCATGTGCTGACTCATATGCTTTTGATAATAAACCGGTTTTGCAGCCGGAATATCTCCGATCAGCATATCGGCCACCACTTTGGGATCCTGGCTCTGGCTGTCCATGATCTCTTCGCGCATGGGATGGTCGAGGCCGGTCATCTTCAGATAGGCGGCGTAAAAGGGCTCATCGACCACCGCGCAATCGCCACGGTTGCCAAAGGAATACATCATCGCCGTCGAGAGGTTCCGCGGCCCCGACCACATTGCAATCCGCATCAGGCGCACTCCTGCTCGATCAGACCCTTGTAGAGCGCCCTGATCCGTTTGGTCACCGGACCCATTTCGCCCGTGCCGATCTGGCGTCCGTCGATATCGCCCACCGGGGTTTGCGCGCCGAAGGTGCCGGTCAGAAACGCCTCGTCGGCGCCATAGGTGTCGACCAGCGAATAGTTGCGTTCATGCACGGGGATGTCATTGGCGCGACACAGATCGATCACCTTTTGCCGGGTGATGCCGTTCATGCAGTAATCCCCGGTCGAGGTCCAAACCTCGCCACCGCGCACGATGAAGAAGTTGCAGGCGTTGGTGGTGTTCACAAAGCCGTTCACATCCAGCATCAGCCCTTCGTCCGCGCCCGCCTTTTCGGCGGCGATGCAGGCCAGGATACAGTTTAGTTTGGAATGGGAGTTCAGCTTGGGGTCCTGGCTCATCGGCAGGCCGCGAATATGGGGCACGGTCGCGAGCCGGATCGGGCGCGGCAGATGCGGGCGGGAATGCTCCATGATGATGACCATGGTCGGCCCCTGCTGCGACAGGCTGGGGTGCTGGAAGGGCCGCGTTTTCGGGCCGCGCGTCACCATCAGCCGGGCGTGGGCATCCGTGGTCATGCCGTTGGCCTTCTGCGTGTCCAGCACCGCCTGTTTCACCCCCTCCGGGGTCAGGCCGATGTCCAGATCTATGGCCTTTGCTGCCTCGAACAGACGGTTCAGGTGTTCGTCGATGAAGGCCCAGGTGCCGTTGTAAAGGCGCAGCCCTTCCCAGACGCCGTCACCCAGCATGAAACCGCTGTCATAGACGCTGACGGTGGCCTCGGCCTTGGGCACGATCTTCCCGTTCAGATAGATGAGGATCTCTTCGTTGCGCTGATCTTCTTCAGCCTGATGGGTACTCATTTTTTCAGTCATAGGACCCTCCTTTTGCGGCACGCTAGCCAGATTGGATCCAATTTCCAAGCGATAACTTGCGCTCACCAGTGCGTGACATTTGATGACATGGGTTGAGCGCAGGCGCGCCCGGCGGCAGGGTTTCAAAAAACGGAGGCGATGATGAAGACATTGCATCACATCAAACAGGTTTCCCTGGCCATCCTGATCCTGGCTGCGGGCCTGTTGCGCGGATATGAAGCCCATGCGGCCGAGCAGGAAACGCTGACCGTAGCGGGCGGCTGTTTCTGGTGCGTCGAGAGCGATTTTGAATCGGTTCCCGGCGTCTCCGAGGCCGTTTCTGGCTACACCGGCGGCACCACCAAGAACCCCACCTACAAGGAGGTCGGCCGTGGCGGCACCGGTCATTACGAGGCGGTGCAGATCACCTTTGACCCGGCCAAGGTAAGTCGCGCGCATCTGCTGGATCTGTTTTTTCGCTCCGTCGACCCTACCGATCCGGGCGGCCAATTCTGCGATCGCGGCGAAAGCTACCGTACCGCCGTTTTCGTGTCCTCCGACGCGGAAAAAACAACCGCAGACCAGGCAAAGGCCAAGGCGCAGGCAGAGCTGGGGCAGACCATCGTCACGCCAGTCCTGCCAGCCGGTCCCTTTTACCGGGCCGAGGATTACCATCAGGATTATTACAAGGGCGACAATCTGGTCTTTACCCGCTTTGGCCCCAAGAGACAGTCCAGCGCCTATAAACGCTACCGTGAAGCCTGCGGCCGCGATGCCCGTGTGCGGCAGCTGTGGGGGGATGCAGCGCCCTTTGCCAACGCTCACTAGGCGAAACACCACTGGCCCAAACCTTATTGGACCAGTTCCCGCACGCTAGGGTCAGGATTCATAACCAAAAGATGACGAGAGCCGCGAGCGCGATGGCAGAGAGAAACACCT
>NZ_PXNU01000022.1:0-136585 GCF_041300735.1 Phaeobacter sp. SYSU ZJ3003 | reverse complement strand
TAACTGAATCGCCACCTTCTTGCACGTCAACCCTTCAAATCTCGGGTCTTCAGTGACTCCGGGTATAACCCTATTATCCTTGCCTGTCACTCTGCCTGTCGTGTTGTTCTGCGCGCTGGCGCTTGCACTTGAAGGGGGCAGCCCGTTTTACACGCAGGAGCGCCTGGGCCGGAATGGCAGACGCTTCCGAATCTTGAAATTACGCACCATGGTGCGGGATGCGGATGCCCGTCTGGCCGAATACCTTGCGCGGGACCCGGCCTTGCGGCGGGAATGGGACGCAACGCAGAAACTGAAGAACGATCCCCGCATCACCCGTGTTGGCCGTATCCTACGAGTCACCTCCATGGATGAGCTTCCGCAGCTGTGGAACGTGGTGAAAGGCGAGATGAGCCTTGTGGGTCCGCGTCCGATGATGCCCGAGCAGCTGGCGATTTACGGTGATCCGCGCGACTATTTTGATCTCAAACCCGGTTTGACGGGGCTGTGGCAGGTGTCGGCTCGCAACGAAAGCACCTTTGCCTTTCGCGCTGCCGCGGATTCCGAATACTGTCGCGCGCTAAGCCTTGGCTGTGACATCGGTCTGATCTGGCGTACTATCGGCGTGGTTCTGAAAGGTACAGGATATTAATCCCTGTCTGGTTCAATGCAGTCGCGAAGAGGACCCGCGCCGTGCATCTCATTATTGGTGCGGGCGCTGCCCTGCGGCCATGGCCGGAGCAAGGCGCGTTGCGGGCTTCTTTCGCAGGGGCAAGTTGATATGATCCTGAAGTTGGCAAAGCTGCGGCCACGTGGCAAGGCTGTGATGACAATATGAGCAAGGCATGACGCAACAGGGTTTTAAGAAGTTTCGGCGGCGCGCACAGGTTCAGCCCGAGGTGCAGGAACAGGTGCGCCCGGAACCGGATGAGGCTGTGCTGGAGAACGTACCACCCGGCCTGCAGTCCGAACCTGCCGAAATCCTCCCCACCACCTTGCCAAGCCCATGGGAACGGTTGGCCAGAATCTCCTTTGATCCTGACCGGGGGGGCCGTGATGGTGCGCCGCTGGCTTCAGCCGTGCGGACCGACCCGGCCGGGCGCGCCTTTGATCTGCTGCGCACGCGGCTGTTGCAAACCTTGAAGGTCCGCGGCTGGAACCGGGTTGCGGTCACTGCGCCCACCGGGGGCTGTGGAGCCACATTCTGTGCGGTCAATCTGGCGCTTAGCCTGGCGCGGGTGCCGTCCAGCCGGACCATCTTGATGGATCTCAACTTTCGCAGCCCTGGGGTGGGCCCAGCGATGGGGCTGGTGGCGGCGGGCGACATGGCGTCCTTCCTGTCCGGCACCCGCCCTGTAGAAGAGGCGCTGGTGCGCCCGCTCGATACGCTCGCGGTCGGGTTGAACGCGACGCCGGACCTGAACGCGGCAGAAATCCTGCATGACAGCCGTAGCGCCGCGGTACTGGACCACATGGTGGCGGACCTCGACCCGGAAACGGTTGTCTTCGACCTGCCACCGATGCTGGAGTACGATGATGCGGCGGCCTTCCTGCCGCAGGTCGACGGGGTGCTGGTGATCTCGGACGGGACGCAGACAACGGCGGCGCATCTGGCCGCTTGCGAGAGGATCCTCAATGGAAACGCGCCGTTGTTGGGGGTGGTCCTGAACCGAGGGCGCGCGACCGCCGACATCGGTCCTGTCGCATAACTTCCGCCAACCGGTCAAAGTTTTGCCTGCTTGCCATGGTGTGTATGGCACAGCACACTTTGCACGTTAATCTGCCCAGCGGCGCGACCGCGGCAAACCAAGAGATGTTGAATGGGTCCTATCTACTCCTTGCCGGATCTTCTGGACATGCTGCGCCGCCGTGCGTTGGTGATCCTTGCGATTGCCGTTCTGGGCAGTCTGGTGTCGCTGTTCCTGGCGGCTCGCCAACAGCATTTCTACGAAAGCTCCGAGGTCATCCAGGTCGCACAGCCGACAATCGCGGATGATCTGGCCAAATCAACGGTCGAAGGATCCACCGCGCGTCGCATGCAGCTGATCGAACAGCGGCTGATGGCGCGCAGCTCTGTACTGGAGATTGTCGAGGCGTTCGATCTATATGCCGATATGCCGGACCTTAGACCTTCGGACCTGGTTACGCTGGTGCGCGAAAACGTCTCGATTACCGGGGTAGCTGCGGTGCGCGAAGGCTTCGCCGATGATGGGACCATCGCTGTTTTGACCATCACCGCCCGCATGCCCAGCCCTGAACAGGCCCAGGCGGTTGCAGCGGAATTTGGGCGCCGGACGATCGAGCTCAGCGTCAGTACCCGTATCGAGCAGGCGCGAGAAACGTTGAATTTCTTTACCGCAAAGGAAACGGCCGTGGCCAAGGAACTGGCGGCGCTGGACGATGAGATCGCCTCCTACCGGACCGAGCACGACGTTGCTCAGCCGGGGGCGTTGGAAATCCGCCAAGGGGAAATCGCCACGCTGAACGAGGCGCTGCTGGATATTGACCGGGAGCAGATCCAGATCCGTCGGGCGGCAGATCAGGCGATGTCCAATGAACGCCCGGCAACAGCGCAGCGCATGCTTGAAGAATTCGAAGAGCAGCTTGCTACCCTGACCGCGCAGCGCGATCTTCTAACCCGGCGCAAGGCAGAAATCGAAGCGTCACTAGAAACCTCTCCTGAGGTCGAGCGTCAGCTCGCTGCCTATGACCGCAGGCTGCAACAGCTGCAGAGCGAACTGGAGACGACCCGTGCTCGCCGCAACGAGGCAGAGATCGGATTCCGTTTGGAAACCGCGCGCCAGTCCGAGCGGTTGACAGTGCTGGAACCAGCTGCCTTACCCGATTACCCGGTAACCGGGGGACGCAAGCGCACGGCGCTTTTGGGCGCCGCCGCCAGCCTGCTCGCCGCTTTGGTGATTGCCTTCCTTCTGGAGTTACGAAAGCCGGTGCTGCGCTCGGTCGCGCAGATGAAGCGGGAAACTGGGCTAATGCCGGTTGTCACCATTCCGGAAATGAAGTCCCCCGGCGGAAAACGGCGCTCAGGCAAAGGGCGGCGCAGCTGATCGTTTGCCTTGTGAGGGGACCGTCACGACCAAAAGCCGGGCGTGCAGTCCCAGTTGTCCTGCCGCAGGGGCGGCTGTAGGGCAGGCGGTGGATCAGGGGGCTAGCGCCTTGATCAGGGTCAGCACCGCATCTTGATGCCACCAAAGGGCGCTGCCTCCGACCAGAACAACCAGAAAGCCAGAGACCAGATCGTGCAGGGGATCCCAGGCGCCGTGTCGGAGGGCCAGCCAGATCAGCACCGGATAGGCGCCGAGCATCGCCAATCCCAGCGCTGCAATACCGCCGGGCAACCCGAACCAGTAGGTGCCGAGTAAGAAAAGTGCTGTTTGCAGCAGGGCGCGGCTGGCGGTGAAGACAAAGAACGCCCGGCTGTCTCCGGCGGCCAATGCGGCCTGATCGTAGGTCATGGTGATGACGGCCGGGGCTAGCGCCAGTGAGATCAGCACGATCATCGCACCCGCCTGCTGATAGCGCGCATCATAGAGCAGCTCTGTCAGCCAGGGGCCGATCCACGCCATGATCAACAGCAGCGACAGGATCACGGCGCTCAGACCTGCGCGCAGCAGCCGGTGTTTGCGCCGGTTTTCCGGCGGCCCATCGGCGGGCTTGTCGCGGTAGACCGGAATCATCAGCCTCTGGTTTACCGCATGGCCCAGCAGCATCGGGAAACTCGCTAGAAAGTAGCCGATATTATAAACGCCCAGCACATCCAGCGGCACAAAGCGGCCCAGAATGGCCCGGTCCCCCTGCGAGGTCAGGAACCAGAAGGCCGTGGAGAGGAATATCCACTTACCAAAGCGGATCAGCTCCTGCGCGGCGCGGGGTTCCCAGCGAAACCGGTTTGTCTGCCCTGGCAGGCCGAAATGGGTCAGCGCCAGTTTCGCCGCGGCCTGAATGACCCCGCCCAGAACCAGCGCCAGAACCGATCCGGTTGCCCATGCCAAAAGCACCATAGCGCCGATGCCAAGGGCCTGCGCCGCGAGATCCAGTGCAGTGAGGCGCCCGACCAGCAAGTGCCGGTGCGCAGTTTCGATGCGGGTCGGGTTGAAGCCCGCGATGGCGAGGCCAATGCCGGCGATCGGCAAGTAGAGCAGCAGATCCGGGGCCTGATAGAGCCAGGAAACAGGCCAGGCCAGCAGCAGAGTCATCCCCCAGAGACCGAACCCGCGGACAACTTGAATGGTCCAGGCGGTGTTGAGAAAGTCGGGATCATCGCCGCGTTCATTCTGCGCAATGGACGGGCCGATCCCGACATCGGAAAACAGGGAAAGGCCAACGGTCACCACGCTGACCAGTGCCATCAGGCCAAAGGCCTCGGGGAACAGCAGCCGGGCCAGGATCAGATTGGCGCCAAGCCGCAGTGCCTGGCTGCCGCCATAGCCGATCATCAGCCAGGAGGCCGAGCGCAGCACCCGCGCCAGCAGACCCTGGCCGGAAAACAGCGCGGCTTGCTTAAGCATCTGACCTCCTGATGGTTTTCTGCACGCTAGGCAGGGTGGCGCGGCGCGTCAATCGACATGCAACTTTCGGCGCTGCCTAAGCACGAAACCCGGCAGTTGCTTGCGACAATCCGTTGGCTGGGCAATGATTGATGCGCCGTCGTGACAGGCAGTGAAGCAGCGCGACGGTGGCAACATCTGCTGCCAACGGCGCGCTCCCGCCCATCTTGCCCACGGCAGAGCCGCGTGTGCGACGGTTGGGCCTGGCGCCGCGCAAGCGCGGCGCGGTGGCGTCAGTTCGCAGGCGTCAGGAGGCCTAGCGACCTCTGGCCCAGCGTGTCTTGGTCCTGAACAGTGGTGTCTTTATCGTCAGGCTGACCAGCGCATAGGCGGCAAACCCCAGCGGGGCGCGCAGGAAGAGACGCATCAGACCCGATGCGCCGAGGCTGCGTTTGTCATCGTTTTCCAACAGATGCGGAAATCGCTCGGCGATTTCCTCGACGCCGACATTCTGCCGCCTGCGCACCCGCACAAGATTGGCAAAGCCTTCGACCATCGGCCAGTCATAGCGGGCGGGCACACGAAAGCGCTCGGCAGGGGCAAAGGACAACCGTGCGAATGTGTCGTCCGAGATGATGTCGGGCCAAGCCTGCCAGCGCTCACGCCCGGTACGGGTCATAGCGAAAAGACCAAAACCGGGGGCGCCATCCGTAACAAAGGGCAGTTTGGACCAGAATTGCCCATAGGCGCGGGTCAGGGAAGAGCGGGCCGGAGCGACACGGGGGCTGCCACTGGCATAACGCGGTCGCTCCGGCGTCAGAGCCCCTGCCAGTTGCGCCAAGAGAGGCGGGGTAACCGTGACATCGGCATCAAGATAGACCAGCACAGCGCCCTTTGCACGGGCATCTCCAGCGTTGAGCGCCGCCAGCTTGCCCCCCTGCGGGAGGTCGATCACCTTGCGGCTCCAGCCTTGGGAAAGGGTGACAGAACGGGCAATTTCAGCGGTGTCATCGGTGCAGCCATTGGCCAGCACCAGAACCTCGGCCGAGCCGGGCAACGGATCAGAGGCAAAAAGCGCCTCAAGACAGGGGCGGATATACGCCGCCTCGTTATGGGCCGGGATCAGCACGGATATCAGCGGTGTCATTTCACCGCCTCCAGCACCCGCCAACGCGGGTTGTCGTCGCTGAGCGTGCGCCGCGCACCCCAGCTGCCCCATTTGCCGGGCACAGCCACATCGGCATAGGCCGCGAACAGGGTGCCGCCATGCTCGGCCCAGCCGGTCAGCATCTTCGTATAAAGCGCGGCCATTTCTTCGGTGTAATTAAAGTGGGTGAAAAAGCCGGTCAGCTCTGCGTCCTCGACCATCTGGCCGACACCCACCACATGGCTGCCGCCCTCGTACATGATTAGGTCCAGCTCGTATTCGTCGGCGACGGATTTGTGATAGGGCAGCTCCTTGTCCAGAAAACCGGCCATAGCGCCATTGCCGTCCTCGCTGAGGAGGCCATCCTCGATTTCGAGCATAGCCTGCGCCGTTGCCACATCGTACTGATGCGCCTCGATATAGGCCGCAGCCTCGGCGCCCTGCAGCCCCAGATCGGCGGCGGCAGAGCGGGCCCGGTCGCGGCTGTCGGCGATCCAGGCGCGCACCATGGGGGCGTTGTCGCGCAGGCCAAGCGTGCCGCCGAAATAGCCGGTGATCGCATAGGCATCGAAATAGCGCGCCGGGGGCAGGCGGTCTGGCGCCCCGGCCACCCAGAGCGGTGCGTTCAGCACCTGTTCCTCAAGGCCCGGCCAGCCGGTCTGACTTGAAATCACCCGCACCAGTTGCTGGTCGGCGTCTGCGCCAAAGACATCGGTCCAGATCCGCGACATTTCCGCAGCCCGCCCGCCGTAGAACTGCATCCAGAGGTCACTGCCGCCCCAGAGGCTGCGGGCCTGCTCGTCGGCCCATTGGGCCTGTGCAAATTGCCAGTTCCAGACCTCGTTGGAGTATTCCACATAGGCACGTAGATCCTCGTCCAGGCCGCCATCCACCAGCTGGGCGAAATTGCGCAGATAGCTGTCGTCGGCCATATGGGGCATGTTGAACCAGGGATCGGCGCCCAGCGTATTGGCCAGCGCCAGCAGGATCTCGGCCGGAACGCCCTTGCGCGCCCAGGTGTAATCGGAGACCTCCGGGCGGTCTTCCCAGCCAACCTGTTCGGAATCATTGGTTTGCATCCAGTCCATAAAGCGCAGCACGTCAAACCCATCCAGCATGTCGAGCCAGAGTGGGTTGAACAGGGCGCCATCTTCATAGGCCTGCAGCTGATCGGCGCGCACCACGGTGATATTGCGGACATAGTCCGCCCCGCGCCCAGTACGCTGAATGCGGATTTCGACCGGACCGGGGCCGGGGGTATAGTCAAAGGTGACCTTGCCCTTGCCATAGCGGACGTTTTCGGCGCGGCCAGAGACCTCGACAATGCCGGAGCCGTCAAAACGCAGCATATAACGCCCGGCAAGCGAGTGCGCCGAGGCGGGCAGATCGGTCAGAATGACGGTGCCGATGGAGCCAAGCTCAGGCGGCATGGCGGTGGGCCAGCCTTGCGGATCCAGATAGCCTGCAGCGGCAAGATCGTCATGGCCGACACCGCCCCAGCGCCCAGGCAGGTGGCCGATCCACGGGCGGGCGGTTTTGAAATGGTCAAGGAAGGGCGCCTGCGGGCTCCAGTCGGCGACCTCCATCAGGTTCATGGCGATCGGCTGGCGCGGCGGTCCCTTTGCGGTGATTTCCGGCGCGGGGGCAGAGGCCGCAACCTCCTCATTCAGGCGTGGCGCAGCGGGGTCGGAGGGCAGCGGCGGCGGGTCGGGCGGCAGGGCGGCGGTGCGCACCTCCTCGCCTTGGGCCGCGGCCCAGGCGATCTCCTGCAGCCGCCGGGCCAGTGCGGGCGCAGGCGCCGGATAGGCTTTGCCCCAACGATCCTTCAGCCGGTGCGGCAGGCCCATTGGGCTGTGTCCGGTCAGAACCGCATATTGCAGCGCGCTGATATAGTAGAACCCGGTGGCATTTGGGTGGATGTCATCGGAAAAGACTTCGGAAATCTCGGTGAGGCCCGGCACCGTTCCGGCCCGGATGGCATCGTCCAGACGCGCCATGGCCTGCCCGGCGGGAAGTAGGCGCATATCACCACCGACGCTGTCGTTGACTTCATCGACCACAGCCTGCCAGCGGGGCAGGTCCTGCTCCAGCCGGTCACGCCAGGCGATATCGGCGCCTTCGTCAAACGGCACCTCGGTGCCGGTTCCGCTGCTGAGGCTGTGCCAGGTTTCCTGCAGATAGACCGCGGCAGCCGGATTGGCATCCTTGGCCAGCTGGTAATAGCGGGTGACGGTCTCTTCGGTATTGCTCCATTTCAGGTGATTGGCCAGCGGAAGGCCCTCGGTGAGGATCACCGCGTCGACTGGGGTCTGGAGCCGCTCGCGGGCGTTCACCCCTTCGGCGCTGTCGCCGTGCTCCCAGTTGTAGCTGAGCGGCGCGCCATTGATGATCTGCGCTTCGACGGTGGCACTACTACTGGACTGGCGCAACAGCTGTTCCAGCATGGCGGGATTGTCCTGGCCAAACAGCGAATGGCCCACCATCAGGACCGAGGTGATCAGTGTTTCAAGGTTCATCCGTTCTGGCCTGCGTCAGAGAGACCCGTGCGGGGGATCCCTGTCACCACCTGCCAGACGATTTGCTGCACCGTCTCGGCAGCGGCCGGTGACAGCGCCGTCGCTGCCTCTCCATCCGGACGCGACAGCTGGTGCGGCAGGCCAACAGGGGAGCGGTGATAGAGCACGGCATAGTGGGCGAGGGCGACAATGTATGTGCCCAAGTCATTGATATGAATAGTGTCCTGTGCGCCTTCCGGTGTCTTGGCGAAAAGATCCGAAACATCGCTCAGCCCGTCGATCTGGCCTGCATCAATGGCCCGTGCGACAGCGGCCATGACCTGTCCGGCGGGGATCAGGTAGACCGGGCGTTTGGGATTGCGACGCGTGTCTGATCCGAGCACCTTGCCCAGCCAGAGCCGGTCCAGATCGCTTGCGATGCGCGCCTGCCAGCCGTCCGGGTCATCAAGGTGATGCCAGGTCTCATAAAGATAGATCCGCGTGTCAGGCGAAGCATCACGGGCCAGCGCGGCCCAGCGGCGCATGTATTTGGCGGAGCCGAAATACTTCACCGCGTCGCGCAGCTCGACCATTTCTGTCAGCACCACCGCATCATAATCGCCAGAACCGATGGCCTCTTTGGCGTCGCGCCAGATGGGGGCCTGATTCACCAGATCGAAATGAAGGATCGTCTCCTCCGGCTCCCAGTGCTGCTTTAGCGATGTGCCCGACCCGAGCTGGCTATTCCAGCTGTGCCCCTTGGGGGCAAGCTGCGCCAGCATATGCGGCATCACGGGGCCAACCAGAGAGTGGCCAAGGTGATAGACCTTCATTGGCTGCTCTGGTGGGGTCAGCACCGGCAACGGAAACGGCGCGGCCTGCAGGGGCAGGCTGGCCCAAATCCCGTGCAGGCAGGTCGTCAACGCCAGAAGCAGAGATCGTTTTCCCATTGCTCACGCCTCCAGGCTTGCTGCGGTGAAAATGATACCTTCCCCGATGACATAGGCGCCGTTGATCCGGGCGCCAGTGCGAAACGGCGGGCGGTCGACGGTGAAGGCGGCTATGAAACGTCCGCGCCGGACCGTTTCGCACACGTCTTCTGGTTCGATTTCCAATTCCATGCCGTCAAAGCCGAAAAACTGTTCACTGACAGTATACTGGCACTTATAGGCGGCTTCCTTGGCGGAGAAGATCAGCTTGGCCATCTGGCCGGGGTTGTCCTGCGAGCTCAGCCAATCCTGTTCGCGGGTAGAGCAGATCGCCGGGCGCAGGTCGTCTTTCAGGGGCGTGTCTTCCTCGACGTCGATGCCAATGGCGCGCCGGGTCTGTGTCGAGGTCACGGCGGCAAGGGCGCAGCTGTGGGTATGGGTGATCGATCCGGTCAGCCCTGTGGGCCAGATGGGCGCGCGGGATTTGGCAATCACGATGGGGCAGGGCGCCCGGCCAAGATCCTGCATCGCCCGGTGCGCAGCCGCCCGCCCGGCGGCAAATTCGCGGCGGCGTTTCTCCACGGCGCTGGGCGACAGGCAGGCGCGCTCCTGCGGGAAGGGATCGGGCAGCGCCCCCAGCGGGTTGGCCGCCCCCAGCGATATGCCCGCGCCAAAGAGCGGCCGGACCAGAGCCAGCCGCGCATCGGTTGTCTGATCAAGGGGGGCGGGGCTGTCAGTTATCATCCGGTCCGGGCTTTGCGGCTGGCGCGCATCGCCCGCCGTTTCGACATGGTTTCCGATTTGGCCGCCTCGGCTACGGCGGCCTGTTCTGCATCGGCCGGATCATCCGGCGATTCCGCGCCGCCTGCAAGCCCTTCGATATGGGCGGCCAAACCGGCCAGCGTCGGGAAGCGGAAGATGTCGGTGATCGACAGTTTCGGCACCTCCAGCGCCGTGCGGATGTCCCGGTGCGCCTGCACCGCCAGCAGGGAGTGACCGCCAAGGACAAAGAAATTGTCCTGCGCGCCGATCCCATCGAGACCAAGAATCTGCCCCCAGATCGCGGCGATCTTGCCCTGCGCGCCGCCCTTGGGAGGGGTCACTGCGGTGGGTGCGGCAACCCGCGCCGGTTTTGGATCCGGCAGCGCCTTGCGGTCGATCTTCTTGTTGGGGGTCAGTGGAAACGCATCCAGCGTCACGATATGCGATGGTACCATCACCTCGGCCAGCCGGGCCGAAAGCGCCTGTTTCAACGCAGCCTCCTGCACCGGAGCAGAGGTGGTGATATAGCCGACCAGTTGTTCCCCCGCGCCGATCTTGCGCGGCATGACAACCGCGCCGGTGACGCCGGGCTGGACGGCCAGGGCCGCTTCAATCTCTCCAAGTTCAATACGTTGGCCGCGGATCTTCACCTGATGGTCGGTCCGTCCCAGGAAATCGAGCCGCCCATCCGCGCGCCAGCGCACCAGATCGCCGGTGCGATACATCAACCCGCCGCCAAAGGGATCGGGGACAAACCGCTCCGCTGTCAGTTCGGGCCGTTGCCAGTAACCTGCGGTCACCCCGTGTCCGGCGATGAACAACTCCCCCGGTGCACCGATGGGCTGCGGCGCGCCCGCAGCATCCAGCACGTAAACTTGGGTATTGGCGATGGGCCCGCCGATATCGGCAACGCCTGCCGGGACGCCATCAAGGGTTTGCATGGTCGACCAGATGGTAGTTTCGGTCGGCCCGTACATGTTGTGGATCTGCCCGGGTCCAGCCTCGCGCAGATCACCGGCCAGATCGCCGGGCAGCGCTTCGCCACCGACCAGAAGGTGCTGCAGATGTGGCAGCACCATGCGGGCCTCATCGTTCTGCACCATCATTCGCGCCATGGAGGGCGTACATTGCATATGGCTGACGTCATGGCGCAGGATCTGCGCCGCAAGTGAAAAGTCGTCCGTGGCCAATTCTTGCGGGGCGTTGGACAGGCGCAGCACCTCGGCCAGAGGTTTCAGCCCCTCGAGCACCACGTCAGGCGCGATTCCATAGTCGATGAGGCAGGCAATCTCGTCCACGCCGATGCGCTTCAGTTGTTCGACCCGGGCGACGCCATCCTGCACGGTGCCGAACAGGCCTGAGTCCTCGAAATAGCGCTCAAACGCAAAGTCGAGGATCGCATCCAGTTCTTCCTCGGACAGGATGCCAAGATCCATTTCAAAGGGATTATTGACGCCTTTGGGTTTCTTAAAGGCGGGGAAGGCCCAGGCGTATTGCTTGATCAGACCAGCGGCAGAGCGCAGGTAATCCTTCATCGGCTCGCGCGCGGTCTGACGGGCATCCTCGCGGCTGTCGGCCAGATAGGTGTGCAGCATCAGCGTTACGGTGAACTCCGCCGGATCATGCCCGGCGCCGCGCAGGGCGTCGTGGTAGATGCGGATCTTGCCCGCGACCTCATCAATGCTTTGCCCCAGAAGGTGGGTCAGGACATTGGCGCCGATCTCGCCTGCCTCGCGCCAGGTGTCGGGGTTGCCAGCCGTAGTGACCCAGACCGGCAGTTCGCTGGACACGGGGCGGGGCTGAGTGAGCACCGCATGGGTGCCGCCATCCTTGCGCGGGAAGGCGACCTCTTCGCCGCGCCAGAGTTTGCGCACGGTTTCGATGGCTTCGTACATCGCCGGTTTGTTGGCCGGAGGCGTATTCTCGGGGCGCAGGATGAAATCATCCGGTTGCCAGCCTGCGGCAAAACCGATACCGGCGCGCCCCGCCGTCAGGTTGTCGATCACCGCCCATTCCTCGGCGATGCGGGCGGGATGGTGCAGCGGCGCCACGCAAGAGCCCGAGCGCACACCGATATTCTGCGTCACCGCCGCGACGGCTGCCCCGGTGACCGAGGGGTTCGGGTAGGGACCGCCAAAGGCGTGAAAGTGCCGCTCGGGCGTCCAGACCGCGTTAAAGCCGTGCTGATCGGCAAATTTCGCGCCCTCCAGCAGCAGGTTGTATTTGCGTGGGCCGGGGCCATCATCATTGCCCCAGTAGAAGAGGTTGAAGTCCATCTTCCGGTCCGAGATGGCAATTGGCCCGTTGGATAACTGCAGGCGGCTTTCATCGCTGGAGAGCACCAGTTTGAAGCCGCGCGCGAGGGTCCAGAACAGCTCCAGCACCGAGATATCAAAGGAGAGGCTGGTCACCGCGAGCCAGGCATCGCCGGGCTGATGGGGAATGCGCGCATCCATGGCGGCAAAGAAATTCGCCACATTGGCGTGGCGCACCATCACCCCCTTGGGCAGGCCGGTAGAGCCGGAGGTATAGATCACATAGGCCAGATCCTGTCCGGTGGCGCCGCCATCGACAGGCGCGACACTCGGGGCGGGGGCATCCGCGCCATCCAGTACCAGCAGTTGCGCGCTTGAGGCGGGCAGGCTGTCGCGCAGGGCGTCTTGCGTCACGATGACATCGGCGCCGCTGTCCTTGATGAAATGGGCAATCCGATCCGCAGGGTAAGCGGGATCGAGCGGCACATAGGCGCCACCTGCCTTCATCACCGCAAGGGCGGCCACCACCAGATCCGGGCTGCGGGAGACGTAGATCCCTACATGGCTGCCGGGTTTGACGCCCATGTCCCGTAGCCTGGCCGCAACCCCGTTGGCGCGGGCATTGAGGTCTGCGTAGCTGAGGCTCTGATCCTCGAACACCAGCGCCGTGGCCTCGGGTGTGCGGGACACCTGCGCGGCAAATGCGGCGTGGATGGTCTGATCCGGGCCCGTGTCTGCGGCTGTCTGGTTCCAGTCGCTGAGCAGCACCCGGCGCTCATCCTCGGGCAGGACCGGCAGATCAGCAAGAGGGCTATTTGCATGATCCGGGGCGGAAATGGCGCCCAGCAGCAGCTCCAGCCGCGCGGCGAGCAGCTCCGCGGCCTTTGCTGTCAGCTGGGCGCCATCCACATGGAGCGCAAGCACCCCATCCGCCCATGACACGGTGGCGACGCAGCCTGGCAGAGCTGCATCCCGTCCCATGGACAAACCAATGCCGGGCTGTGCTTGCGGTGCCAGTTCCGGCGCGCGGGCAATCAAATCCTCGGCAAACCCGCCTGTCGCGCGGGCCTTTTTAATCTCTTTGGCGACGCGGCTCTGCAGATCCGCGAGGGTGTCGTCACGCTGTCCCTGCACCGGAACCCAGCCAGAGACAAGCCCCGCCAGCGGTGTCATGGTCTCAAGGCTGAGGGCAATATCGGCGACCTCTTCCCCCGCGCTGCGCAGGGCCCAGGTCAGGACTGCGGCGGCGACCTGTGTCTCTGTCAGGCCATCCGGTGCTGCAATGGGACGGCGGGTGAGGCCGCTGTTGCCGGTTGGTTCAGCAAGGGGAACGGCGACCGGGCGCATGGCCGCCAGCGCGCGGCGCCAATGGCTTTCGCCTTTCTGTGTCTTGGCAAGGGCTTCGGTAATCGCGTGCCTTTCCGCGTCACTCAGGATCGGGATCGCATCGCCGGGCTTGCACAGGTCGGCGGGCGCCAGTTTGCGCCCCGCAGGATCGGTCAGACCGCTGAGCCGCACCGCGCCATCGCCGCAGGCCACGGTCAGGCTGTCCTTGCTGACCGCGATCACACCGCCGGGCGCACCTGCACCCTCGACCGCCTCTGCGCTGCCGACCAGTAGGATATTCTCGCCAAGGGCGCATTTCGCGGCGCAAAGCGGGTTCCAGTAGCCGCCAAAATCAAGCGCGCGCACCACACGGGTGATCGCCGCCGCCGGGGCGGTGAAATCGATCAGCGCGCCTGCCGCGGGCCGGTCGCTGCGGGCGTAATAACTGCGCTGGCTCAGGTCCTGTGGCTGGCGGTTGAGTGTGCCTGCCTCCAGCTGGTCTATCACCGTGCCAAAGCTGTCCATCGCGGCGGCATAGCATTTGGAGTTGAGGCTGAAGGCGGTGTCATCCGTTGCCACATCGAACAGGCGCTGGGCGAGGATATCGCCTTCGTCGATGCCGCCTTCGATCATGTGCCAGGTGATGCCATAGCTGTCGGCGCCCTCAATCAGCGCCCAGTTCGGCGCGTTGAGGCCGGCGTAACGTGGCAGCGGCCCGTCGTGAAAGTTCACCGCGCCCTTGGCGGCCAGCGTCAGCACCCGGTCGGGAATGACCCGCAGGTTGGCAATGGAGAGCAGCCAGTCAAAGTCTTCGGTCAGCGTATCCGGGCTGGCGTGCAATGGGATTCCGTGTTTTTCGGCCCAGCTGCGAATACCATCATCCTGCGACACGACGGCAGAGATTTGATGCCCGCGCGCCAGCAGCGCATCGCCGCATCCCACCGCGAGGGATTCATTGCCGATGATGACTGAGGAAAATTGGCTCATTTCTGTTCCTCCGGAACATGACTGTGAGGGCGCGTTTCACGTATTGCTGTCTTGGGGCGGATCGCCGACCGCAGCGCGTGGGTCAGCAGGTCGCGCAGGAAATGCGGCGCATCCGCGGCTGGCTTTTTCTGGATCAGTCGCCGCAGCCCATAAAGGCCGCAGCCGAGGACGCGCGCCAAGGTGGCGAGGGCGGCGTAGATCACCCCGTGCGTCTTGACGAAATAGTGCATGCGGGAATCAAACCAGTAGGTCGGTGTGCGGTCCCAGGACTTCATCCCGGTCGAGGCCGAGCCGAGATGCGCCACGGTGCTGGTTGGCACGTAATGCGTGCGCCATCCGGCCTGCGCGGCGCGTTTGCACAGATCCGTTTCCTCGAAATAGAGGAAAAAACTTTCGTCAAAGCCACCGATATCCTCGATCACTTCGCGGCGGATCATCAGGCTGGCGCCGGCGGTCCAGTCGACCTGGGTCTCCTGCTCGGGCATGTCCATTGCCACCACCGCATGGGATAGGAGCCGCGTCACGATACCGGTGCGGGCGGCCATTTCGAACTCTCCCGCGATCGAGGGGAAGCGGAAGGCGGTGCGGTGGGGCGCATCATCCGTGCCATGCACAAAGGATCCGGCGAGGCCAGCACCGGGGCTGGAAAGGAGAAAATCCCGCAGCCGGGAAATCGTCGTGCCCTCCACGAAGGCATCGGAGTTCAGCAGGTAATAGAACCCCGGCTCGCTGCCGTCGGGCAGACCGGCCTCCATGCCGATGTTCATGCCCGCGCCAAAGCCACCGTTGACGGGCGAACGGATCAGCCGCAGTTTGCCGCTGTCCAGCCAGCCCCGGCTGGTGGCGCCTGCTTGCAACTCTTCCCACGAGTTATCGCCCGATCCGTTTTCCACGATCACCACGGCGCCGGGCAGATCTTCCATTTCCGCCAGCGCTGCCTCTGCCGCCTGCAGCGTCATCTGCGGGGTGCGGTAGTTCAGGATGATGGTCAGAACGCTGTCGCTTTGGGACTGTGGGGGAGGGGCCATGGACATCTACTCCGCCGCCTGATTGCGCACTTGCCGGGCATGCTCCGGTGCTGGCGCAGTATAGCCAGCCTCGGCCCGGTCCAGCCGCGCTTTGACCTCAGCCGCCAGAACGCTGACGTTTGGTACCAGCACCATGCTGTCGTGGTCACCGGGCACTTCGATCACCTCGATTTCCGGCGCCCAGCGGGTCCAGTCGTTGTCGTCAAAGACATACTCCCGCTCGGCGCTGACCCAATTGCCCCCCGAGACCTGCCAGTGCTGGTCCAGTGGCGGACGGAACAGCGACATGGCGCCGTCCCAGGGCTGCAATTCATAGCTGGCAACAGCGGCGCGGAAGCCCATTTCGATCTGCCGGTTGTTAAAGGCAGGCGCGGCGCCTGAATCGTTGCTGCCTTGGCGGCGTTGGCGTTTTGCGATCTCCCAGGCAACGCGGTTGCGCGCCCATTCCGCCAGATAGGACGGTCCCTTGCGGCGCAACTCCTGCAGTTTGATCAGCGCCTTGTCCTGTCGGCTCAGCGGTGGGCGCACCGGCAGCGGTGTGTCGAGCAGGACCAGCGCGGCGGTTTCCTCTCCGGCAGCCTTCAGCTGCTGCGCCATTTCATAGGCCGTGATGCCACCGCCCGAGAAACCGCCCAGAAGATAGGGGCCCTGCGGCTGGATCTGCCGCACCTCGTGCAGGTAATCGGCGGCGGCCTCGCCAATGTTGTCGTGTGGCGCGACGTCCCCGATCAACCCGCGCGCCTGAAGGCCGTAGACCGGGCGGTCGCTGCCCAGCATCTGGGCCAGATGCCGCAGGTTCAGCACGTTGCCAAACATACCGGCCACAAGGAAGAAAGGGCGCCGCCCGGTGCCATCTCCGGCGTGAAGCTTGACCAGATGGGTAAAGGGTTCTGGCCCTGCGTCATCGGTAGTGGCCGGGGACTGCGCGCTGCCTTCGGTGGTCACGCCGCCGCCTGTTCGGGCGATAATCCTGGTCGCCAGATCAGCAACGCTTGGGGCTTCGAAGAGGACTGACAGGGGGAACTCGACGCCAAAATCCCGCTTGATCTGGGCAAACAGCCGCACCGCGATCAGGGAATGCCCACCCAGATCGAAGAAGCTGTCGCGGGTGCCGACCTCGCCCACCCCCAGAAGTGTCTGGAAATATCCCGCCAGGACCTCCTCAACCGCGTTTTCCGGCGCCACGTAGTCAGTGTCGAGCTGCGGGCGCTCAAAGCTCTGGCTGTCCGATGGGGCCTCGGAACTGGTCATCTTGGCCTGTTCGATCAGGGCAGGCAGATCAAGAGCCGAGACCACGACCTGCGACAGGCCGCCGGAGGTTGCCACGGCAAGGGCGCGCGTCAGGGCCTCGCCCCCGTCTTCGGCGCGGATGCCGTTTGCGATATTGTGGTGAAGGCGGCGTTCCTCGGGCGACAGGGGCTGAGCGCTGCCACCTTTGCCCATGGCAATACCGGCGGCGCTGACATCAGCCGCCGCAGTTGCAGCGGGAGCCAGAGCCTGCGTCATCCGCTGCATGCGGAAGCCTTCGATCTCGACCAGAACCCGCCCTGTATCATCGCAGAGCGTCACGTCGAATACGGCGGTCCCTTCGCCAGCGGCGTCGGCGGCTTGCGCGGACAGGCGCATGTGGCTGTGGATTGTCTCGGTCAGTGGCGCATGGATGCGGATTGCCCGGTACGACAGGGGCACCCAAAGGTGGTCAGAGCTATAGCCCGGCGCCAGCGCGATGGCCCAGCCAGTCGCCAGATCCAGCAGACCCGGGTGCAAAAGCGCCCCGTCGGATTTGGCCGCATCGGCCAGTTGCAGTGTCGCGATCCCTTCGCCACTCCCAAAGGCCATGCGCTGCAGCACATGCCAGCGCGGGCCAAAAAGCAGGTTGGCCTCCTGCGGGGATTTCAGCCGCGCGCCATCGGTTTCGGTCTGCGACGGGCAGCGGGCGGCAAGAGCGTTGAGATCAACCGGCGCCGCCGGGCTCTGCGCCTCGGCAAATGTCACCTTGGCCTCGGCATGCAGGGCATAGCCTTCGCCGCTGGCGGTGTAGAAGGACAGCGCGTAGCCGTCTTCCTCGGCCAGCAGCCGGATCAGCAGATCTGCCGGGCTGTCATCGGCGACCACAAGCGGGCGCAGGAAGTAAAGGTCGTGCAGTTCAAAGGCCGGAAGCGCGCCATCCTCGGCCATGCCAAGGGCCGTCATCGCCTCTGCAGCCAGTTCGATGTAACCGGTGCCGGGCATCACTGCGGTGCCATCGGCGGTGCGGTGTTCATTCAGCAGCCAGTGTTGGGCTGCATCCAGTCGGGTGCGGTAGATCCGGTTGCCGCTGCCATCAAATCCTTCGCTGTCCAGCAGGGCCTGTGCGCAGGGCACAGGGTCCGAGGGGCCGTCACTGCCTTGCCGCGCGGCCATCGCTTCGGAAGCCATGCCGGTATCGGCCCAGACGCCCCAATCCACCGCCACGACACGGGTCTTGCCGCCCCGGCGATGCGCCGCCCAGGCGTTGAGGTATTCGTTGGCGGCGATGTAATCCACCTGTCCCACCGGTCCCGTCACCGTCGAGGATGAGGAGAACAGCACCATCAGATCAAGGCTGCCATCGGGGAACAGGCTGTCCAGTACCCGCAACCCGCTGACCTTGGGTGCCAGGACCTTGGCGATCTGTTCGTCTGATTTCGCCAGCAATGGCCCGTCATCTATATTGCCCGCGCCATGGATCACCCCGGTGAGGGGGCCAAAGCGGTCCTCGGCGGCCTTCAGCGCGGCGCGCATCTGGCCGGAGTTGCAGACATCGGCGGCCAGCGGCAGCACCGCGCCCTTGCCGATCTCCTCCAGGGCCTCGACCGCGCGGATGCGCGTGGCGGTGCGGTTGGCGGGGCTGTGACTACGCAGATATTGCGCCCATCCGCCGCGCTCGGGCAGGCCCTCGCGCGAAATCAGGACAACATTTGCGGCGTATTCCTCCAGCAGGTGCCGGGCAATTGAGAGGCCAATGCCACCATAGCCACCGGTGATCAGATAGGTGCCCCCCTGTTTGAAGGTGGGCAGCTCGGCCTGCGGCAGCGCGACCGGGCGCCAGTCCAGCTCATAACGTTTTTCACCGCGCCAGGCAGCGGCTGTGCTAGTCGGCTCGGCCAGAAGTTCCTCAAGCAGGCGAGAGGAGATATCTGGTGCCGCTGCGCCCTTGATCCGGGCCAGCAGACCTGTTTCTGCGCGGGGAAGTTCGATGTCCACCGTGGCGCAGGAGAATCCAGGCAATTCGCGTGGGATCACCCGGGCAGGACCGGCGATCATCGCCTTTTCCGGATCCGGCAAGGCCTCGTCCCGCAACTGCACAGCGCCGGTGGTGAAGACGGTGATGTGCGGCGGCTGGGGCAGATCGGCGCTGCCAAGCTCCTGCGCCAGCGCGGTCAGGGCGTAAAACCCGGTTTCCAGATTGCGGTCAAAGAAGGAGCTGCCGGGGCGGAAGGTCTCGCCTTCGGTCGCTAGCCAGAAATGCGCAATCCGGGTTGGCAGCATCTCGGTCCGGGCCAGATCCGCCAGCAGTGCAGCATAGCCCGCGCGGCCCTGTTCGGGCGCCAAGATGTAAGAGGTCGGCGATAGCTGCGCATAGGTATCCCCGGTGCGCAGGCGCACCACGGCGTGCCCTGCCGCCACCAGCCTGTCCGCCACCTGAGAGGCAAGGCCGATGTCGTCTTCGAAGATCAGCCAGCATTGCGGGTCCTGATCCAGTTCGGTGTCCACATCCAGCGCGCAATCGGCAAGGCGCGGGCGCCAGGCCGCACGGTAGCCCCAGTTGTCGATGTCTTCGTGGCGAGCGGGCAGCGGGGCCTCTTCGACCTGCGCGGCGGTGCCGGGTTCGATGAAATAGCGGCTGCGCTGAAAGGCATAAGTGGGCAGCGGCAGGCGATGGCGCTTTGCCTCGCCCCAGATCTGATCCCAATCGGCGTCATACCCGCAGGCCCAGAGCCGTCCGATCACGCCAAAGAAATAGGCATCATCCATCACATCCTGTTCGGGATGGCGCAGTGAGCTGAGCGCCTGTCCGGGGGCGACCGCCGGGGCCATCTGCGCCAGCGCGCTGAGCGCCTTGCCCGGGCCGACCTCCAGATAGATGCGGCCCGGCACCTCGGCCAAGCTGTCGATGCAGGCGCCAAATTGCACAGTGCCGCGCAGCTGGCTGACCCAATAGTCGGGGTCGGTGGCCTGCTCTGGTGTGAGCTGGGCGCCGCTGCGGTTGGACATCACCGGGATCTGCGGCGCCGACAGGTTCAAACCGCGCAGGAAGGCGCCATATTGCTCAAGGATCCCGTCCAGCATCCGCGAATGGGCCGCAATATCGATCTGGATCCGCTGATGGTCGATGTCGCGTGCGCTCAGGTCCTTTGCCAGCCGGTCCAGCGCGGCCTGCGGACCGGAAACTGCGGTCAGGCGCGGCGCGTTGACGCTGGCGATATCGAGATCGTCACCGACCAGTGCCTCCACCTCGGCCAGCGGCAGGGAGACGGACAGCATGCCGCCCGCGGGCACGGTGTCAAAGAGCCGACCGCGCAAGAGCACCAGATCGATGCAATCCTCGAATGAGATCACCCCGGCCAGACAGGCGGCGGTGTTTTCGCCCATGGAATGGCCGACCAGCGCAGCGGGGCGCACGCCCCAGCTGATCCAGAGCTGCGCCAGCGCGTATTCCACGATCATGATTAGCGGCAGCTGCACCGAGGGCTTTTGTAGGGCTGCATTCGCGGCCTCCTCCTGCCCCTCTTCGGGCAGCCACAGAGCGCGGATGTCATAGTAGAGGCTGGCTTGGAGGTGATCAATCCCCCGGTCCATCCAATCGGCAAAGACCGGTTCGGTCTCGTAAAGGTCGCGCGCCATGCCCGCGTATTGTGCACCGCCGCCCGGGAACATGAAGACGACCTCGGGCGCATCGCCCAGATGGTCGTGTGTAAAGACCTTGCGTGGATCGCCAGCCTCTAGCAGATCGGCGGCCTCGCTTGCGGTTTCGGCCACCAGCACCCGACGCTTGGCAAAACCGCGCCGCCCTTCCTTCAAAGTATAGGCCACATCGGCCAGATCCACCTCGGGGTTCTGGCGCAGCCACGCGGCCAGCGCGGCGCTGTTGTCGTCAAGCGCCGCCTTGGACCGGCCCGAGATGCAGAGCACATGGAAGGGGAAATCGCTTTCGTCGGAGGCGCCGCGGTCTGGCGCTTCCTCCAAAATGACATGGGCGTTGGTGCCGCCAACCCCCAGCGCGTTCACCGCGGCACGTCTCGGCCCGGAATTGGACTGCCAGTCGCTGAGAGCGGCGTTGACCTTGAACGGTGAACCGTCGAAATCGATGGCAGGGTTCGGCGCCTCGTAGCCCAGCGAGGCCGGGATCTGCTGATGTTTCAGCGCCAGCGCGGTCTTGGCCAGCCCAGCGACCCCTGCGGCCGTATCGAGATGGCCGATGTTGGTCTTGACCGAGCCGATGCGGCAAAACCCGCTTTCCTCGGTGCTGTCGCGGTAGGCTTCTGTGAGGGCGGTGACCTCGATTGGATCCCCTAGGTAGGTGCCGGTGCCGTGGCATTCCACATAGTCGATGGTCTCAGCCGCCACATCCGCTGCCGCCAGCGCTTTGCGTACGGCAGTGGCCTGTCCTCCGACCGAAGGCGCGAGATAGCCAGCCTTGTCGGCGCCGTCGTTGTTGATCGCGGAGCCCTTGATCACGGCCCAGATATGGTCGCCATCGGCGATGGCATCCTCCAGCCGTCTGAGCGCCACCGCCCCAGCGCCAGAGCCGAAGACGGTTCCCTGCGCCCGGTGGTCAAAAGCATGACAATGGCCGTCCGGCGACAGGATCTCGTTTTCCTTGTATAGGTATCCACGCCCCTGCGGCAGCTCGATGGTGACGCCGCCTGCCAGCGCCATGCCGCATTCCCCTTCGCGCAGCGCCTTGCAGGCGTAGTGCACCGCCACCAGAGAAGTCGAGCAGGCGGTCTGAATGTTGACCGATGGCCCTTTCAGATCAAAGACATGGCTGACGCGGGTCGACAGGAAGTCCTTGTCGTTGCCGGTGTGGCGCAGCAGGAACATGCCAACCTCGTCCACCAGGGCCGGGTTCGAGCAGATGTTGAAATAGAAATAGCTGCCCATGCCGCAGCCCGCATAGACACCGATGGGCTCATCCAGGCTTTCGGGCGGGTGGCCAGCATCCTCCATGGCGCCCCAGGCGACCTCAAGGAACTTTCGGTGCTGGGGATCCAGAATGGCGGCTTCCTTGGGGCTGAAGCCAAAGAAATCGGCATCGAATTCGTCATAGCCCTCAAGACGCGCGGCGGCAGGCACATAGTTGGGATCGCTGAGAATAGAGGTGCGTTCACCGGCTTCCAGCAGGCTCGCCTCGTCCAGCACCTCGATGGATTCAATGCCGTCACGCAGGTTGCGCCAGAACGCCGCAGCGGATTCGGCGCCAGGCAGGCAGACGGACAGTCCGATGATGGCGATGTCACCGGAGTAGGCGTCGGCGCGTGTTTGGCTCTCGTCTTTGTTTCCCAACTTAGTCTTCACCTTTTACGCGTCTTACGCATCAACCCTGAACCGAAACCCGCAGCGCCGTGAAAGTGGAACGGGCCGGTCGTCTTTTGTCAATCCCTTCAACCCCTTGTCGCGCCCGGTTAACCTCTGTTCCGAAATAGGAAAAGCCCCCGGGAAAGCGGGTGCAGAGGTATCGTGAACCAAAACGTGGCTGGGCCGAATTCAGTCAAAACCTCGGAAACATGACACCCGAAATCCTGATTGCCCAAGGCCAGAGTGATCGCCATATGCGGCCAAGCTATGGACGGATGGTGATCAATTACGCCGGAAACGCGATAAAAATGAGGCAGCAAGGGCAAAAGCTTGCAAAGCGTCTGTCACAAGACACTGCGTGGCCCCGGAGCCTGTTCCGACGTTCCAATGGCTTGCTGTCGGTCAAACAGGCTGCGCTTACTACGAAATACGTCCGGATTGCGCAGGCGTTCGGCATATCCCAGCACAGAGCCTGCACAAAGCCAGGTGATCGGGATGAGTGTGTCATTCAACAGCATATCGGCCAATGTGGCGGCTAGGATCAGGGCGATCGGTGTTGCATAGGGGGAGAACGCGTGGCCCCGGTGGCGGCGCATTTCCCAAGCGAGGAGAAAAATCGGCAAGGTCAGCATGCCCATTTCGGCAATGTAACCCAGCCAGCCAAATGCGCCGAAAGTGATGATCCAGCGCCCGTCGGGCACCGATATGATCCGGCCGGTTTCCATGTCGCGCACCAGATTGCGCCCCCAGCCCCCCCAGCCGAACCAGGGCTTTTCGGCGGCCCGCTCCAGCATCATCGCCTCGTTGTGGAACCGGTAACCTAGGGACTGTGCCCGCTCGGTGCTGATTGCCTCTGCCTGTGCCAGAATGGCGTCGGTTGGAATAAGACCCTGGTTGCGCAGCATCGGATAGGTCACCGCGATCACCGCAATTACCATCGCCAGACGCATTTGCCAGCGGGCCGGGGCCAGGGCCACAACCGGCACGATGGAAAGCCCGTAGGCAAGCGAAGCCAGGCTCTTGCACAGGTAGAGCACCCCAAAGAGATAGACAGCGGCGAGGGCGAATTTGGTCCGTTCCCGCTCCTGTGCGGCCCGGGCAAGTGCGACAGCTGCAACAATGGAGGAAAAGATGAAGAAGGCCAGCCACAGCGCATGCGGCAGGAACACGATGGGACGAAATCCGCCCTGCCGCATCATCTGGCCGAAATCGTGCTGGAAAAATCCATAGATCCAGATGTTGAGCTGGGGACTCAAGCGGATCTCGAACAGCGACGGAATACTATAGGCCAGACCGGCAAGGCAGAGGGCCAGCAGCAGTTCCTTCTGTCCCGCTTCGCAGGACAGATAGCGTCGGGCCAGCAAAAACGGCATCAGCACTATGATCTGATTGATGATCACTGATCCCAGATCACGCCAGCGCAGTCCCGGTAGCATATCGGTCAGAAAGACGATCGGGCCGGCCCCTTCAAGCACCTGAAACAGAACGGGATCTTTATTCGTCATGACCGTAGGGATGACGCATAGGACAAACAGGATTGTCAGCGCACGAGCCAGCGGATGGCGCGGCCACAGCGGCACTGGCTTGCGCAACAGCCAGACGCAGAGGCCAAAAGCGACGACCGAAGGGATCGTGAACTTGTCCATGTCCGGTACCAGCGGCAGGTCGAACTCGGCCAGGGGCGGCAGCACAAGATAGCCACCGATAAAACACCACAGGATTGCCCGTTCCAGCGGCAGCCGCAGGAACAGCAGCAGGCTGACCAGCGGCCAGATCAGCAGCATCATATTGGCCAGGGCGTTGGGCATCGGCGTTCGGGACTCTCGATGGTGACGATCACAAACGATCAGTAATGGCCTGTTTTATAGACCTTACCTGTCAAAGTTTACGTAAACTTGCACCTCGTGTCCCGCTGAAATGCGAAATCGGGTAAACGGATGGCAACAATGCCACGTTTACCTATGCGCACCCCTGCCGGACTGGTCCAGACGCGGGCAGACGGGTAATCAGTCCTTTGCAGACTGGATTTATAGGCAGGGTTTGCAGACAGGGATGAGGCGGACTGGTGTATTTCGAGTTTCAAGGCACACGGATTGAGGTCAACATCGCGGACCGGCCCCGGCTGGAGAGTGAGGTCCTGTTGCGGTTTGCAAGCGGTGAAGGCTTTGCTCTTGCTACGGTCAATCTGGATCATCTCGTCAAACTGGAAACAAGCGCCGATTTTCTGGCCGCTTATGCGGCGCAGGATCTGGTTGTTGCCGATGGGCGCCCGGTGGTCTGGCTGTCACAGCTGGCGGGCAGACCGGTTGAGCTGATGCCGGGATCGGACATGGTGCTACCTCTGTGCAGGCTGGCCGCAAAAGCTGGGGTGCCGGTGGCGCTGGTTGGCAGTACTGCCGAGGCGCTTTCGGATGCCTCCGCTGCGCTGACGGCCAAGGTGCCGGGACTTGATCTGGCATGGTGCCATGCGCCCTCTGGCGTGTTCGACCCCGCAGGCCCTGAGGCGGAAGAGATCCTGCGCAACTTGGATCAAAAGGGAATTCGCCTGTGTTTCCTTGCGCTTGGTGCGCCAAAGCAGGAGCTGCTGGCGGCGCGCGGGCGCGAACTAGCCCCGGGCGTCGGGTTTGCTTCGGTCGGTGCGGGTTTGGATTTTCTCGGTGGGCACCAGCAACGCGCGCCACTGTGGATGCGCAAACTGGCACTTGAATGGCTTTGGCGGGCGCTCAGCAGTCCGGGTCGGATGGTGCCCCGTTATCTTAAGTGTTTTGCCATTCTGCCACGTCAAATTAAGCGCGCCCTGCGGATCAGGCGCAGCTAGCCGCCCTCAGCCGAGGCCCGGATGTGTTGACTGTAGTCCTCTGACGCGATCAGAAACCCGTTGTCCTGCAGGGTGGCGATATCGGGTGCCTGCAGCGCCGCCTCGGACCACAGCGACAGATCGGGGTTGCTGGACAGAACCGACAGGCGCAATTGGTCCTCACCATGGGCGATGGCCGCCTCGGCAACGGATTTGCGGTCGCGCGCCAAGCTGTCATTGGCGAATTTATAGTGCTTAAGCACCCCCGTCATCGGCGCCAGTGTCACCCCGGTGGCGGCATGGGGATGCACGCCTGCCTCAACCCCGGGACCGACAAAGACCAACGGGTGTTTCGTCAGGCAGCAATGCTCTGAAAACACCTTGGCGCGCACGCCGCCAAACAACACTTGCAGTGGCTGCGAACCACCCATGGCGATCCGGTTCTGGTTCAGAAAATAGGAAAGCCCGGTGTCCGGCGCGTCATAGTCACGGGCGGTAATCGCGCTGAGGTCGCACCAGCTGAACTGGCGCAGCACCTCGGGGTAGGTCATGTCCGCGACCTCGGCCAAAGGCGCTTTGGGGAACATTTCCAGCATCTGCGCCATCATGGCGGTATATCCACGCGCGGACATGTAGCGCGTCAGCCCCTGAAGCCCGACCTCGGCGCGCCCTTCGAAATCAAAGACCTCGTCCATATCCACGATCAGGCACCAGCGGTTTTGCGCATAGCGCTGCGCGGCATAGCTGCGGAACATGTTCTCGAACTGGCCCCAGGGCAGGCGCGATTGCAGGATGGCGGTGCCCGGTCTTTCGTGGATCCGCGCAATCGTGTCATCCTCCGAGCCGTTGTCGAAGAACACGAAATGGCGGATGCCAAGGCTGCTGTAGTGATCGAAAAACGCGTCGAGGTAGTAACACCCGTCACGCACAAGGGCGATCAGGGTGACCTCATCCGGTGGGGCAAAGACGCCGCGCGGCCCGTGCAAGTGACGCAGCGAGGACAGGAACCGCATCCGCTGATAGGTTCGGCCGAGCCGTTTGCGCAGCCGTACAGAGACGGAGCTTGGTTCGGCGCTGTCCTTCATTTGCATCTGCTTCCTTCAGCTTAGGTGCGGCCAACCTAAGGCGAGGGCCGTATCTGCGGCAAGATGTGTTTGCCGATCCCGGCACGGGCAATGGTTGCGCCAACATTTGCATTTTGCTATTCGATGCGGCAGCTTAAAATAACAGCACCCGACAACCGGGGCGCCCGAGGAGGCTGACAGGAATGGCATCGGATCTGACCGTATTGGTGGGGGATGTTGGGGGCAGTAATACGCGGCTGGCTCTTGCGGGGCCGGAAATCGGCGTGACAGGGCTCAAACATTTCCCGAACGACAGCTATTCCAGCCTGGATGAGGTTCTGGCCGCCTATTGCGCGCAGCCGGATCTGCCGCCCTTGCAGGGCTGCTGCCTTGCTGTGGCAGGGCCGGTCTACGGTGGGACCTATCGGCTGACCAATCGTGACTGGCACGGTACTGCGGCAGGACTTGCTGAAAGACTACCGCTGGAAACCGGTGGCCGGGTCGATGTGGTCAATGACCTTGCCGCCCTTGGTCATGCGCTGCCAGTGCTGATCCCCGGACAGCTGTCCTCGCTGCGCGCCGGGCGCCAGCAGGGAGAGCAGGCACTGGTGGCCGGTGTCGGCACCGGCTTCAATGTCTCGCTTTCGGCCGGTGGGCACACGATCGAGGCGGAACTGGGTCACGCCAGCCTGCCGGATCCGCTGGCGCAGGAGTTGGCACGTCTTCTGGGGCGTAGTCCGGAGGAATTCCCCAGCGTGGAAGAGCTGTTTTCCGGTCGCGGGCTCGTGCGGCTGCACCGCGCCCTTGGCGGCGATCCCTCCGAAGGCGGGGCAGAGATCGTTGCCGCCTTTCAGGATGGCGAAGAACACGTCGCGCAGCGTAGCGTGCCTGCCTGGGCGCGGCTGCTTGGGCTGTTGGCCCGCGAACTGGTGCCTGCCTATATGCCGGGCCAGGGGATCTTCTTTGCCGGTAGCGTCGCCCGCGGGGTGCTTGGCACCGGTGCGCGCGGTGATTTTCTGGCGGCCTTTGCTGAACCGGGGGGCAAACTTGCCGCCCAATGCGCCACCACGCCCCTATGGCTGATCACCGATGATGCTGCCGGCGTCAGCGGCACCGCCCGCTATGCCATCGAAGCAGCGCAGCGCCGGGGCGCCGCACCCGTTCGGGCGTAATCGGTCGGCTACCAACGCGGAGCGGAGAGTGTTGCCGGGCGCGGCGCCTGCCTGTCAGTAATCACGTTTGAAAAACAGGCCCAGACCGGATTCGCCTTCACTGTCGACCTTGCCGCTCACCGTCAGGCTTTTGGACAGGTCAAGATTGATGCTCAGCTCGCTATCGCCGCGGGTGTTCACATCCACATCGGTATAGACGTTCTCGGAGATATGACCGCCCAGACCCAGTCGCCCGGCGCCAAGGCTGTCTAGGCCGACTTCGGCATCATCCGCGCCGGTGCTTTGGCGCAGAGTGTCCTGAGTTTGCCCGCCCCGACCGCTCAGCTGCAGGGCCGATGCCGCCAGCCGGGCCAGTGCCAGCGGCGACAGATCCTTGATGTTATCCCCAAAGAGCAGCAACGCCAGGGCTTCTTCGCTGGGGCGGGGCGGCTCGGAGGTGACCTTGATTTCCGGTGCATCGATCAGGCCCGAAATCTCCAGCGTGGCGCTGCCCTGTTCCGTCTGCGCCGAGGAGCGGAATTCAAGATAAGGAACCAGGTTGCCCAGCAGGGTGATCTGCCCTTCGTCCAGGTCCAGACGCCGCCCCAGAATGTCGAAGGTGCCGCGGATCAGGCCGATTTGCCCGGCGGGTGAAATCCGCGCTGTGCTGCCCCGCAGGTGAATGCGTCCGCCCAGTTCGGCGCGCAGGCCGCGCCCACGGGCAAAGATCTTGCCCGGAGCATCGATCACCACGTCCAGCGCAATGTTCGAACGGCCTGCGCTGCCGTCCGTGCTTTGCGCTGATGTGATCAGCCCGGCGCGGGCGCGGGTGGCATTCACGGCGCCAGAGGCCCCGATATGAGATATCGGCGGGATTGGCGCCGCAGTGACCGAACCGCCAGTGGCGTTGAGGTTGATATTGGTTTCACCCACGTCGATGCGCCCGGACAGGCGGCTGTTGCCGGTGAGCGCGCCGGTGAGGGCCAGCCGCCCGTTCAACTGGCTGTCATAGCTCAGATGATCGCTCATCAGCAGATCGAGGATCTCAATGCTGAGGTCTGCATTGAACGGTGCCGCCAGAGCCACCGGCCCGGAGACGCGCAGGCTGCCGCTGTCGCCGGGGCTGGCTGAAAGTTGTAGCAAGGCGCGCGCCTGCTGCAGGGACACGGTGGCGTTGATATCATCGACGCGCTGTCCCGCCGACGGCAGGGCCAGCGTTGCCCCAGACGTGGTGATCGTGCCCGTAATGCTTTCGAGTGCGGGCGGGCCTTTCATGGCCAGATCGAAGCGGGCCGCGCCCTTGGCAAGGTTGGGCTTGATGAAGGGGTTCGCCCCTTCCAGACGCAGCTGGCCGGTGGCGGCGATATCGGCCGCGCCGCTGGCCTCGTTAAAGGTGCCGGAGAGATCGGCGCGGGCCTCTGCAGGGGCTGTGGCACTGGCATTGATGCTCCAGACCCCGTCTTTGCGCTGCGCCTCGCCCTTGGCGGCCAGGACGCCCGGCAATTCCGGTACGAACCGCTGCAATTCGTTGAGCGCCGCATCAAATGTCAGATCGGCGCTGCCATCCAGCTGCACGGACCCTTCCAGATCCGCACGGGAGGAATGCGGTCCCTTGAGCCGTGCCTGGCCCGACAGGATGTCGCCATCGCGGGTCAGGTCCGCCGCAAGTTCCAGCGTGCCGGGCACCTCTGGCACCAGCTGTTCCAGCTCCAGCAGGCGGGCGGTGAGGGAGAGTCGTCCGGCGGCGCTGTCCAGGCTGCCGCTGGCAGTGGCAGACAGGGCGCGGCTATCTAGGTTGAAATCGTCAATCCGCAATCCGTCTGTGCCGCGCGCGGCTACAAGTTTCAGCGTGGTAGGACCGGTCATCAGCGCATCCAGCTGGGCGATATCCGCGCTCAGGTCCTGCGCCTGCAGGTTCAGATCCACGTCAAAGGCGCGGGAAAGAGGCGTGAACTGCCCGGTGAACAATGCCTGCACCGCGCCGCCCAGCGGGCGGCCCGCCAGCGCAGAGAACCGTGACAGGTCGCCAGCACCTGCACTGAGGTCCGCCGCCACCCGGAGACCGCTATCGAGGCCGGAAAACGTGACGTCGCCCGCGGCGCGGTAGTCGGAGCCGCTCAGCGTCAGGCCGGTCAGCGACAGCGCATCCGGCCCGTCGGTGGTGAGGGTGGTGACAAGCTCCAGTTCGCTGCCGGTTGCCTGTGCCAGCGCCGGATCGCGCGGCGCGAAATAGCGCAGGGCCAGACGTAGATCTCCGACAAGACCTGCCGGGCCGGTGTCATCTGCTGCGCTGTTGAGGGTGCCGGAGCCGTCAAGGTGCAGTTCCCCAAGGCGCATCTGGGGATGGCTGAGCTGGTTCACCGTTCCGGCGACGCTCCAGGCGCCATCGGTGGTCTTGCGCGCGGTGAGATCTGCCCCGGCAAGGGTCGTTGCCGCGCCGGGGACGGGCAGGACGACGGCGGCTTCTCCTGACGGGGGCTGGATTTGGACCTTCAGGTTGGCGGTATCAAGGTTGCCGGTGGCGCCGGTGGCAAGCGCGCCGGTCACGCGCAGGGCGCGGGTGCTGAGCGCGAGCGTATCAAGCGCGACACCGCCTTCGGCCACGGTTTGGCCACGTGTCACCAGTCGCAGGCCCGGACCAAAGAAGGGGCGGTAGTCGGGCAAGAGAAGCGGGTCGATATCGCCGCCCAGATCTGCCGAGAAGGCGATTCCGCTGGGGCCTGCGTCCTGTTCGCTCTCGGCATCCTGCAGCGCAGCCAGAACGACCTGACCCGAAAGACGTTCCTGTCCGTTGCTGCTGAGCGCGATATCCGCTTTGAAATCAGTGACCGGGCCACTGCCCTTTGCGGTGAGGCCAAGGGTCGGGCGACCGGGAAGTGCCAGGACGGTGGAGAGCAAACCGCCTGCGGCCTCGGTCAGGGACAGGTCCAGATCAATTTGGCGGGTCTGATCGGAATAGCCCGCCACCAGCGACAGCCGGTCACCGGGTTTGTCGAGCCGCGCCGTTTCCAGCCGGGTCTGCAGCGCGCCATCGGCCAGGCTCAGTGCCCCCGTGACGGAGAGGCTGGCGGATTGGCCAAGCAGGTCTTCGCCCAGATCCACGCGGCCTGCGCGGATCTCGCCCAGTTCAATCGCGACGGGCAATTCGGGCAGACGGAGTGGGGTGGCTTCCGGGGTGGGCAGCTCCGGGTCTGCGGGCACCGGTGTCGGGCTGCGAACCACGGTGATGCTCTCGGCGCTGAGGCTGTTGACCGAAAACCGCCCCTGCAGAAGGGCCAGCCGGTTCCAGTCCAGTTTTGCCTCTTCGATGGTGAGCCAGACTCCATCATCATCCGCGACGGTCAGCCGTTCGATCGTGGCTTGTGAGGACAGGGCGCCAGTGAGGCCGGTCACGGTGATATAGCGACTGTCGGCAGACAGGGTGTCTTCGAGGAACCCCACCAGCATGCCGCCGCTGTCGCTTTCTGTTTCCTGAGCGCCGGAGGGACCGACAGCAGCGGTGAGCGACAGGGCCGCAGCCAGGCAGCTGCCGCGCGTGAGGGTGCGGGTACTGGTCAAAACGCCTGTCCTATGCCGATGTAGAGTTGTGGCCCATCGTCGCTGCCGCCGGTCACGGGATAGGCGAGGTCGACCCGGATCGAGCCGATGCCCGACACGTTGTAGCGCAGGCCCAGCCCGGCGCCCGAGTGGCTGGCCGAGTCCGACGACACGAAGCTCTCCGCATCGACGTAGGCATGGTCGTAAAAGCCGACGAGTGAGATTTTCTCTGTGATGCGGCCGCGCAGTTCCGCGGACAGGGCCAGATAGCCCCGGCCGCCTGCGGTCTTTCCTGCGACGGGCACGCCAAGGGATTGATATTCATGCCCGCGCACCGACCCGCCGCCGCCGGAGAAGAACAGCAGCGTCGGAGAGACCCCACTGTGCGAAGGACCAATGACCGAGCCGAGCTGCGCTCGCCCGGCCAGCACGATCCGGTCATCGGCGCCAAACCCATGATAGGTCCGGGCATCCAGCGTGATCTGCGCACCGGGATCGCTGCCATCGACACCAAAGAAAGGCGTAAAGCGGCCACTCAGGAAGCGGCCACGGGTGGGATCCACCGTGCTGTCGCGTCCGTCATATTCGGCGCGCAGGCTGGCGAAAGCATATTTGAAACGCCGTTTGCCAAAGGCGTCCGTGGCGAGGATGGAATCGAACCCGACAGTGCCTTCGGCGAAGAGCGTGTCGGAAAACACACGCCGAACCCCGATGCCGCCCATGCCATGGGTGGCGGTGAAATGCTCCTGATCCAGACGCTCGGCTTCGGCCAGGTAGAAAATATTGTCATCGGGGCCGAGCGTGGCAGGCCGGTCCAGACGCACAGCGATGCGCCCGTCGATATCGCTGCTGCCGCCGATGCCGCTGACGCGGGCCTCGAAGCGTAGTTTTTCGGCGGCGCCGAACAGGTTGCGGTGCATCCAGCTGGTGGTGAGCGTCACCCCCTCGGTGGTGCTCAGCTCGGCGCCGAAGGTCAGCCTGCGGGGCGGCATGTCTTCCAGCGTTACGTTCAGATCAAGCGTGCCATCGGTGTTGGCGCGCTCGGCCTCTTGCAGCGAGACCGAGGAGAAGGCCCCGGTGCGGCGAAGGCGCGTCGCGGATTTCGACATCAGATCGGGGTGATAGACTTCGCCTTGCGGGAAACCTGCGATCTTGCGGATGGCGTCTTCGCGGACGGCGCTGGGGCTGAGAATCGTGGTCTTGCCGAACCGCAGCTGCGGACCGGGCTGCAGCCGCAGCCGCGCGTTCAGCGTGGCGCTGCGATGATCTGCGGTAATGTCCTGCCCGCCAAGGGCGACCTTGGCATGCCCCTGTCGCCGCCAGGCGCGGATCCCGGCATTGGCTGCATCGCGGATGGCACCGGTGCTGGCGGGGGCGCCGCTGGTGAACTCGTTCGGCAGCTCCACATCGCTGGTCTTGGGCCAGGGACGAACCTCGGCCGCGCCAAAGGTGAATCTGCGCCCCGGTTTGACCGAAATCTCGATCCGGTCGATGCGGCTGGGCGGTGTTACGGGATCAATCGCCGCGGCCTCGCGCCCATCAAGGCGAATATTCACCACCGGCGCGAAATAGCCCGCATCATACAGAACCTGCACCATGGTGCGGTAATCCGACAGCGCTGCCGCCAGAAGATCCTGAACGTCGCTCTGATCTCTTGTGGCCAGAACCGCAGAGGCGCCTTGCAGACGCGCGGTCAGATCATCCGGCGCACCGGGAGCAACCAGCAGGGTTTCGGCGGCCTCAGCAGGAGCGGACATCAGGCAGCCGCAGACCAGCAGGCCCGACGCCAAACGCCGCAAGGCAAAGCGTGATTTCGGTTTTGAGTACATCAAGGCTCCGGGCAGCGGCAGGGGGCGGGCGTGCCCCCATGTCGGCGGAAAACCTAGCACAGCAACAGCCGAGGTAAAGCCGGGATAGGTATCATCGCAGGAGCGGATCGGGCAGGTGGCGGATTGGTGCGCACATAGACATGCCGCCCGCCATCAGAAGGCGCGGATCACATCTGCGCGGCGCGGAACCAGCGGCGGATCGCGGCACGGTCTTCGGGTTCCATATAGGTGATATTGGCCGGGGGCATGGCATGGGTGACGCCTGCCTGCAGGTAGATTTCGCGGGCGCGGCGGGCCACGTCGCGCTCGGTTTCCAGAACCACGCCCTTGGGCGCTGTGCGGATGCCGTCCCAGAAGGGTTCGCGCGCGTGGCACATGCTACAGCGGCCCATGACGATCTCATGCACCTCTTCGAACCCCGCTGTCTCTGCCATCACCAGGGCGGTGCCTTGGAGTGCCGCCTCTTCCTCAGTATCGCCTTCGTGCTCCAGCCCGGCAGTGGACAGAATGATCACCCCGAGGAACAGCAGGAACGTGGCCAGCCAGGTCCAGGTCGGGTTGCCAGCATTGGCGTGGCGGGTGTTGAAATAATGCCGGATCGTCACCCCCATCAAGAATACCAGCGCCGCGATCAGCCAGTTGTATTCACTGGCAAAGGCCAGCGGATAGTGGTTCGACAGCATCAGGAAGATGACTGGCAGGGTCAGGTAGTTGTTATGGGTCGAGCGCAGCTTGGCGATCTTGCCGTATTTGGCATCGGGGGTGCGCCCTTCCTGCAGGTCCTTCACCACGATGCGCTGGTTCGGCATGATGATGAAAAAGACATTCGCGGTCATGATGGTGGCGGTAAATGCCCCCAGATGCAGCATCATGGCGCGGCCGGTGAAGACCTGATTGAGTCCCCAACCCATGGCCACCAGCAGTACGAACAGCAGTACCATCAGTAGGGTAGGGCGCTCGGCCAGACCGGATTTGCACAGGCGGTCGTAAACGAGCCAGCCAATCGACAAGGTGGCGGCAGAGATCGCGATGCCCTGCCACAGGGACAGATCCGCCTTGGACTGGTCGATGAGATAAAGCTCACCCCCGGCCCAGTAGACCACCATCAGCAGCGCAAAGCCGGAGAGCCAGGTGGAATAGCTTTCCCATTTGAACCAGATCAGATGCTCCGGCATCTCGGCCGGGGCCACCAGGTATTTGCGGATATGGTAGAAGCCGCCGCCATGGACCTGCCATTCCTCGCCATGGGCGCCGGGGGGCAGATCCGCCGCCTTGCGCAGGCCCAGGTCCAGCGCGATGAAATAGAACGATGAACCGATCCAGGCGATCGCGGTGATCACATGCAGCCAGCGGATGGCAAAGCCCAGCCAATCCCACATCATCACGAGTTCATACATGCGCAAACGCCCCTATTGTCTTTGCTTTCTGGTCTCAGTCCGGTCTCTGGTCCTTACCCTAGGCAAGGGGGACATTCTTCGGTATTGCAGATAAAATCCAAGCTGTATCAAAAATTCTGGAATAATATCGGCCCCGTCCATGTCTTACCTCGACAATATCCGCACCTTCGTGCGTGTCTACGAACTTGGCTCCATGTCGGCGGCGGGGCGGGATCTGCGGATCTCTCCGGCTGTTACTTCGGCACGGATTTCCCAGCTTGAGGATTATCTGGGCGTTCGTCTGTTCCAGCGCACCACCCGCAACCTGACCGCGACCGAGCAGGGGCAGGTGTTTTATAGCGGCGCGGTCACAGTGCTGGATGCGGTGGATCAGGCCGAGGCGGAGGTGATGCATCTGACCGATGCGCCGCGCGGCACGTTGTTTGTAGCGGCGCCTCTGGGGGTGGGGCGGCGATTGGTTGCGCCTGCGGTGCCGGAGTTCCTGGCGAGCTATCCTGAAATCAACCTGCGCCTGCGACTATCGGACCGGGCGGTGGATCTGACCACCGAAGGGCTGGATTTGGCGTTTTTTCTGGGGCAACCCGAAGACAGCACCCTGCGGATCCGCAAGATCGCCGATTGCCGCCGGGTTCTGGTTGCGGCGCCGGAGTATATTGCTCGCTGTGGCATGCCAAAGGACGGGGCGGCACTGATCCGAGAGGGGCACAATTGTCTCAACCTGCGCTATCCCGGCGCCAGTGAGTTTCAGTGGATGCTGCAAACCCCGGAGGGGCCGCAGCGTTTTGCCGTCTCCGGGCGCTATGAATGCGATGATGGCGATGTGCTGACCGACTGGGCTCTGGCTGGTGAGGGGATCGCCCTCAAACCCGTGTTCGAGGTGGCGCCGCATCTGGAGGCCGGGCGGCTGGTGCCGGTTGCAACCGCGACGCCGCCGGTACCGGTGCAGATGGCCTGTCTCTACACCCACCGGCGCCATCAGGATCCGAAAACCCGGCTGTTCATGGATTTCATGACCGAGCGTATGGCGCGGGCGATGCGCCAGACCGAAACAGGCGCCGAGGATCCCGGCGCCTGACCGATGCGGCGTTCAGCTGCCGCGGTAGGTGGAATAGCCATAGGGCGATAGCAGCAGCGGCACGTGGTAGTGGGCCTCTGGATCGCTGATGCCAAACTGGATCGGCACGATGTCGAGGAACAGTGGCTCCTCTGCGGTCTGACCGGTGGCGCGCAGATAGCCACCTGCGTCGAACTCCAACTCGTAAGTGCCGGTCGCAAACTCCCCCTGTGGCAGGATCGGACTGTCGGTGCGCCCATCTGCGTTGGTCTGCATCTGCGCCAGCTCGGTCCGGGTGCCTCCTTCGACACGATAAAGCGTGATCGACAGCCCCTCGGCCGGGCAGCCGCGGGCGGTATCCAGAACATGGGTGGTAAGGTATCCGGTCATTGGCAGTTCCTTCGCTATGTCTGTTCTTCCTGCACCAAGCGCGAGAGTTGAGCAAATGGCGCCGGATTGACAGTGTTTTCGGGAAATTTTGATAAAAGGGCCAGGTCTTCTGCCATTATAGAGGTTATGCTTGCGGTTGCCTGCCAAAGTGGCGGGCGACATCAACAAAGAGACAGCAGACCATGAACAGATATCCGCGCAATATGATCGGCTATGGCGCCACCCCTCCGGATGCAGCCTGGCCGGGCGGTGCGAAGGTCGCGGTGCAATTCGTGCTGAACTACGAAGAGGGCGGCGAGAATTGCGTGTTGCACGGGGATGCCGGGTCTGAAGCCTTCCTGTCGGATATCGCCGGGGCCGCACCCTGGCCGGGGCAGCGGCACTGGAACATGGAGTCGATCTACGAATACGGCGCCCGCGCCGGGTTCTGGCGGCTGCACCGGATGTTCACCGGGGCGAATATCCCGGTCACCATCTATGGCGTCGCCACCGCGCTGGCCCGCTCCCCGCAGCAGGTGGCCGCGATGAAGTCCGCCGGGTGGGAGATCGCCAGCCATGGGCTGAAATGGGTCGAGCACAAGGACATGCCCGAGGCAGAGGAACGCGCCGCGATCGCCGAGGCGGTGCGCCTTCATACCGAGGTGGTCGGAACCCGCCCGCGCGGCTGGTACACCGGGCGCTGCAGCGCCAACACCGTGCGGCTGGTCGCCGAAGAAGGCGGGTTCGACTATATCTCGGATACCTATGACGACGATCTTCCCTATTGGCTCGAGGTCGGTGAGCGGGACCAGCTGATCATTCCCTATACGCTGGAAGCCAACGATATGCGCTTTGCCACCGCGCCGGGCTACATCACGGGTGAGCAGTTCTTTCAGTATCTGAAGGACGCCTTTGACGTGCTCTATGCCGAAGGAGAGGCCGGAGCGCCCAAGATGATGTCGGTGGGGCTGCATTGCCGCCTGATCGGCAGGCCGGGCAAGGCCGCAGGGCTGAAGCGGTTCCTTGATTATATCCAAGGGTTTGAGGGCGTCTGGTGTCCGCGCCGGGCCGATATCGCCGATCACTGGGCAGAGACCCACCCGCACAAGCGCTACATGCGTCCGAGCCAGATGGAGCGGGAAAGCTTTGTCGCGGCCTATGGCGGCATCTTCGAACATTCCCCCTGGATCGCCGAGCGGGCCTTTGATCTGGAGCTGGGACCGGCGCATGACACGGCACTCGGGCTGCACAATGCCTTGTGCCGGATGTTTCGCTCCGCCAGTGAGGCTGAGCGTCTGGGCGTGTTGACTGCGCACCCGGATCTGGCCGGAAAGCTGGCCGCCGCGAAACGCCTAACCGCAGAAAGCACTTCAGAGCAGGCCAGCGCCGGGCTGGACGCGTTGACTGACGCTGAGCGGGAGAGCTTCACGCAGCTCAACACTGCTTATGTGGAAAAACACGGTTTCCCTTTCATCATCGCCGTGCGCGATCACGACAAGGCATCGATCCTGGCGGCCTTTGAACGGCGGGTCGAAAACGACAGGGATACCGAATTTGCCGAGGCCTGCCGACAGGTTGAACGGATTGCCGAATTCCGCCTGAAGGATCTCCTGCCATGAGCCAGATCATCGAGATCGCGCCGATCAGCACCGAGGCATTCGCACCTTTCGGGGATCTGATCGACATCTCCGGCGCGCCCGACAAGATCATCAACCAAGGCCTCTGCGGACGCTATCACGACCGGGCAAAGATGGATTTTGCGGACGGGCGCGCGGGCCTCAGCCTGTTCAACGCCGAGCCGCGCGCCCTGCCGATGCGGCTGGAAATGGTGGAGCGTCACCCGGAGGGAAGCCAGGCCTTTATCCCCATGGGGGGGCAGGGTTTCCTTGTGGTTGTTGCCCAAGATTTGGGCGATGCGCCGGGCAGGCCGCTGGCTTTTGAGACAGAGCCGGGTCAGGCCATCAATTTCCACCGCGGCACCTGGCACGGCGTGTTGACGCCGCTGTGCGAACCCGGCCTCTTTGCGGTGGTGGACCGGATCGGTCCCGGCGCAAATCTGCAGGAACACTGGTTCGATACCGCATATGAGGTGAGGCGCCCCTGACGGGCGCCTCGTCTGTTTTCAAGCCCACCCGAAAAGAGGTGGCACCAACAAAAATACCAACAGATCCAACAGAAGAGGGAAATGAAAATGGCAGATGGTTCCATCGGAACGGCAGCAGAGCTGCGCGATCCGAATTACACGCCGCCGCTGACCCAGGCGATACCGCTGGGGATCCAGCATGTGCTTGCGATGTTCGTGTCCAATGTGACGCCGGCGATCATCGTCGCCGGGGCGGCGGGGTTTGGGTTTGGTTCGAACTCGCCCGACTTTCCCGAGCTGTTGTACATGATCCAGATGTCGATGCTGTTTGCCGGGGTGGCGACGCTGCTGCAGACGATCACCCTCGGCCCGGTTGGCGCCGCGCTTCCGATCGTGCAGGGGACCAGTTTTGCCTTTCTGCCGATCATGATCCCGCTGGTCGCGGGCAAGGGCGTCGATGCGCTGGGCGCGCTTTATGGCGGTGTCCTGATCGGCGGCCTGTTTCATGCGTTGCTCGGGACGGTGATCGGCAAGATCCGTTTTGCCCTGCCGCCGCTGGTGACCGGGCTGGTGGTGACAATGATTGGTCTGGCGCTGGTCAAGGTCGGCATCCAGTACGCGGCAGGTGGCGTGCCTGCCATTGGTAAGCCGGAATACGGCTCGCTCTTGAACTGGTCGGCCGCGTTGATCGTGATCTTTGCCACCTTGGGGCTGAAATTCTTTGCCCGTGGCATGCTGTCGGTTTCGGCGGTGCTTCTGGGGCTGATCGTGGGCTATATCTACGCGCTGATGGTCGGCATGGTGAGCTTTGAGGCCATCGGAACCAGCTGGTCGCGCGCATCGGCCTTTGCCTTGCCGGTGCCGTTCAAATACGGGTTCGAGTTCTCCTTTGCCGCGATACTGGGTTTCTGCCTGATGGCCTTTGTCTCGGCTGTTGAGACCGTGGGTGATGTCAGCGGCATCACTCAGGGTGGCGCCGGGCGCGAGGCCACCGACAAGGAGATCGCCGGAGCGACCTATGCCGATGGTCTAGGCACGGCGGTTGCGGGGATCTTTGGCGGGCTGCCGAATACATCTTTCAGCCAGAACGTCGGCCTTATCGCCATGACCGGCGTGATGAGCCGCCATGTGGTGACCTGCGGTGCGATCTTTCTGATCATCTGCGGCCTGGTGCCCAAGGTCGGCGCCATTATCCGCACCATTCCGATCGAGGTGCTGGGGGGCGGCGTCATCGTCATGTTCGGCATGGTGGTCGCAGCGGGCATTTCGATGCTGTCCGATGTGGACTGGAACCGGCGCAACATGGTGATCTTTGCGATCTCCCTGTCGGTGGGGCTGGGGCTGCAGCTGGAACCCGGGGCGGTGCAGTATCTGCCCGATACGCTGCGGATCCTGATGACCAGCGGCCTACTGCCTGCGGCGGTGATTGCCATCGTGCTGAACCTGGTGCTGCCCGTGGAGCTGCCCGGCAGTGCCACCGAGGAAGTTTCTGGCGGCATGTCGGGGCATGGTCAGGGCAGCCTCGGACACGACTGATCCACGTCCCAAGGATTGGTGGGGCCTCTCCCGCCCGTCCTGCGATCATCCATCGATGATCTGGTCCCGTTGGGCCTAGCGCCGCGCTGTCGCGCGGCGTTTTCCCTTTGCTGAGAGGTGCCTGAAGGGCAGGTCTGCCTTCAGGCACCTGCGCCATTCTATCGGTCTGGTTTCGGCCTCAAGGGGAGCCCGCGCCAAGGCGCGGCAGCTGCGCTGCCCTTGACCCCGAAGCCAGACCTTGGGAGCGGGGCCAAGATCGGGCCGGGGATGAGGTCAGCTTTGCGCCATCAGCCGGGCCACATCCAGCATGCGGGCGGAAAAGCCCCATTCATTGTCGTACCAACCGAACAGACGGATCTGCTGGTCTCCGCACATCCGGGTTTCCGGCGCTGCGATCACCAGTGATTCCGGCCGGGCCCGCAGATCCGAGGAAACCAGGGGCAGATCGGTCCAGCCCAGCACCGGAGAGCCTTCGACGGCTTTCTTCAGCGCGCTGAGGGCGTCAGTTTCGCTGAACGGGGTTTCAAGGCTAGCCACCAGATCGACGGCGGAAACACTGGCGGCAGGCACCCTGACGGCAGCGCCGCTGATCCGGCCCTTCAGCTGCGGTAGGACCTCGTCGATCAGGTGAGTGGCCGAACTGGTGGTCGGAACCATCGACATTGCCGCCGCCCGAGAACGGGCGAAATCGCCGCGGGGCGCATCTACCAGCGGCTGCGAATTGGTGTAGCAGTGGATCGTGGTCATATGGGCCGAAGCAATGCCCGCGAGTTCATCAAGCAGGCGTACCAGCGGCGCCAGGGCATTGGTGGTGCAGGAGGCGTTGGAGACGATGCGGGCGTCTGTCAGCCTATCCTCGTTGGCGCCCAGAACCACGGTGCGTTCGGCGGCGGGGGAGGGGCCGGAGATCAGCACCTTGCGCGCGCCGGCCTGCAGGCCGCGTTGCGCCACGTCCGAGGTGCGGGCGATGCCGGTGCATTCGAGAACCACATCGACACCGGACAGATCGACCTCTGTCAGATCCGCTGCATGGCTGACCGGGATAGTGCGCCCCATCACGTGCAGGCTGGCTTCTCCTGTCTCCACTGGCGCGGGGAAGGGGCCGAATGTGCTGTCGTATTGGAACAGGTATGCGCAGATATCGAGCGGTGCGATATCGTTGATCCGGGCGATCTCGATGCTTTCGGATCCGGGCGGTGTCAGGATCTGGCGCAGGATGGTGCGGCCAATGCGGCCAAATCCGTTGATGGCAATTTTCATGAATTGTTCTCCGGCCCCGGAAATGGAGCGGCGCAGCCGGTCCGGATTGGGGCGATGAATATCTGAATGGGAAGGCAAAAGGGAGCGAGTGGCAGGCGCCGTGCGGCGTCGCGGTGCGCGGTTACCGCGACCGGCAGACCAGATCGGCGTAGTAGACGCCGGAAATCGTGCGCAGCATGCTGTCGCGGCGGACGGTGCAACCGGTGGCGGCCTTGTAGGCGCGCGCAGCCTGACGGGCGCTGATCATTGCAGGAGGGCGGAAGGCTTCCAGCTTGCGGTTCAGCCGCTCGGCCCGGTAGCGACCGGTGCCATCGCCGACAGGGCTGACGATCCAGGTGCGGCCCAGAATTGTAACCTGACTTCCCTGCACCTTCTCCCCGGCTGCGGCGGGTGTGGGGGGTAGCGTCAGCATACCCGCGCCGAGCGTCGCGCAAAGCGCCAGAGTGGGAACCGTTGTGCGGCGGCTGAAAACAAGGCGGGCAAGGGTGCGGGCCGGGGCAAAAGCAAAAGTCATCGGACTGCTCCTGAAGGCAAAGACGTACTCGCAGCCTAGCGTCGCGGCTGCGGTTTGCAATGGGGCGTCCGAGGAAAAGCCGCCGACTCGGCCGTTCAGCGCAGGGGCGTGAGCGGCATATGGCGGTTCACATCCTTGTAAAGCAGGTAGCGGAACCGGCCCGGTCCACCCGCATAGCAGGCCTGTGGGCAGAAAGCGCGGAGCCACATGAAATCACCGGCTTCCACCTCGACCCAGTCCTGATTGAGCCGGTAGACCGCCTTGCCTTCCAGCACATAAAGCCCGTGCTCCATCACATGGGTTTCGGCAAAAGGAATGGTGCCGCCGGGTTCAAAGGTAACGATGGTCACATGCATGTCATGGGAGAGGTCTTCGGGATCCATGAAGCGCGTGGTGCCCCAGCGCCCCTCGGTTCCAGGCATCATATGGGGCGACAGATCCTTTTCGTTGACGGTGAAAAAGGCAGGCGCGGTCAGGCCCGGTGCAGACTGCCACTGTTTGCGGATCCAGTGGAAGGAGGCGGTGTCTGCGGCGGGATTGCGCAGCGACCAGTCGCTGCCCGGGGGCACATAGGCAAACCCGCCTTCCCCCAGCACATGCGCGGTGCCGTCGATGCTGAGCTCGACCTGGCCAGCGGTAACAAACAGGCTGCCCTGCGCAGCCGGATCGGTTTCCGGGGTGTCAGACCCGCCGCCCGGTTGCAGTTCGACGATATACTGAGAGAAGGTTTCGGCAAACCCGCTGAGCGGGCGCGCGATCACCCACATGCGCATGCCCTGCCAGCCCGGCAGCACCGAGGTGACAATGTCCCGCATGGTGCCCTTGGGAATGACCGCATAGGCATCGGTGAACACGGCCCGGTCTGTCAGCAGCTGGTCCTGCCCGGGGTGCCCGCCTGTTGGGGTGAAATAGCTGCGCTCTGTCATGGTGCCGCCGTCCTTTGTGAGGCTGTGATGGGGCGCGGTTGTCCCGCCTGCCACTGTCAGGGCGGGCGGTTACCGCGCGTCAGGAGCGACTATGAGCCGATGCGCGCGCGGGTCCAAGGTGCGGCGTGGTAAAAACATTGTTCAATAATTTTTGAATATGCCCCGGAGCCGCCGCCCCAGGGTGCGAGCGTGCATCGATCAGAGACAGTCCACGGCTTTGGACTGGCGCAGGTCGGCGGCGCAGAGTTGTAATCCCTGCAGCAGATCGCCGGTGTCGGCCTCGGGGTTGTTTCCGCGCGGGACGGAGGCGCCAACCACGATCGGAGTTTGTCCCGGAACGGAGACGGGCACCGCAAGTCCAAGGATGCCTGGTTCGAATTCGCTGTCGGTCAGGCACCAGCCCTGACGACGGGCGAGGTCGACCTGATTGGTGATGTCTTCGGGGTGGGTCAGGGACTGCTCCGTATGGCGCGGTTTATCCGCGCGCGCGACGGCTTCGCCCGCCTCCTCGGGCGGTAGGCAGGCCAGAAGCATCCGTCCGAGACTGGTGTGCAGCAGCGGGATATGCGCCCCCGCAGTAAAGCCGTAGGTGACCGGTCCTTGATCGACGGTGGATTGTGCCAACAGCAGAACCCGGTCCTGATCCAGAATGCAAAGGGTGATGCCGACCTCCAGCTTGCGGGCATGCTGGTTCAGCACCGGCTGAACCCGGTGGCCGAACTGGTTGGCCTGCAGGAAACCGCCCGCGAGCGCCAGAACCCGCGGCGTCAGCGATAGCATGCGGCCGTCCTGCCGCAGATACCCGGCCTGCACCAGTGTCAGGGCCCCCCGGCGCGCAGTTGCCCGGTCCTGTCCGCTGCGGCGCGCGATTTCGGCCAGGGTGAGGCTGGGTGTTTCGGCGTCAAAGGTCGCCATGACGGCCAGACCCTTGGCAAAGCTGGATGAAATGTTCCGGTCCTGAGGAGGTTTGTTCATTCGAAGTCCCAAAGAAGCCGCTCGCCATAAGGGGAACAGGTCTTGACACCGATCCTCAGGCTGCGCAGTAATTGTGCGTATGAACATATATTGGTGCGTAATTCGAACTTCGTCAAGTCACTCGTTGCAGCCTGTTACCTTCGGTTCGAATTATTGCAGACAGGAATAAGGATCCCGCCATGATCAGCCAGGAACTCAACGACAGTCTGACACGCGTCGGAAAGGGGAGCGATGCCGGAGAGGTACTGCGCCGCTATTGGCAGCCTGCGGCGCTCTCGGATGAACTGCAGCAGGGGCGCCCGGTGGTGCCGGTGCGTCTGCTGGGTGAGGATCTGGTGCTGTTCCGCGATACCGAAGGCAAGCTCGGCCTCATCGGGCGGCACTGTCCGCACCGGGGCGCAGACATGTGCTATGGGCGGCTTGAGGATAACGGTCTGCGCTGTCCCTTCCATGGCTGGCATTTCAACCGTTCGGGGCAATGCGTCGAGCAGCCGGGTGAGCCGGAAGGCAGCCGGATGCACGAGAAGATCCAGACCGCGTCTTATCCCGTCGTTGAAAAGAACGGCATCGTCTGGGCCTACATGGGGCCGGGTGAGCCGCCGGAATTCCCCAACTTTGACTGTTTCCGGGCACCCGATACGCATGTTTTTGCCTTCAAGGGCCTGTGGGAGTGTAACTGGCTGCAGGCGATGGAAGTGGGGATCGACCCGGCGCATGCCTCTTTTCTGCACCGCTTCCTGCAGGACGAAGATCCCGCCGACAGCTATGGCAAGCAGTTCCGCGATAAGGCGGGCAACACCGAAATCCCGATGACCAAGTTGCTGCGCGACTATCCGCGCCCGGAAATTCAGGTGGAAGAGGCCGATCACGGGCTGAAAATCACCGCCCTGCGCCACATGGAGGATGGCCGCAGCCACGTGCGGGTCACCAACCAGATCTTCCCCGAGGCGATCTGCATTCCGATGAGCCGGGAAATGACCATCACCCAGTGGCACGTGCCGATCGATGACGAGAATTGTTATTGGTATTCGATGTTCACCAGCTTCGACAAACCGGTGAACAAGGAGCTGATGCGCGAACAGCGCCTGAAGGAGCACGTGTTGCCCAGCTATGCGCCGAAAAAGAACAAGCGCAACGAATACGGCTATAACCCGGCCGAGCAGGAAAGCGAGACCTATACGGGCATGGGGCTCGACATCAACGTGCACGATCAATGGGCAGTTGAAAGCATGGGCGCCATTCAGGACCGCACGCAGGAGCATCTGGGCAAGTCGGATGTGGCCATCATCCGCTACCGTCGTATGCTGCGGGCAGCGATTGCGGCCGTGAAGGAGGGCCGCGAAGCGGATCTTCCGATGGCGGGCGGACTGGACCTTGGCAGCATTTTCGGGCCTATTTCCAATGACTCGATCGCCCAGGACGGCGATTGGCAAAAGGCGGCGGAAGAGGCAGACGATGCGCGCCGCGGCCAGTGCTCCTGGGATGCGAGCGTCTGAACCGTCCCGGAAGTAACGCAACACCACAGCCAGCACCGGCCCCGGTAGGGCCGGATGCATAGCGATGAAAGAGGCGAGATGGCCGAAGATATTTCCACAGGCAAGCTGGCCCGTCTTGGCCTCTTGTCCGATGCATGCCGCGCTGAGGCGGCGGATCTGCTGCAAAGGGTCAGGTCAGAGGGTATAGAAACCGTCCGGGTTCTGTTTGCCGATCAGCACGGCATCCTGCGTGGCAAGACTATCGTGGCCGACGCCTTTGACAGCCTGTTCTCTGCGGGGCTCAATGTGCCTTCGACCCTGCTGTTGAAAGATACCTCGCATCGCACCGCCTTTCCAGTCTGGAGCGAGGCAGATGACGGTCCTGCCAGCCTGATGCAGGGGGCGAGTGATGTGCTGCTGGTGCCGCGTCCGGAGACTTTCCGCGTACTGCCGTGGTCGCCGCATTCGGCCTGGATCCTCTGCACGCCGGTGATGCGCGATGGCAGCCCGGTTCCCTTTGCCTCGCAAACCGTGCTGCAGACGGCGGTGGACCTGCTGGCCGGGCAGGGCATGGCTGCGACGCTGGGGCTGGAGGTGGAGTTTCAGGTCTTTGAGCGAACCGGTGATGCCCGCGAACACGGTCAGTCGGGCATGCCTGGCGCGCCGGTTGAGACCCGCAATCTGGCGCAGGGGTACCAGTATCTGACCGAAACCCGTTATGGCGAAATGGAAAACGTGCTGGATCTCATCCGCCGCAATGCGCAGGGGCTGGGTCTGCAGGTGCGCTCGGTCGAAATCGAAATGGGGCCAAGCCAGGTCGAGCTGACCTTTGCCCCTGCCGATCCGGTGACACAGGCCGACGCGATGGTGATGTTCCGTACCATGGTCAAGGAGGTATGTGCCCGCGAAGGATTGCACGCTAGCTTCATGGCCAAGCCGCGGCTGGAGAACGCGATGGCCAACGGCTGGCACGTGCATCAGTCGCTGCAGGATATCGCCACGGGCCGCAACCTGTTCATGCCACAGGCGGATGGCAGTCTCAGCGCCGAGGCGTCGGGCTGGATTGCCGGGCTGCTGACCCATGCGGAGGCGTCGTCGCTGATGATCGCACCGACGGTCAACAGCTATAAACGTTATATGCCGTTCCAGCTGGCGCCGAACCGGATCCAATGGGGCGCCGACAATCGCGGCGCCATGCTGCGCGGACTGATGGCGCCCGGCGATCCCGCCAGCCGGATCGAAAACCGCGCGCCGGACAGTTCCGCAAACCCCTATTACGCCTTTGCCGCGCAGCTGATCGCGGGCGGCGATGGAATCGCGGCGGGGCTCAAGGCGCCGTTGCCCACGACCTCTCCCTATGGCGAGGGGGCGCAGGAATTGCCGAAATCGCTGGGCGCGGCGCTGGCGGCATTCGAGGCAGGGAGCGATCTGTTCATTGGCGTTCTGGGGGAGGGCTTCACGGGGTATCTGTCCCATCTCAAGCGTTTCGAATGGGATCGTTACCTGAACACCATCAGCGAATGGGAACAGGCCGAATATTTCAACCTGTTCTGAAATCGGCATCAAACTTCCTTGAAAGCGACAGTATTGCTGCCGTTTGCGTCTTGAACGGCGGGCGGTGCGCTGTTAGCTTCGGGGCGCGCAGACGGGAGAACCGCAGCGGAGCGGAATCACCTCGCTCCAACCGGTGCCGAAGGAGCAACCGCCCCGGAAACTCTCAGGCCAAAGGGACCGCCTACGCAGTAAACTCTGGAGAGACCCCGGCGTAGGTACCGGGGCGCCGAAGGGATAGCGATCTCAGGCGCAAGGGACAGAGGGGGCATCGAAGTGTGCAGGCGAAATCTGCGCAGAACTTGGATGCCGGACCCATTCGAACAGATGGATCGGACCGGCCGTGACAACGGGACGGACACGCATGTCTGATGAAACCACGTCTGATTTGAAAAAGACGCCTTTGTTTGCCCTGCATGAAGAGCTGGGTGGCAAGATGGTGCCTTTTGCCGGGTATCTGATGCCGGTGCAGTATCCCATGGGCATCATGGGCGAGCACAAGCACACCCGCGCCAAGGCGGGCCTTTTTGATGTCAGCCACATGGGGCAGGTGATCCTGACCGGGGAGAGCTATCAGGCGGTGGCCGAGGCATTCGAAACGCTGGTACCGATGGACGTGCTGGGCCTCAAGGAAGGGCGCCAGCGCTATGGTCTGTTCACCAACGATCAGGGCGGCATCGAGGACGATCTGATGTTCGCCAATCGCGGTGATCACCTGTTCGTGGTCGTGAATGCTGCCTGTAAAGAGGCCGATATCGCCCGCATGAAGGCGGCGCTGGAACCGGCTGTGACTGTTACCCCCATTATTGACCGCGCTGCTGGCGCTGCAGGGCCCCACGGCCGAGGCGGTTCTTTCGGCGATTGCGCCTGCCGCCGCGGACATGAAATTCATGGATGTGGCCACGCTGGATGCAGATGGGGTCGAAATCTGGGTCTCCCGCTCGGGCTACACGGGCGAGGATGGCTATGAGATCTCCGTACCTGCAGACCAGGCCGAAGCGTTTGCCCGCCGCCTGCTGGCGCACTCTGATGTAGAGCCGATTGGCCTTGGCGCGCGGGACTCCCTGCGCCTTGAAGGCGGTCTGTGCCTTTACGGCCATGACATTGACGCAGAGACCCGCCCGGCGGCGGCCTCGCTCACCTGGGCCATCCAGAAGGTGCGTCGCCCCGGCGGCGACCGCGAAGGTGGTTTTCCGGGCGCCGCGCATGTCTTTGCCGAGATGGCAGAGGGGCCGACCATGCGCCGTGTGGGCCTGAAACCCGAAGGCCGCGCGCCGATGCGCGAAGGTGTGGAGCTGTTTGCTGAGGCCGAGGGCGGCGCGCCCATCGGCAAGATCACCTCTGGCGGCTTTGGCCCCACCGAGGGCGGCCCGGTGGCGATGGGATATGTCCCTGCGGACATGGCCACGCCTGGCACCCGTATCTATGGCGAGCTGCGCGGTAAACGCGCCCCCGTCACCGTTGCAACGCTGCCTTTCGTGGCGGCCAACTTCAAGCGCTGAAACAGAAAAACAGGCGCGTTTGTTCAAAGGGAAAGTGGACATGAAATATACCGAAGAACACGAGTGGCTGCAGGCCGAAGGCGAGATCATCACCGTGGGCATCACCGCCCATGCGGCTGAACAGCTGGGCGATGTGGTGTTCGTCGAACTGCCCGAGGTCGGCAGCGAAGTGACCAAGGACGAAGAGATCGTGGTGATCGAATCCGTCAAGGCTGCCTCGGACATCCTGTCGCCGCTGGACGGCGAGATCGTCGAGATCAACGAAGCCATCGCGGATGAGCCGGGTAAGGTCAACGAAGACCCCGAAGGCGAAGCCTGGTTCTTCAAGATCAAACCGTCCGATCTGTCTCCGATGGACGATTACATGGACGAAGCCGGTTACAAGGCGTTCATCGGCTGATTTCTCATTCCCCGCCGCCAGATCCGGGGGCGGGGAACCACTGCGCTGTGCGAACGGGCCTGCCCGAATAATAGGGTTTTGCCTGAAACATGAACCTGAAGGGGTGCCTCATGTCTTTTGAACCGACGGACTACCTGCCGTATGACTTTGCCAACCGCCGCCACATCGGCCCGTCTCCCGAGGAGATGGACGAGATGCTGCGCGTCGTGGGCGCCGACAGTCTGGATGCGCTGATCGACGACACCGTTCCGGCGTCGATCCGGCAAAAGGCTGCGCTGGATTTTGGTCGCCCGCTGTCCGAGCGCGAGCTGCTGTTCCACATGCGCGAAGTCGCACAAAAGAACAAGGTGATGACCTCGCTGATCGGGCAGGGCTATCATGGCACGGTGACCCCGCCCGCGATCCAGCGCAACATTCTGGAAAACCCGGCCTGGTACACGGCCTACACTCCCTATCAGCCGGAAATCTCGCAGGGTCGGCTGGAGGCGCTGTTGAATTTCCAGACGATGATTTCCGATCTGACCGGTCTGGAAATTGCGAATGCCTCGCTTCTGGATGAAGCCACCGCCGCCGCCGAAGCGATGACCATGGCGCAGCGGGTTGCCAAATCCAAGGCCAAGGCGTTTTTCGTCGACCGCGACTGCCACCCGCAGAACATCGCCGTGATCAAGACCCGCGCCGAACCGCTGGGCATCGAGGTGATCGTCGGCAATCCAGAGAAGATGGACCCCGAGCAGGTGTTTGGCGCCATCTTCCAGTATCCCGGCACCTATGGTCACGTGACCGATTTTACTCCCCATATCGAAAAGCTGCACGCGCACAAGGCAATCGCCGTGGTCACTGCCGACCCGCTGGCGCTGACGCTGTTGAAAGAGCCCGGTGCCATGGGCGCAGATATCGCTGTCGGCTCGACCCAGCGGTTTGGCGTGCCGATGGGGGCAGGCGGGCCGCACGCGGCCTATATGGCGACCAAGGACGCCTACAAGCGCGCGATGCCGGGCCGGATCGTCGGCGTCTCGGTCGATGCCCATGGCAACAAGGCATACCGCCTGTCGCTGCAGACCCGCGAACAGCACATCCGCCGCGAAAAGGCGACCTCGAACGTTTGTACCGCGCAGGCGCTGCTGGCTGTGATGGCCTCGATGTATGGCGTCTTCCATGGTCCCAAGGGGCTGAAGGCGATTGCACAGCGTATCCACCGCAAGACCGTGCGTCTGGCCAAAGGGCTGGAAGAGGCGAACTTCAAGGTCGATCCCAAGGTGTTCTTTGACACCATTACCGTTGATGTGGGCCCGTTGCAGGCGGCAGTCCTGAAATCCGCGGTCGACGAAGGTATCAATCTGCGCCGCGTCGGTGAAACCCGGGTTGGGATCACGCTGGATGAAACCACCCGTCCGGAAACCATCGAAGCCGTCTGGCGCGCCTTTGGGATTGTTCGCAAGGATGATGATTTCACCCCGGAATACCGGGTGCCAGAGAACCTGCATCGGACCTCGGACTACCTGACCCATCCGATCTTCCACATGAACCGGGCTGAGACCGAGATGATGCGCTATATGCGTCGTCTTGCGGATCGCGATCTGGCGCTGGACCGGGCGATGATCCCGCTGGGTTCCTGCACCATGAAGCTGAATGCTGCAGCCGAGATGATGCCGCTCAGCTGGCCCGAGTTCGCCCATATCCACCCCTTTGCCCCGGCAGACCAGACCGAAGGCTATGGTGAAATGGTGACGGATCTGTCCGACAAACTGTGCCAGATCACCGGGTATGATGCGATTTCGATGCAGCCCAATTCCGGCGCGCAGGGTGAATACGCCGGTCTTCTGACCATTGCAGCCTATCACCGGGCGCGCGGCGAGGGGCACCGCAACATTTGCCTGATCCCGGTCTCGGCGCATGGCACCAACCCGGCCTCGGCGCAGATGGTCGGCTGGAAGGTCGTGGTGGTGAAATCGGCCGAGAACGGCGATATTGACCTCGACGATTTCCGGGCCAAGGCTGAAAAGCACCGCGACAATCTTGCAGGCTGCATGATCACCTATCCTTCGACCCATGGCGTGTTCGAGGAAACCGTGCATGAGGTCTGCAAGATCACCCATGAACTGGGTGGTCAGGTCTATATCGACGGCGCCAATATGAACGCCATGGTCGGCCTGTCCCGTCCCGGTGATCTGGGCGGCGATGTCAGCCACCTGAACCTGCACAAGACCTTTGCCATCCCGCATGGCGGCGGCGGCCCTGGCATGGGACCGATTGGTGTGAAATCGCACCTGGTCTCGCACCTTCCGGGCCATCCCGAAACCGGCGGCGAAGAAGGTCCGGTGTCGGGTGCGCCCTTCGGGTCGGCTTCGATCCTGACCATCAGCTGGGCCTATTGCCTGATGATGGGGGGCGCCGGTCTGACCCAGGCGACGCGGGTGGCGATCCTCAACGCCAACTACATCGCCAAGCGGCTCGAAGGGGCCTACGACGTCTTGTATAAAGGTCCCTCGGGCCGCGTCGCGCATGAGTGTATCCTGGACACGCGCCCCTATGCGGACAGTGCTCATGTCACCGTGGACGATGTTGCCAAACGTCTGATGGACAGCGGTTTTCACGCCCCGACGATGAGCTGGCCGGTGGCAGGTACCCTGATGGTGGAGCCAACGGAATCCGAAACCAAAGCCGAACTGGACCGGTTCTGTGAGGCCATGCTGTCGATCCGCGAAGAGATCCGCGATATCGAGGAAGGCCGTATCGACGGGGAGAACAACCCGCTGAAACACGCGCCGCACACGATGGAGGATCTGGTCAAGGATTGGGACCGTCCCTACAGCCGCGAACAGGGCTGCTTCCCGCCGGGCGCCTTCCGCGTCGACAAATACTGGCCACCGGTCAACCGGGTCGACAATGTCTATGGCGACCGCCATCTGATCTGCACCTGCCCGCCGCTGGAGGACTACGCCGAAGCGGCAGAGTAAGGCGCGGTCTTAATTGAAGAAGGACAGCGGGCCCCATTTGGGGCCCGTTTTCTATTGGCGGTTTGCCTTCGGCGGCCGACTATCTCTGTTTGCGCAAGAATACGTTAACCCGCCAAGGAGACGTAAGTGTTCAAAGCGTGGCTTGTCTTGGAAATAATATTTCGCGCCGCTTTCGAGGCGCTTCCACATTGATGCACATTTTATGTGCAGGTCAATTTTTCGCGAAGTTATGACCTTTTTTGCAACCTACAGGCGCGTGAGTGATAAGCACCCGTTAAGACGAATCGACTTCTTTGGCTTGGTACTCAATACTAGGAGCGAAGTATGAAGTTCGGAATTGCAGCATGTGTGTCTGCGTCTCTTCTCGTCTTTTCCAATCCCGCAGTAGCGGCCGAAATTACAGTCATGGCCGGTGATCTGCCTCCGATGATCAATCAGGATGGCACCGGGCGCGAGGCTGAGATTATCTCGGCGGTTCTGGGCCACTGCGGCCACAGCGCTGTTTTCAAGGTGCAGCCTTTTACCCGTCACTGGCAGTCCTTCGAAAAAGGGTCTGGTGATGCGGTGGCCACCGTGCCGCTGGGCATGCCCACAGCCGGGACTCAAACCAAGACCTACATCAACTATCAGAATGGTGTTTCGTTCCTGACCTCTTCAGAGCAGCAGGCCGATGCGCTGTCGGATCTGGATGGCTGGAACATCGTGGCCTTTGAGGGCGCGAGCAACATCATTCCCGGCCTGGATGGGGCAACCGCAGGCTTCAAATCCTATCGCGAGATGGCTGACCAGAAGACCCAGAGCAAGCTGCTCTATGGCAAGCGGGTCGACGGCATTCTGGGCGATGGCATGCTTTTCGCAGAGTTCAGCCGCCAACTGCAGGAAGCTGGTTCTTCCGCTGGTGTCGACGCCAGCCAGCCGCTTGAATTCCGTGCCATCTTTGAACCCAGCCCCTATGTCATGAGCTTCCGAGATCCGGCGATTGCCGCTGATTTCGACCGCTGCTTTGGTGAGCTGGAAGCAGATGGAACCATCCAGGAGATCAACACCCGCTGGACCGACAAATACCGGGACGCGCTGGAAGACAACTACATGTCCTTCTGATCCGCAGTGGTAGCAGGCGTGTTGGTCTAACCCGGCCCGCGCCTGCCACCCTGTGCAATCTGCCTTCGCGGGGGAACGACCCCTTTGCGTGTGGCAGGCGCAAAACCTCTCCTTCGGGAAAACGGGGCGCCATGCGTGGCGCCTCCAAAAAGAATTTTTGAACCCGGAACCCTGCTTGCCGGGGGTGTACGCAGCTCTGCATGCAGCCTGGCCTCAAGATCACTGACACGTTCGTCACCAAACCGGAGCACCATAATGAAACGCCAGCTTTCACGTTTCTTGGGCATGTCCATCAAGAAGAAACTGCTGCTGCCCATCCTCGCCTGCATTGTTGTATCGAACATTGCTTACACCGTCTTCTGGGCGTCCAAGCACAGCAGCGCCTTGATTGACGCCTTCGAGGATGAGGTCGGGCTGGCGCAACGGTTTGTCGGGCCTCCGGTCGCTGCGGCGGTCTGGGATTTCAACAGTGATGCGGCGCAGGGGGTAATCCAGGGCGTGGCGGATATGGAAAACGCTCTGTTCGCGCAGGTCGTGGTCGATGGTGAGACCTTTACCGAGGTGTTCGTGAGCGAGGACCGGCGCGCGGAAGTTACCGGGGCAGTGGAAACCCTGCTGGCGGATCCGCAGGAAGAGAAGACCACCGAGGTCAATCAAGTGGTCTACGTCAAGTTTCCGATCTCCCTCACCGATGGCACCGTTGTGGGTGAAATGGTGATGGGTTTTGACAACAGCGCGATCCAGGACACCGTCTCTGCTCTCTATCTGCAGTCGGCGGTCATCGGTCTTGCGATCTGCCTTGCAATTGGCCTGATCGTCTATTTCTCCGCGGCCTCGGTCACGCGTCCGCTGGACCGGATCGTTGATCGTATCGATGCGCTGCGCAATGGTGACACCGACAGCGCGGTTCCGGAAAAGGCGCGAGGCGACGAGTTGGGGCGTCTGGCTGCTGCGGTTGTCGAATTCGTCGAGGCGATGCGCGCCAATGCCGAGCTTGAGGGGCAGTCCCGCGCTGCCGCGAAGGAGCAGGCAGATGTGGTTCAGGAGCTGGCGAACGGTCTGAACAACCTGTCCAAGGGCAACCTCGGATACCGGATTACCAAGGAAATGAGCGCCGAATATGCCGCGCTGCGCTCCGATTTTAACCAGACTGCCGAAGCATTGGATGACGTGATCGGGCGGGTGCTGAGCACGGTCGGAGATATTGAAGGTCAGATCGGTGAGATGGCGGTTGGCACGGACGAGCTGTCCCGCCGCACCGAAAATCAGGCGGCGACCCTGGAAGAAACTGCGGCTGCACTGGACAATATCACCTCCAATGTTCAATCCGCCACCGAACAGACCAAAGCGGTCGAAGGCACTATTGCCGAAACCACCAGCGAGGCGATGCGCAGCGGCGATATCGTGAAGCGGACCGTCGTGGCCATGCAGGAGATCAATGAGGCCTCGGGCAAGATTTCGGAGATCAACAGCGTGATCGACGATATCTCGTTCCAGACCAATCTGCTGGCGCTGAATGCTGGGGTTGAGGCGGCGCGTGCGGGCGAGGCCGGCCGTGGTTTTGCCGTGGTGGCCTCCGAAGTGCGCTCCCTTGCGCTGAAATCGGCCAATTCGGCCAATGAGATCCGGGAACTGATCCAGAGCAGCTCGGAAAAGGTCAAGATCGGCGTAGAACTGGTTGATGAGGCTGGTAAATCTCTGGACGAGATTATCACCAAGATCCAGTCGGTGTCGACCCTGGCCAGCCAGATCGCGGAGTCATCCGGTGAGCAGGCCTCGACCATCTCCGAGATCAACTCGGGCATGACCGAGCTGGACAGGGTGACGCAGCAGAACGCGAGCATGGTTCTGAAGTCCAGTGAGCAGGGCAAGTCGTTGCAGCAGGCCGCGACCGAGCTGGCGCAACTGGTTGCGCAGTTCAAACCCTCGTCTTCGTCTTTCGCTTCGGCTCCAACGCCCAGTGCCCATGGTGATTGGGATCTCGCGGGGCAGGGCTATGACGATGATTTTGGTCAGGAGCTCATGGCGGGCTAACTCGCTTTTTGCGCGCAGGGTAATCCGTCGCGCCCGGGCCGTTGGCCCGGGCGTTTTTGTGTCTTCCTGGGGTTAGCTGCAGATGTTCTGTAGGCGCACCCAGTCGCGGTCATTGAGAACCGGTTCCAGAACCCGGCCTGCCATCGGATCGGCCTCAATCAGCCCGATGGTGGTCTCTCCGGTGATATCTAGCGCATAGGCGTAAGGGGTGGACGGGATCGCGGTGCGGGCAAATTCGGCCAGCAGCGTCTCATCCGCAACCTCGGGGCGCGGTGTGCTGAGAACCGTTTCAACATAGTGATCGAGTGTCTCGCGTTTCAGCTGTCCCGTGGTCAGAAGCCGGAAAGAGGCCAGCACACCGCCTGATGCCAGCAGTTCTGCCAGCGGGTCCTGCGCCTCGGCCCGGGCCCGTTCGGCCAAAACGGCTCCTGCTGCCACGGCAGGGTCTTCGTGATCCTCGACAAACGTCCGGTTCAAAAGAACGATACCACCCGGCAGGTGCAGGCTGGTGGCAAGGCCAGAGCGGAACACAACAAGACGGCGCACGCCTGTGCGCAGCGCGAGTTTTTCCAGAATGGGCACCGTGTCCGCCGTGCTGCAGGCCTGACCGGTAACTCGCTCAATCCGGCCAAGCAGCGCCTGACCCAGCGCCTTGCGCTTGATATCGGGCACAACGCTGACGGCGTGGTTCTGCAGCGCGCTCGGCAGCCATAGAAATACCACCAGCGCAAGGACGACCAGACTGGCAAGGACGCTTGCCGCGCGCAGGCGCCCGGGATGCGGACGGCGCCTATCAATGGCGGCCCGTACCTTGTCGATCGCCTCGAGCATGGTGGTTTCGTCTTCTGCGATCTCCAGCGTTTCACCGGGATCGCCATCGGGATGAAAGATCGCCGGGAATTCGCCGGGGTTGGCACGTTCGACCGCCGCCAAGGACCAATGCGCCAGTGGGCGGTCGCTCATGTCGGTAATGGTGAGGGTCGCATCCCCAACCGAGATGATCACATCCCGGCGCTGCGCATCAGGGGCTGCGCGCCACAAACCCGCAGCCTCCAGCCGTTCGAAGTCCCTGAGTGCGGTCATTCAGCCTGCCCGTATCATTGCGGTTGTTCTGTTTGCCGCAGGATAGCATGCCTCACGGCAAGGCAGCAAACCGCTTTGCCGCAGATTTCACAACTCAGTGGGGTGCCTTAGCGACCGCCGTGCCTCACGCGGGTTTCAAACCCATACGGGCAAAGATCATCGCCGCCGGGCAAAAGCCGGTGAAGGCCGATTGAAACAGGTTGGCGCCGACAAAGACCGTCAGCCAGACCCAGTTGGGCGACACGAATTGCGTCAGCACCACGGACAGCAACACCATGAAACCGGCAAGCGCCATAACCGCTTTGTTGATCGTCATGTCTTATCCTTTCTGATACGCGCGCCCTGCGGCGCCTTCATATTCAAAAATAAGAATAAGACTTGGTGAATGCAAGAGGCAACCGACGGGCAGGCCCGCCGGTGCCGATATTATTGACCGTTTGCGATCTTGCGCAGCTCAAATTTCTGGATTTTCCCGGTCGATGTCTTGGGCAACTCCTGGAACACCACCTTTTTGGGCGCCTTGAACCCAGCCAGCGTCTCGCGGGAGAAGGCGATCAGCCCGGCCTCATCCACAGATGCGCCTTCTTTCAGCTCGACAAAGGCGCAGGGAACCTCTCCCCATTTGTCGTCCTGCTTGGCCACAACGGCAGCCAGATTGACATCCGGGTGGGCCATCAGCACGCCCTCTACCTCGACCGAGGAGATATTCTCACCGCCGGAAATGATGATGTCCTTGGCACGGTCGGCGATCTGGATATAGCCATCGGGGTGCTGGATCGCGATATCGCCCGAATGGAAGTAGCCACCTTTGAAGCTCTCGGCGGTGGCCTCGGGGTTTTTCAGATACCCCTTCATCACCGAATTGCCGCGCATGACGATTTCGCCCTGATCCTTGGCATTCATCGGGATCTGATGCATGTCGTCATCCACGACGGTGATATGGTCCATCATCGGGAAGGCAACGCCCTGACGCGCCTTGATCGCGGCTCGGCCCTGTTGGTCCAGCGTGTCCCAGCTGCCACCTTTCCACAGGCATTCGGTGACATGGCCATAGGTCTCGGTGAGGCCATAGACCTGCGTCACGTGAAAGCCGAGCTTTTCGATTTTCTCCAGCGTTGCCGGGGCAGGCGGGGCGCCGGCGGTAAAGACCTCGACCGTGTGGTCAAAGTCGCGGCGGTCCTCTTCCTTGGCGTTGACGATGGTGTTGAGCACAATGGGCGCGCCGCCGAAATGTGTGACGCCTTCATCCGCAATCGCGTTATAGACAGCAGACGCGGTAATGTTGCGGCAGCAGACCAGCGTGCCGCCCAGAACCGGCATCATCCATGTGTGGTTCCAGCCGTTGCAGTGAAACAGTGGCACGATGGTCAGGTAGACCGGGTGCATCACCATGCGCCAGGAGATCACCGTGCCCATGGTCATCAGGTAGGCGCCGCGGTGATGATAGACGACCCCCTTGGGACGTCCCGTGGTGCCAGAGGTATAGTTCAGCGCCAGGCTTTCCCATTCGTCCTCGGGCATGATCCAGTCGAAATCATGCGCTGCATTGCCTAGCACGTCCTCATAAACGGAATAGCGGCCCGACGGGGTAAAGCCCGCCTCGGTGTCCGGCACTTCGATCAGGATCGGTCCGTCGCCCTCCATCCGCTCCTTGGCCGCTTCGGCGAGGGCCAGGAATTCGCTGTCCACCAGCGCGACCTTGGCCTCGCCATGCTCAAAGATATAGGCGACCGTGTCCACATCCAGGCGGGTGTTGATGGTGTTGAGGACGGCGCCGCAGGCGGGCACGCCAAAATGCGCTTCGGCCTGGGCGGGCAGGTTGGGGATCAGCGTTGCGACCACATCGCCCGGTTTCACGCCCATCCCCGCCAGCGCCGAGGCCAGCCGCGTGCAGCGGTCGTAATAGGCGGCATAGGTCTTGCGGTGCTTGCCATAGACCACCGCCGGAACGTCCGAAAACACATGCGCGGCCCGACGCAGATGCGACAGCGGGGTCAGCGGAACATAGTTTGCCGCATTTTTTTCCAGTCCCGTTTCATCCTGCATCCAGCCCATGAATTTTCCTCCCATGATTCTGCGCCGTGTCGCTTAGAGGACAGATATTGCCGAAAGTTACTTTCATTGAAAGAGATATGAAACAATTGACCATTCCCCCTGGCGTGGCAGGCAGCCAGACCACAGCCGCGCAGGCGATGCTGGCCGCCATGGCCATCATCGGTATCAGTGACAATGCCGTGCCGCTCATGGCGGAGCAGATCGGAATCTGGCAGTTCTACTTGTTGCGTACGGTCATCACCCTGCCGTTGATCTGGGTCATGATGCGTGCCGGCCTGGGCGGGCTACGGCCTCAGCGGCTGGGGCCGGTGGCGCTGCGGGGCTTTCTGGTGGCGGTGTCGATGGTGTTCTACTTTTCAGCCGTCGCGCTGATGCCGCTGGCGCAGGCGCTGGCCGGGCTCTTCACCTCGCCGATCCTGATCGTGCTGATCTCGGTGCTGTTCCTGAAGCACCGTATTGGCCCGGTCCGCATCGGGGCGGTGGTGCTGGGGTTTGTCGGTGTGCTGTGCGTGTTGCAGCCGGACCTGTCCGATTTCGACTGGCTGATCCTGCTGCCGATCTGTGGCGGGCTGTTCTACGCGCTGGGATCTATGGCGACCGGGCTGATGTGCCGGGGCGAAAGCACGGTGTCGATGCTCTTTGCCATGCTGCTGGTGCAGGCGGTGATCGGGGCTGTGGCCCTAGGCGGGCTCACGATCTGGCCACTGCCAGTGGCCGAGGGCGCCGATGGGTTTGTGACCCGGGGCTGGGTTTGGCCAGTGTGGGAGATTTCGCATTGGCTGCTGCTACAGGGGATGGCTTCGGTCGTCGGGGTGTTCCTGATCACCAAGGCCTATCAGCAGGGCGAGGCGTCTTATGTTGCAGTCTTCGAATATTCGGTGATCATCGTCGGACCCGCCTTTGCCTGGCTTGTGTTCGGTCAGACGCTGGATCTGCTGCAGATGGCGGGGATCGGACTGATTGTGCTGGCCGGGGCTACACTGGCCCTGCGCGGATCGTAAATCGCAGCGCTCCGCCGTTTTCTTTTTGTCCGCAACTGCATAGGCTGGGGTCATGATCCTGTCCCCCGGCCGCAACTTCGTTTTTATTCATATCCCAAAAACCGGGGGCACCTCTCTGTCGTTGGCGCTGGAGGCGCGGGCGATGAAGGACGACATGATGCTGGGGGATACGCCCAAGGCGCGCAACCGGCGGCGGCGGCTGAAGGACGTGCAGACGCGGGGTAGGTTGTGGAAACATTCCACCCTCGCAGATATCGAAGGGCTGCTGCCGGAGGACCAGATGAGGGGCCTTTTTGCCTTTACTCTGGTGCGCAATCCCTTTGATCGGGCGGTCAGCTATTACCACTGGCTGCGGGACCAGACGTTCGATCATCCCGCAGTCACGCGATCCAAGGCCTTGGATTTCCGCGAATTTATCCTGCATTCCGATACGCTTTCGGCGTTTCGTGCGCATCCGCCGCGTTCCTACATGCGCCATGCGGACGGGAGCGAACAGTGTCAGGCCTATATCCGCATCGAGTATTTTGAGAAGGATGCTGAGCCGCTGTTTGATCATCTCGGCTTTCGGCTGGACCTAGAGCGGGCCAATGCCTCGGTCCGGGCGCGGGATTGGCGGGAATATTACGATCCTCAAAGTCGCGCCGCACTGGCGGCAAGCTGCGCTGAAGAAATCGAACAATTTGAATATTCTTTTAACGTTTAACCTTTACCTCTGTTTAAGACGGGCAAAACCGCCCGCGCGAAACGGATGTAACAGGCTAAACGGCGCAGGGGACAGGCACCCCGGACCGAAAGGCCGGAAAGGATCGCAGATGCTTGATTGGTTCCAGAAACGCAGCAACCCTTTTTCCGAGGGCGCGGCGCCGATGGTGTCGGTTGGGCAGGGTGGTTTTCTGGCCGGAACCCATGCGGCGTCGAACCTGGGCTGGCGCCCGGTCGAGGCGTTGACTGTCGGCGACCAGCTTTTGACCTTTGATCATGGCATGCAGCCACTGGTCGAAGTGCGGCGCGAAACGGTGCTGGTGGGTGAAGGCGACGTGGATCCGGTGTTCTGCCCACTGCTGGTGCCGCAGGACGCGCTGAACAACCGCGTGCCGATGTATCTGATGCCGGATCAGGGCGTTCTGATAGAAAGTGATCTGGTCGAGGACGCCCATGGCGATCCCTTTGCCGTGGTTCCCGCCTGTGCGCTGGACGGCTATCGCGGTATCCGCCGCCTGCATCCAGGCGAGCGGATGGAGTTGATCATCCCCCGCTTTGCCCGGGACGAGGTGATCTATGTGGAGGCTGGCTTCCTTGGCTTTGCACCGATGCAAGGCGATCTGCTGAATGGCGCCGCCGCACCTGAGTTCTACAATGTGCTGTCGGCAGCCGAGGCGCGCGATCTTGTGCTGGCCATGGCTGCAGCAGAGCAACTTGGGGGTTTTGGTGCTGGCCCCACGATTGACCCTTCGGGAGCTCCGTCTGACCCTTCGGGAGCTCCGTCCCTGATCTGAGGTTTCGCCCGATAAAAAACTGGGTGAGCCGGTCAGGGCTTATATTTTACTATAAAGCCTTACCAAGAAACAAAAATGGCCGACCCGGTTTGGGGTCGGCCATTTCGTTTGTTGAGTGCCCAATCTTAAGCAGCGGCGGCTGCATCCGGATTGAACCGGCCATAGAAGGTCTGACCCTTCTCCGCCATCTCCCGCAGCAAAGCCGGGCAGGTAAATCGTTCACCGTAGGCTTCGGTCAGCTGATCGCAGCGTTCGGCAGCATAGGGCGTGCCGATGATGTCGAGCCAGCTGAGCGGGCCGCCGGACCAAGGCGCAAAGCCCCAAGCCAGGATTGCGCCCACGTCGCCTTCGCGAATATCCATCAGAACGCCTTCTTCCAGCGCGCGCACGGCTTCCAGCACCTGCGCAAACATCAGGCGTTCCTGCACTTCGATCAGATCGGGCTGGTCTTCGGCCAGCGGGTATTTCTCCTGCATGCCTTTCCAGTATTCGACCCGCTTGCCCTTTTCGTCATAGTCGAAGAAGCCGGCATTGGATTTGCGGCCCAGACGACCCAGACCTTCCATCCAGAAGATCAGATCATCCGCCGGGCTGTCGGGATAGGCGTCGCCCATGGCAGCCTTGGTTGCGCGGGCGATCTTGGCACCCAGGTCGATCGAGGTCTCGTCGTTGAGCTGGATCGGACCCACCGGGAAGCCCAGCTGACGCGCTGCATTGTCGATCAGCACGGGCGACACGCCCTCGGTGATCATACGCAGACCTTCGTTGATATAGGGAATGATGCAGCGGTTGGCGTAGAAGAAACGCGCATCATTCACCACGATCGGGGTCTTGCGGATCTGGCGCACATAGTCGAGCGCCTTGGCCACCGCGCGATCACCGGTTTCCTTGCCCTTGATGATCTCAACCAGCAGCATCTTCTCAACCGGAGAGAAGAAGTGGATGCCGATGAACTGCTCAGGACGGCTCGACGCCTTGGCCAGATCGGTGATCGGCAGGGTCGAGGTGTTGGAGGCAAAGATACAATCCTCGGGGATGACCGCCTCGACCTTCTGGGTCATCTCGGCCTTGACGGCTGGATCTTCGAATACCGCTTCGATGATCAGATCGCAGCCCTTCAACGCGTCCAGATCCGGCGTTGCATTGATCAGGCCCAGCATCGCCTCTTTCTTCTCGGCAGTGACCTTGCCGCGCTTGATGCCCTTGTCGAGATAGGCTTCGGTATAGGCCTTGCCCTTGTCGGCTGCGGCCTGATCGCGGTCCACCAGAACCACTTCCATACCGGCCTGCGCCGAAACCAGCGCAATGCCCGCGCCCATCATGCCCGCACCCAGAACGCCGAGTTTCTTGACGCGCTGATCGGGCACGTCCTTGGGCCGCACGGCACCTTTTTCCAGGGCTTCCTTGTTGAGGAACAGCGAACGGATCATCGCGCCCGAGGAGGGGTTCATGATCACGGAGGTGAACCAGCGGGCCTCGATCTTCAATGCCGTGTCGAAATCGACGAGCGCGCCTTCATAGACCGCCGAGAGCAGCGCCTTGGCCGCCGGGAAGGCGCCTTGCGTCTTGCCGTTGATCATCGCCGAAGCGCCAACGAAGTTCATAAAACCAGCCGGGTGATAGGGCGCGCCGCCGGGCATCTTGTAGCCCTTGGCATCCCAGGGTTTAACAAGGTCTGCGGGTTTGGCATTCAGCACCCATTCTTTCGCGGCGGCGACGGGATCGGCTGCGATCTCATCGATATAACCGGCACTCTTGGCCTTTTTCGCGTCCAGCATCTTGCCTTCGAGCAGCAGCGGTGCGGCTGCGATGGCGCCCACCTTGCGTACCATGCGGGTGGTGCCGCCGGCGCCGGGGAAGATACCGATCAGGATTTCCGGAAGACCATATTTCGCCTTGGGGTTTTCCGCGGCAAAGACGCGGTGCGTGGACAGCGGCAGCTCCATGCCGATGCCCGCGGCGGTGCCGGGCAGGGCGGTGGCAATCGGCTTGCCGCCCTTCTTGGTCTTGGGGTCCATGCCTGCCAGCTCGATCTTGCGCAGTAGGGCATGCATTTTCATGATGCCGTCAAAGACGCCGCGTGCGGGATCGTCTCCGGCTTCTTCCTTCATCACCGCCAGCAGGTTCAGGTCCATGCCGCCGGCAAAGGAACCTTCCTTGCCCGAGGTGATCACGATGCCTTTGACCGCGTCGTCGGCCAATGCGTCGTCGATGGCGGCTTCCAGTTCCATGAGCCCGTCAAAGGACATCACGTTCATGGTCTTGCCCGGCACGTCCCAGGTGATGGTTGCGACGCCGTCGGCGTCCTTGGAAAGCGTAAACTCAGTCATGTTTCGTCTCCGATCTGGTCAGCCGTCATCGGGCTGCCGTCCTTGCGGGTGAAGTTGAAGCCATTGGCGTCGTCCTTCACCATCATGTCTATGTCGCTGTAATAAGCGGTCTCTGTTTCGGTGCGCGTGCCCACCACCAGGAAGGTGGCCGGCGCGTCGGTGTTGTTTTTCAGGTGATGGCCGTTGGCATCTCCTGCAGGAAAAGTGGCGCAGTCGCCGGGGTGCAGCTCGGTTTCCCCGTGATCATCGATCAGGGTGCAGACGCCGGATGTGACCATCAGGAATTCGTCCTGCTCCATGTGGTAGTGGCGCAAGGACGACAGGCCACCCGGTTCCAGCTGAACAAGGTTCACGCCAAACTGCGTGAGGCCACCCGCATCGCCCAAGCGCTGGCTGGAGCGACCTGCGACCGCCTCTGCCAGCTTGCCGGGGTAGGCGGAGCCGGTCCGCCAGGGGATATCGGCCAGGTTCAGCTTGGGCATCAGACGCGCTCGATGATGGTGGCGGCACCCATGCCGGATGCGATGCAGAGCGTCGCGAGACCAACTTCCTTGTCGGTGCGCTCCAACTCGTCCAGCAGCGTGCCGATGATCATCGCGCCGGTGGCGCCCAGCGGGTGGCCCATGGCGATGGAGCCGCCGTTGGGGTTCACGATGGCAGGGTCCACGTCAAACGCCTGCTGGAAGCGCAGCACGACCGAGGCGAAGGCTTCGTTCACTTCGAACAGGTCGATGTCGCCGATTGCCATGCCGTTGTCGGCAAGGATCTTCTGCGTTGCGGGCACGGGGCCGGTCAGCATGATGGTGGGATCGGTGCCGATCTTGGTCGTCGCCTTGATGCGGGCGCGGGGTTTCAGGCCGTATTCCTCGCCGAACTCCTTGTTGCCGATCAGAACGGCGGCAGCGCCATCGACGATGCCAGAGGAGTTGCCCGCGTGGTGGATATGGTTGATCCGCTCCAGGTGCGGGTACTTCAGCTTTGCCACAGCATCAAAGCCGGGCATCTGTTCACCCATCATCTGGAACGAAGGGTTCAACGCACCAAGGCTCTGCATGTCGGTCTGGGGGCGCATGTATTCGTCGCGGTCCAGAATGGTCAGACCGTTCTGATCGGTGACGGCGATCACCGACTTGTCGAAACGGCCATCGTCCCAGGCTTCCTTGGCGCGGCGCTGCGATTCAACGGCCAGCGCATCGGCCTGCTCACGCGAAAAGCCGTATTCTGTGGCGATGATATCGGCCGAGATGCCTTGCGGGACGAAATAGGTTTCCATCGCAACCGAGGGATCCACGGCGATGGCCGCGCCATCGCTGCCCATGGCAACGCGGCCCATCATCTCAACGCCGCCAGCGATATAGGCCTTGCCTGCGCCGCCCTTCACCTGGTTGGAGGCCAGGTTCACGGCCTCCATGCCCGAGGCGCAGAAACGGTTGATGGCGAGGCCCGGAATGCTTTCGTCCAGATCCGAGGCCAGAACCGCGGTGCGTGCAAGGCAGCCGCCCTGTTCCATCACCTGGGTGACGTTGCCCCAGATCACGTCCTCGACGGCGTGACCATCCAGGTTGTTGCGCGCCTTCAGGGCGTTCAGTGTCAGCGCGGACAGGCGCACCGAGGTCACCTCGTGCAGGGAGCCGTCCTTGCGGCCCTTTCCGCGCGGGGTGCGGATCGCGTCATAGATATAAGCTTCGGTCATAAGTATCTCCTCAAGCTCGGTCCGACGGGTTGCCGGGCATCAGATCATAGGGGTGTTTCCAGCCGGGCGTTTCGCTGAGACGGGTCAGCCAGGCGTCGATATGGGGCCATTCGGCGCGGTCAAAGCCGAAGGGTTCGGGATAATAAAGGTAGCCGCAGCAGGAAAGGTCAGCATTGGTGATCCCATCGCCAACGATCCAGTCACGTCCGTCCAGATGGGCGTTCAGCGTTGCATAGGCGGCCTTGAGCCGTCCCTGCATGAAGCCGATCACCTGGTCGGGGCGTTTGTCTTCGGGCAGGAAGTTCATCAGGAACCGGGTCATGCCCGCCTGGCTGGAGAGTTTGTGGTTATCCCACAGAACCCAGCGCAGCACCTCGTATTTGTCCTCCGGCGCGCCGCCGAATTTTCCCGTTTTGTCGGTGATATACTGCTGGATGGCGCCTGACTGGGTCAGGCGCATGTCGCCGTCTTCCAGCACCGGTGCTTCGCCCATCACGTTCATTTCCCGGAATTCCGGCGTGCGGTTCACCCCGGCAAAGAAATCAACAAAGACAGGCTCCCACTCAAGGCCCGACAGCTCAAGCGCCAAGGCGGCCTTATAGGCGTTACCGCTTTCTCCGAAACAGTGCAGTTTGATGGTCATCTTTCAAATCCTCCCAGGGAGTTCAGCAGATCAAAGGCTGCGCGAAATCAGTTCTTTCATGATTTCATTGGTGCCACCGTAGATGCGCTGCACCCGGGCGTCAGCCCACATTTCCGCGACGGCATATTCCTGCATGAAGCCATAACCGCCGTGCATCTGGACGCATTCATCCAGCACTTCGCCTTGCGTGTCGGTGGTCCAGTATTTCGCCATCGCCGCCTTTTCGACGGTCAGCTTGCCTTCCAGATGCTCGGCCATGCATTCATCCAGGAAGGCGCGCGCCACTTTGGTTTTGGTCAGGCATTCCACCAGTTTGAAACGGGTGTTCTGGAATTGGGTCAGCGGGCCGCCAAAGGCCTCGCGTTCCTTGCAATAGGCGATGGTGCGCTCGACCGCGCCTTCCATGGCGCCGACGGCGCCGCAGGCGATGATCAGACGTTCCTGCGGCAGTTGCTGCATCATCTGATAGAAGCCCTTGCCCTCTTCCTGGCCAAGGATGTTTTCCGGCGGGATTTCGACGTTGTCGAAGAACAGCTCGGAGGTATCGGCAGCATGCAGGCCCACCTTGTCGAGGTTGCGCCCACGCTGGAAGCCCTCGGCACCGTCGGTTTCAAGCGCCACCAGCGACACGCCCTTGGAGCCCTGCGCCGGATCGGTCTTGGCGGCAACAAGAATTAGGTTGGCGTGCTGACCATTGGTGATGAAGGTTTTCTGCCCGGACAGACGGTAGGCGTTGCCATCGCGGATCGCCTTGGTCTTGATCCGCTGCACGTCAGATCCGGTCGAGGGTTCGGTCATCGCCAGCGCGCCGACCAGTTCCCCCGAGACCATCTTGGGGAGCCAGCGTTTCTTCTGCTCTTCTGTGCCGTACTCAAGGATGTAATGCGCAACGATGCCGGAATGGATGCCATGGCCCCAGCTCGCCAGATTGGCGCGGCTGCCTTCGATCAGGATCGCGGCCTCGTGCCCGAAATCACCGCCCGCGCCGCCGTATTCCTCGGGGATCGAGGGGCAGAGAAGCCCCAATTCACCGGCCTGGTTCCACGTCTCGCGGTCCATCATCCCCTGTTTGCGCCATTTTTCGTATTTGGGCATCCATTCGTTGGTGATGAACTGCGCCGTCATGTCGGCCAGCATCTGATGCTCGTCTGTCATCCAGGCGGAACGGGTCTCGGTGCTCATGTCTCTCCCTTTCAGCACGCGTCGTTGCGGCGTGCCTATCGTTTTCTGTCCTCCAGCGCGCTGTTGAACAGACGCAGCCGGTGGGTCAGGTTTTCGCTGTCGGTGACGCTGTCGAAATTCTCAAAAAGGAATGACAGCGCCTCGCCTTCGTCCAACCCGGCCTCATGGGCAAAACGTTTCAGCCTGCGATAACCATCCTCGGTCATGGCAACCGGAAAGCGGCGGGTCAGGCGGAACCGTTTGGGCATGGTTCGGTGGTCCTTTTGGTCTGGGCACCGGGCCGGAAGGGAAGGCAAAGCAGGGCGTCCCGGTTGGAACGCCCCGGCAAAGGATCAGAAGCTTGCCGCGTCCAGCGCCATCACCGTATCCGCACCGCTCTGGATGCGCACAAGGTGCAGCTGCGTGGCGGGCAGGCGCCGTGCCATGTAGTAACGGCCGGTGGTCAGCTTTGTCTCGTAGAACGCCGCGTCAGAGGTTCCGGCCTCCAGCGCCTCATGCGCCGCCTTTGCCATCTGCGCCCACATCAGGCCAAGGCAGACATGACCGAACATGTGCATGAAGTCATAAGAGCCAGAGAGCGCGTTGTTGGGGTTCTTCATGCCGTTCTGCATGAAATACATGCCCGCGGCCTGAAGATCCTTGGAGGCGGCCTTCAGGGGCTCAATGAAGTCCTTGGCGTAATCCTCGGAGATACCAGCGTTTTCCTTGCAGAAATTTTTCACCAGCTCAAAGAAGGCCATGACGTGCTTGCCACCGTCCTGCGCCAGCTTGCGGCCCACCAGATCCAGCGCCTGAACGCCGTTTGCCCCTTCGTAGATCTGCGCGATACGGGCGTCGCGGGTGTACTGGCTCATCCCGTGTTCTTCGATATAGCCGTGGCCGCCATAGACCTGCTGGGCCTTCACGGTCATGTCGTAGCCTTCGTCGGTCAGGAAGCCCTTGATCACCGGGGTCAAGAGCGAGACCAGACCGTCGGCGTCCTTGTCACCGTCGCGGTGCGCCTTGTCGATCATGGTTGCGCCCCACAGAAGGAAGGCACGGCCCCCTTCGACAAAGCTTTTCTGATCCATCAGGCTGCGGCGGATGTCCGGGTGTACGATCAGCGGATCGGCCGGGCCATCGGGGTTCTTGACGCCGGTCACGTCACGGCCCTGGAGGCGGTCCTTGGCGTATTCAACAGCGTTCTGGTAGGCAGCCTCGGCCTGGGCAACGCCCTGCATGCCGACACCCAGACGGGCTTCGTTCATCATGGTGAACATGGCGCGCATGCCCTTGTGCTCGGTGCCAAGGAGGTAGCCGGTCGCCTCGTCATAGTTCATCACACAGGTCGAGTTGCCGTGGATGCCCATCTTCTTTTCGATGTTGCCCACCGAGACGCCATTGCGTTCGCCGACCGAGCCGTCTTCGTTGACGATGAATTTCGGGACGATGAACAGGCTGACGCCCTTGATACCCTCGGGGCCGCCGGGGATCTTGGCCAGAACCAAATGGATCACGTTATCGGACATGTCGTGATCGCCAGCCGAGATAAAGATCTTCTGGCCTGACACCTTGTAGGTGCCATCTGCCTGCGGTTCTGCCTTGGTGCGCATCAGACCCAGATCGGTGCCGCAATGCGGTTCGGTCAGGTTCATGGTGCCGGTCCATTCGCAGGACACCATCTTGGGCAGGTAGGTGTCTTTCTGCGCGTCGGTCCCATGCGCCAGGATCGCCGAGGCGGCGCCATGGGTGAGGCCCTGATACATCACAAATGCCTGGTTGGCCGAGGAGAACAGCTCACCCACCGCGGTGCCCAGCACATAAGGCATGTTCTGGCCGCCGTATTGTTCCGGCATATCCAGACCGGTCCAGCCGCCTTCCTTGACCTGCTCAAAGGCGTCCTTGAAGCCGGTTGGGGTGTAGACAATCCCGTTTTCCAGGCGGCAGCCTTCGGTATCACCCACCACGTTCAGCGGGTGCAGAACCTCGGAGCTGATCTTACCAGCCTCTTCCAGAATGGCGCCGGTGAAATCGCGTTCCAACTCGCTATATCCCGGCGTGGCGGCCTCGGAGACTTTCAAGACATCGTGCAGGATGAACTGGGTGTCCTTGGTGGGAGCATTGTAAACGGGCATCGCGGTCCTCGTTGAATTTCTTCAGTGTTTGTCTGGCGTGACCTCCCGAAGGGCGGAAGGCCGGGGCGGGGCAACCGGTTATTCGGCAGCCTCCTGTTCGGATTTCATCGAGGCGATGACACTTTCGCCCCATTTCAGCTGCTGTTGCAGATCTTCGATCGCTTCGTTCAACTCGTCCCGCTGGCGTTCCATATCGGCGAGCCGTTCGCAGGCAACATCATAGGTGCGCGACAGCTGCGTCAGCTGCTGGTCCCCGATGTGATAAAGGTCCAGAAGCTGGCGGATTTCCTCAAGGCTGAAGCCAAACCGTTTTCCGCGCAGGATCAGTTTCAGGCGTGCGCCGTCCCGTTTGGTGAACAGGCGTTTCTGGCCGTCGCGGATCGGGAACAACAGTTCCTTGGCTTCGTAAAACCGCAGGGTGCGCGGAGTCACGTCGAACTCATCGCACATCTGACGGATGGATTTTGTCTCTTCGGTCATCGTCGTCACTCTTGACTGCTGGGTGCAGCCTAAAATTGAACAGCTGAGGCGTGTTTTACAACATCTTCTTGACGTTTACGTAAGCTGTACGCTGCGTCACATGCGTGGGTGACGTGGAGAGAGCCATTTGTGACGCGGCGTCGGACCGCGGGACGCCCGAAAAATCCGACGAAATGCGGATCCGGGGCAGGGGTAAAGGCGGGATTCAGGTCGGTTTTGAGGGATTCGATGCGGCGGCGCAGCGAATCCTGTTCCGCGCGTAGGACATGCAGAGCGGACAGCCCAACGGCGCTCCACAGTTATGCATGTGAAGCCGGTGGTCCCAGAGCCGCCGAAACGGGTATTTGAGTTTTACTTTGCCAGCGCCAAGGTGGTGACGCGCAGGGCGCTCAGCTCTTCCATGGCCTCATCCAGCTGTTCGCGCTGCTTTTGCAGCTCGATCATCTGCCGGTCCGCCATCTCCACAAAAGCCTGCATTTGTGCCTGATCGCCTTCGTTTTCGCGGATCAGCAGCCATTGCCTGATCTCTTCAAGCTGAAAGCCGAACCGGCGTCCGCGCAGGATCAGCTTCATCCGCGCCTTTTCGCGCGGGCCGTAGAACCGCGACCGCCCTTCGCGATCGGGCTGCAGCAGCTCGATGTACTCGTAATAGCGCAATGTACGCGGTGTCACGTCGAACGCAGCGCACATTTCCTTGAATGACAATCTGGCTTCGGTCATCCACTTTCTCCCCTTGGCCGCGAACCTATGCAACTGCGGCAAACAGTGCAAGCACCCGCAGCAGGCAACTTCATCCGACGTCACGGAGCGCTGTGATCACGGGGTTGCGCTTTGGGGCGGGCAGGGCCAAGGTTGCGCATACAAAGACCAAACAGATCAAAGGGAACGCCCCTATGGCGGATAAGACCCAGCTGGCGCGCCAGTTCATCGAAGCCATCCCCCACGCCCGTGAATTGGGCATGGTGCTGACCGAAATCGGCGATGGCATGGCCGAGATCACCATGGCTTATGATGAAAAACTGATCGGTGATCCAGAAACGGGCGTTATTCATGGCGGCGCGGTTTCGGCCGTGATGGACACCTGCTGCGGTGCGGCAGTGATGAGCCATCCCTCGGCGCCCGGCGGCACCGCAACCATTGATCTGCGTATCGATTACATGCGGGCAGCGACCCCGGGGCAGACCATTGTCACTCGGGCCACCTGCCATCACATCACCCGCAACGTCGCCTTTGTCCGCGCGGTTGCGATGGATGACGACAGCGACCGCCCCGTGGCTACGGCTTCGGGTGCCTTCACAGTGGAGAAAGGGTTTTGAACCGTTCCCGACCCGAACCCGTTCAGGTGGTCAAGCAGCGCCGCGATGCGGCCCTTGCCGCCCTTGTCGAGGCCGTGCCTTATATCCGTTTTCTGGGGATTACCTTTGACCGGCGCGGGGATGAGCTGACGGCGATCCTCAACTTCGATGAGAAGCTGATCGGCAATCCGTTCCTGCCTGCTATCCATGGCGGCGTCACGGCGGCTTTCCTTGAGGTCACCTCAGTGGTCACACTGAACTGGGCGCATTTGTGGCCGAAAATCGAATCCGGTGAGCTGGACCCGAATGAGCTGACGGCAGGCAAACTGCCGCGCCAGCCCAAGACGATCGATTTCACTGTTGATTACCTGCGATCTGGCCTGCCGCGTGATGCCTATGCGCGGGCCACGGTGAACCGGGCCGGGCGCCGCTATGCCTCGGTCCATGTCGAGGCCTGGCAGGATCACAAGGACCGGCTGTTCGCGCAGGCCACCGGCCATTTCCTGATCCCGCAGGATCCCGTGAAAAAGGATTGAACCGGGTGTCGCGATGACTGCCGCGTCCGAGGCGCCAATCACCCACAGTCGGGTTCTGAAGATCGCGGTGCCGATCGTGCTGTCCAACGTGACGGTGCCGATCCTTGGCGCGGTCGATACCGGCGTGGTGGGGCAGATGGGGCAGGCGGCCCCGATTGGCGCCGTGGGTATTGGTGCCGTCATCCTGGCCACCGTCTACTGGATCTTCGGGTTTCTGCGTATGGGCACCACCGGGCTTGCGGCGCAGGCGCGTGGCGCCGGGGATATGGCTGAAACCGGCGCTCTTTTGATGCGGGGACTGATCCTGGCCGCACTGGCCGGTGGTGTCTTTATCGTGTTTCAGACGCTTCTGTTCTGGGGTGCCTTTGCGCTGGCCCCGGCCAGCGCCGAGGTGGAGACGCTGGCGCGCGAGTATCTGACCATTCGGATCTGGGGGGCACCTGCCACAATTGCGCTCTATGCCGTGACGGGCTGGCTGATCGCGATGGAGCGGACGCGCGGCGTCTTCATCCTGCAGATCTGGATGAACGGGCTCAATATCCTGCTGGATCTGTGGTTCGTTCTGGGGCTTGACTGGGGCGTCGAGGGCGTCGCGGCGGCGACCCTGATCGCCGAATGGAGCGGCCTGGCGCTGGGGCTGTGGCTGTGCCGGGACGCCTTTGGCGGCAATCAGTGGCGCGACTGGGGGCGGGTATTCGACCCCGCAAGGCTGCGCCGCATGCTGCAGGTCAATGGCGACATCATGGTGCGCTCGGTTCTGCTGACCGGCTCCTTCACCACTTTCCTGTTCATTGGCGCGGATCTTGGCGATGTGCAACTGGCGGCCAATCAGGTGCTGTTGCAGTTTCTGGAGATCACCGCCTTTGCGCTTGATGGCTTTGCCTTCTCTGCCGAGGCCCTGGTGGGCGGCGCCGTGGGCGCAAATAGCCGCGACCGGATGCGCCGGGCGGCCTTGCTGGCGTCTTTCTGGGCGCTTGGCGGGGCGGTGGTCCTGTCGCTCGCCTTTGCGCTTGGCGGCGGTACGATCATCGATGTGATGACAACCTCGCCCGAGGTGCGCAGCACGGCGCGGCTGTTCCTCTTCTGGGCAGCGCTGGCGCCGGTGCTGAGCGTAGCCAGTTACATGCTCGATGGTGTCTTTATCGGCGCCACATGGACGCGGGATATGCGCGTTGCGATGATCCAGTCGGTGACGCTTTATGTGGTGTCGCTGCTGGTTCTGGTGCCGCTGTTTGGCAATCATGGCCTCTGGGGGGCATTGATGGTGCTGAACGTGGCGCGGGCCGCCACGCTTGCCCTTCGATATCCACGGTTGGAGGCCAGCGTCGCCGCCTAAAGCAGCGCCTCGATAGCCTCGGTCGGGCGGCCAATGACGGCCCGGTCACCCTTGATGGCGATAGGGCGTTCGATCAGGATCGGATGTTCCGCCATTGCGGCGAGCAGATCCGCCTCGGCGCTGTCCTTGCTGAGGCCCAGCTCCTTGAAAGTTTTCTCGCCCGTGCGCATCATGCCGATTGCAGGCAGGTCCAGCGCGGCTTGCACCGTCTTGATTTCCTCCAGGCTGGGCGCGTCTTTCAGATATTGCCGCACTTCGGCCTCTGCGCCGCGCTCCTCCAAGAGGGCGAGACCGGCGCGGGATTTTGAGCAGCGAGGATTGTGCCAATAGGTGATCACAGCCAGTCCTTTCTTGTGGTTCCAACAGCTTGCGCGACGTTGTCAAAGCCGTCGCGTGCCAAAAGGGCATCCAGCCCGCGTGCGATATCGCCCGCCAGCGACAGACCGCCAAAGACCATCGCCGTGTAGAACTGCACCGCCGAGGCCCCTGCACAGATCTTTGCATAGGCTTGTTCTGCGTTGCTGATCCCGCCAACCCCGATCAGCGGTACCCGGTCTTGCAACAGCTCTGAAAGCTGCGCCAGAACCCGGGTAGAGCGGTCAAACAGCGGCGCCCCGGACAGTCCGCCTGCTTCGTCACGATGGGCGCTTTTGAGGCCCTCGCGCGACAGGGTGGTGTTGGTGGCGATCACCGCGTCGATGCCGCTTTCCAGTGCCACGGCGGCGATATCCTCGATCCCGGCGCGGTCCAGATCGGGGGCGATCTTCAGGAACACGGGAACCCGGCGGGGCAGACCATCGCGGGTCTCGATTACCCCGGCCAGCAGCGCCGACAGCGCCGCCTTGCCCTGCAGGTCGCGCAGTTTTTCGGTATTGGGGGAGGAGACATTGACGGTGGCGAAATCCAGATGCGCGCCGCAATGGGCCAGGACCCGGGCGAAATCGGCAGCGCGGTCTTCGCTGTCCTTGTTGGCGCCAAGGTTCAGACCGATGACGGCATCGCGGGGACGCTGCGAAAGGCGCTTGCCGATCACCTCCATGCCTTCGTTGTTGAAGCCAAAGCGGTTGATGGCAGCGCCATCCTCGGTCAGGCGGAACAGGCGCGGTTTGGGGTTGCCGGGCTGCGGGCGGGGCGTTGCGGCGCCCACCTCGATGAACCCGAAACCGGCGCGTGACAGCGGCAACAGCGCCTCGGCGTTCTTGTCAAACCCTGCCGCCAGACCCACCGGGTTCGGTAGTTCGATCCCGGCAAGCGTTGTCTTCAGACGCGGCGAAGTCACCGGGCCGGGCGTCGGTGTGAACCCCGATGTCAGTGCCTTGATCGACAGCCCGTGTGCGGTTTCGGGATCGACGCGGTGCAGGGCGGCAAGGGCCAGCTTTTCTGTCAACTTCATCCGAAACTCGCTCCGCCTTTCGCAGGGTTGGTGCGGATCAGGCGCGAGGTCTCAACCGCGGCCTGACGGTGCACGACCGCCTTGCGGTAATCGGGGTCGGTGACCATCTCCAGAAAGGCATGAGCAGTGGGGTAGCGGGCGATGAACATCTCGTCCCAAACCTCATCCCCCGGACCGATGAGGGTCGCCTGCCAGTTGCCGCGCCAGACGATACCGGCGCCGAGGCGGGCGATGATCGGCGCGGTTTCGCGGCCGTAATTCCTGTAAGCCTCGGCTCCCGTCAGCCCGGATGTGGACAGCGCGTGATCCTCGGGGTAGGCGGCAGCGTCGTGGAACTTCACAAGGTTCAGCATCTCGATGGGCTGGTCGCGGTCCAGCCCCTTGAAGGCTTCGAACTGGGCGCGATCCGGGTCGATATAATGGCTCATGTCATCTCCTGCGGGAATTGGTGGCGGCCATCCTTCAGCGGCAGCGGTTTGGCCCAAAGCACCTCGTCCAGCTTCATTTCGCGATAAAGATGGGGGAACTCCGCGCCGCCGCGAGAGACTTCCCATTTCAGCGCATCGCCCAGAGCGTCAGCCTCCAGCGCGAGGAGAAACAGCCCCTCCGCGCCCGCGAAATGCTTGGCCGCGGTTTCGGCGGCCTGCGCGGCGGTAGAGAAGTGGATATAGCCATCGGAAAGGTCGATCGGCGCGCCACGGGTGGTGCCCGCAGCCTCAAATGCGGCCCATTCGTCCGCCCGGAAAATTTTGTAGATCAGCATGAAATCGTGATGCCCCGCGCCGCGTATGGAATCAAGCCTGTAATCCGGTGGTGCTGATGCCCACTGCCTGCGCAGGCTGACCCTAGGAAACCCGGTCTGGTTGTTTTTCCCCTTTGACTGGCGCGTTGTTTGGTCGCACCATTCCTCCAATCACAAAACAAGGGAGTCCTGATGATGATGACACGTTTCCTTTTGTCGGTTGCGGCACTGGGGCTGACGGCGGGCGTTGCGGCCGCCGATTACAAGCTGACCATTCTGCACACCAATGATTTCCACTCCCGGTTTGAACCGATCAGCAAATACGACAGCGGCTGCCGCGAGGGTGACAATGCCGAGGGGAAATGCTTTGGCGGTTCCGCTCGTCTGGTGAGCGCGATTGCCGATGCCCGCACCCGCAGCAACAATTCGATCCTGGTGGATGGTGGTGACCAATTCCAGGGCTCGCTGTTCTACACTTATTACAAGGGGAAAGCCGCGGCCGAGATGATGAACAAGATGGGCTATGACGGGATGACCGTCGGCAACCACGAGTTCGACGATGGCCCCGAGGTGCTGCGCGGCTTCATGGATTCCGTCGGGTTTCCGGTGCTGATGTCCAACGCCGATGTCAGCGCGGAACCGGCGCTGGCCGATGTGCTGAAGAAATCCACGGTGATCGAACGCGGCGGGGAAAAGATCGGCCTGATTGGTCTTACGCCCGAAGACACCCATGAGCTGGCCAGCCCCGGCAAGAATATCACCTTCTCCGATCCGGTGGCCGCCGTGCAGGCCGAGGTCGACCGTCTGACAGCGGAAGGCATCAACAAGATCATCGTGCTGAGCCATTCCGGCTATGGCGTCGATCAGCGCGTCGCGGCCGAGACCAGCGGCGTCGATGTGATCGTGGGCGGGCACAGCAACACTTATCTCTCCAATGTTTCGGATCGGGCGGTTGGGCCTTATCCGACGATGGTGAACGGTGTGGCCATCGTGCAAGCCTATGCCTATGGCAAATTTCTGGGCGAACTGAACGTGACCTTTGATGAGGCTGGGAACCTGGTCGAGGCGAAAGGTGAGCCGCTGATCATGGATGGCACCGTGGCTGAGGATGAAGCCACCGTCGCCCGTATCGCCGAGCTGGCGCAGCCGCTGGATGAGATCCGCAACAAGGTGGTAGCCGAGGCTGCGGCTGCGGTGGACGGGGATCGCCAGACCTGCCGCATTCAGGAATGCCAGATGGGTAATCTTGTTGCGGATGCGATGCTGGACCGGGTCAAGGATCAGGGCGTGCAGATCGCCATTGCCAACTCGGGCGGCATCCGCGCCAGCCTGGAGCCGGGCGAGGTGACGATGGGCGAGGTTCTGACCATCCTGCCGTTCCAGAATACGCTTTCGACCTTTGAAATCTCAGGTCAGGAACTGGTTGCTGCGCTTGAAAACGGTGTCAGCCAGGTGGAAGAGGTCAAAGGCCGCTTTCCGCAGGTAGCCGGGCTGACCTTCACCTGGGATCCTACGGTTGCCCCGAACGAAGGGCGCGTGCAGGAGGTGATGGTCGATATGGGCGACGGATTTACCCCGCTGGATCCGGCCAAGACCTATCTGGTTGTAACCAACAACTACGTGCGCAATGGCGGCGATGGCTACAAGGTCTTCTCAGGGGATGACAAGAACGCCTATGACTTTGGTCCCGATCTTGCGGATGTGCTGGCGGAATATTTGGCAGAGCAAGGGGCATATTCGCCCTATACCGATGGGCGCATCGTGCAGAAGTAATCGGGCTTGCGGGTAGTGGATTTGCGTGCGGTCTAAGGCTGCGCGCAAATCATACATTTGACGTGCCCCGCCTCTATGGGGGCGGTTCTGGAACGTTGAACTGCCCCTATGCGGCCTTCCGGGGGACCTGTTGCAAGAGCGACAGCAACTGAGGCTTTGACACCGGCTTCGCCAGAACCTCGTCCATGCCTGCCGCCAAATATTGTTCCAGTTGCTCAGGCATGGCGTTGGCGGTGACGGCGACGATAAAGCAGGGCGGCCGACGGGTGGCCTGTTCCATGGCGCGGATCTTCTGCGTCGCCTCTACGCCGTCCATACCGGGCATCTGAATATCCATCAGAACCACATCAAAGGCAGAAGCGCGCACCATGTCGAGCGCTTCGGCGCCGCTGCAGGCACTGTGAACCTCGCAGGAGGTATGGCAGAGGAACTTTTCGAGGATCAGCCGGTTGGTCTTGTTGTCATCGACTACCAGAACCTCCATCGCCGGAGCGTCTGACAAGGTGGCGACATCCGTGGTGGACTGAAGCGGTCCCGTGTCTATGTCAGGGCCTGGGACCAGCGGTAGTCTGATTTCAAAGGTTTCTCCTTTCCCGGCTTTATCGGCCAGTTCCAGGCTGCCGCCCATCAGGTGGCACAATTGACGGGAAATCGACAGCCCCAGACCGGTTCCACCGAACTTGCGTGTGTCGCCCGCATCCGCCTGCTGAAAAGGAAGAAAGATCGCCTGCCGGGCCCCGATGGGAACGCCGGCACCGGTATCACTGACCCGGACCAACAGCTCGCTGCCCTCAGCCGTGGGTTCCGCTGTGATGGTGACGCTGCCTGACTGGGTGAACTTGATGGCATTGGAGACCAGATTGTGGAGGACCTGGCGGAACCGGTGTCCGTCGCCGACGATCATCTGAGGCAGATCCTCATGAATGCTGGCGCTGAGCTGCAGGTGTTTTTCTTCGGCTCTAGCTGAAAACAGTGATCGCGCACCTTCGATTGCATCGCGGAGTGCGAAAGGCCGGGTTTCCAGAGCCATCCGTCCCGCTTCGATCTTTGACAGATCGAGAACATCGCCGATCGTCGTGAGCAGCACCTGACCGGAATCCTCGATAATGCGAAGATAGTCATGCTGTTCCCTGTCCAGCGCGGTTTCGCTCAGCACCGAGGCCATCCCCAGAATGCCATTCAACGGCGTACGGATTTCGTGGCTGACATTCGCCAGAAAATGCGATTTCGCGCGGTTGGCGGCTTCTGCTGTCGCCAGCGCCTCGCGCAGGGCCTCGGCGGACCGTTCTCTTTCGGTGATGTCGACAAGGGAAACGGACCAACCCAGGAGCGGGCTCTTGCTTTGCATCGGGCTTTCGATCGGCAGCGCGCGCAGATCAAAGATACGCCCGTTGAGCCGGATCGGTTCCGCGTTGGCCAGAACGCCACTGTTCAGGAAGGACTGCAGTGTCGTACCGATCTTGTCCAGATGATCCAGCGTGTCGCCATGGCGTGGAAGGGTTTCACCAAACAGCATTTTGGCGGCGGGATTGGCCCCTGCAAAGCGACCGTCTGCGTCCAGAATGATCACCGGATCATGGGTGGCATAGAACAACAGGCTCCGGCCCTGTGCGACGGTATCCATCATCGTGTTGTTCAGCAGCAGCCAGCTCAGCGCGATGAGGGTCACGGCAAACATGAAGGGGGTGGGATCATATCCGAAAACAGTGAAACCATTGAAGATATAGGCCAGATTGGCCGTGAGCGGCGCTGCGGTGATGAAAATCAGCACCGCGAGGAATGGCCGAATGATTTTCCTGGCCCGGATCAGAGCATAGGTCAGCAGCCCAAGGGCGGTGCTCACAAAAATATAAAGCCCAGCCGCAACCGCATAAAACAGGGGGCCATGGTCAAAAATGACGAATGTATTTTTGCCCTCGGTCACAAGCCGGGTGTCAGGACCATACAGCAACTGCGTCTGACTGTTGGTGGCAGCGATGAGGGCGACAAGGATTGGCAGAGCGACATAGAGCAACAACCGGATCGGTTGCCGCTTGCGGCTGGAATTCATCGTGTAGTCGAAGACAAAGAAGGACCAGGCGATCGGCAGCAAGGTGATGCCGGGCCAAGCAGCAAGGGACCAGGCAACCTTGCAGGCTTCTCCGGGCGAAGCGAGATCGGCGGCAACGGTAAACAGCCACCACAGCATCGCACTTAATGTCAGCAGAAAGGCGGGCTTACCCGCAAAGCGGGTGTTGCGTGCGACCCAGAACAAGATCATGGCGCAGATCGCCCAGAGCATGGCAGCGGTCGCAGCGGCCAGCGTAACATGCAGGTGTGTCAGGCAGGTCATGGCCTAACCGGAACACCCTGGGGGCAAGTTGTGCAGCGTAGAGGCGAGAGCATGAAAAGATATCTTCGATATTGATACGTATGGCGTCCGGTTTCGCACAAAGGGTGTCGATCATTGTTTCGTGAGGACAGAGTGACGGTATATCGCGAAGATATTGAAAACAAGGCGGAAAGCCTGTGTAGTAAATGGTGTGTTGCCGGGCTTGGGCTGGGCTGTCGATTGCCCATATCTTTGAGCTTTCTCAGCGGAGCAGGATTCGCTGTCGCCCCTCAGCAAGTGGGCGATGGCCCGTTTGGGGCCATTCCAGGTTAATTCCAGGGGCAATCTTGGCCGTGGCAACAGGGGCAAAGCGAGGCTTTGTGATCGTTTCTGCGGTCACAACTCCGGCTTGCAGGTGCTGTCAGGTAACCGGAGGTTCGTGATTGAGGTACCGCTAAGCTCCAGTCATACGTAGATTGTTTTCATTTTGAGACCTCAGCGGCTGTCACTTTTGATTGCGGCGTCTGTGGCATGGGTTTCCGGAAACAGGTCGCATCGCTCTCTTTGCATGTGTTAGGGATAATTGTCACAAAGCGCCTACTGCGGAAGCGCCGATCTGTCTGTAATTACACATGACAAACAACAGTAGCCGATCCACCTCTGTGGGGCGGGACCTTTGAACCGGCTATGCTGGATCAATACAATTGGAAGTAAAAACAGGAGCCAACATGGCGGTGAAGACAGCGGTAATCGGACTGGGGATCATGGGGCAGCGGATGCTTGAGCAACTGATCCTGCACAAAGACTACACTCCGGTAGCCCTTTGGGATCCGTCTGCGGACGCTTGCGCAGCCGCGCAGGCACTGGCGCCCGAGGCTGAGGTGACAGGTACGCCCGAGGCGGCGATCGCGGCGGCTGATCTGGTCTATCTTGCTTGCCCTCCGGTACCGCGCAAAGCCTATGCCCTGGCGGCGGCTGCGGCTGGCAAAGCGGTGTTTCTGGAAAAACCGCTTGGCGTTGATCTGGCGGAAAGCGAGGCGCTGGTGGCGGGGCTCAAGGCCAGCGGCGTACCAGCAGCGGTGAATTTCACTCAGGCCGCCGGTGCGGCTCTAACGGATATCTCCAGTGCTGCCCTTGCAGGGGAAATGGGCGATCTCGTAGGGGTGGATATGGTGGTGACCTATGCCGCCTGGCCGCGCGCCTGGCAGCAGGCGGCGGACTGGCTGCGGTTCCGCGCCGAGGGCGGCATGACGCGCGAGGTCCTGTCGCATTTCCTGTTCTTCACCCAGCGGATCTTTGGCCCGCTCACCGTGTCCTGGGCGCACCCCTCTTACCCTGGGGACCCGGCGCTGTGCGAAACGGCGTTGTTGGCCCGGCTGGAAAACGAGGAAGGATTGCCGGTGTCGATCCTGGCTTCGGTCGGCGGTGCGCAGCCGGATCGTCAGGAGTTCACCATCAAGGGCCGCAAGGCCAGCCACCGGGTTTCGAATTTCTCGGACCATGCCATCTCGGAAGGGGACGACTTCGTTCCGGTGCCCCAACCTCCGGCAGACCGCCGCACCGTCGCGCTGCAAGCGCAGTTGGACGATCTCCTCCTGTGCATGGCGTGCAAACCTCACCGGCTTGCCACCCCGCAAGAGGCGCTGGAGGTGCAGCGCCTGGTTGAGGAGATGTTGGGCGGAAAAGGCTGACAGGCGTTTGGACCTGCCGTTGTGGCAGGTCCATCCTCGATACCTTGCGAAGTGGCGGCGAGGTGAGCCGCCCTCACGTGGTACATGCGCCTCGGCCTACGAAACCCCAAGCACCAGTTCCGCCGCGCTTCCTACATTTGACTTGGCAAGAACAGCACAAGCGTAGGGAAGGCGAGCAGCAGGATCAGGCGCAGGATATCCATCAGCCAGAAAGGCGTCACGCCGCGAAAGATGGTAGCGGTCGAAACGTCACCAACCACCCCTTTGAGGATGAAGACGTTCAAGCCGACGGGAGGCGTGATCAGGCTGATCTCGATCACAACGACGACAACGATCCCGAACCAGACCGGATCGAACCCCAGCGATGTGATCAGGGGAAAGAAAATCGGCACGGTCAGGAGCAGCATCGACATGCTTTCGAAGATGCAGCCGAGGCCGAGGTAGATCAATATGATCAGGATCATCACGACCCAGGGCCCCAGATCAAGCGATGTGACCAGCGCTAGTAGCCCTTCGGGCAGACCGGCCAGATTGACGAAGTTGGAAAACACCCAGGCCCCTATAAGAACCGCAAAGAGCGAGGCCGTGGTCAGAGCCGTCTCCCCCAGGACCTCGCGAATGCTTCGCCAATTCAGGTTGCCCCGGGCCAGGGCGATCAGGAAAGCGCCCATTGCGCCCATGCCTGCGGCCTCGGTAGGGGAAAAGGCGAGATTCAGCGGCCAGAAGTTGAGCGCTCCGTAAAGGCCGCCGATGACCAGAAAAAACAGCAGCAGGACGGCCCAGACATGGCTGAGCGCCTGCAGGCGTTCGCCCCACGTGGCACGCGTCCCGGCAGGGCCTGCCTCTGGGTTGCGCATCACGGTCAGGCGCACGGCCGCGAGGTAGAACAGGACGCCAAGGAAGCCGGGAACGATGCCCGCGATGAACAGCTTGCCGATCGATGTTTCCGTGAGCAGCCCGTAGATCACCAGGATTACGGAAGGCGGAATGAGAATGCCCAGGGTGCCGCCCGCCGCGATGGAGGCACTGGAAAGACCGTCTGCATATCCGTATTTGCGCATTTCCGGCATGGCCACCTTGGCCATGGTTGCCGCCGTTGCCAGCGAGGATCCGCAGATGGCCGCAAACCCACCGCAGGCCACGATTGTGGCCATGGCCAGACCGCCACGGAAATGTCCAAGAAAGGCGTTCGAGACGCGGTAGAGCTCGCGACTGATCCCACCCTTGTTGACGAAAAGCCCCATCAGGATGAACAGGGGAATGACGCTGAGGCCGTAGTCCTGTGCGGTGTCGATGATCAAGCGCCCGACCATCGAAATCGCAGCGCGATAGCTGGTTTCGTAAATCAACCCGATCATGCCGACAAAACCCATGGCAAAGGCAATCGGGATGCGCAGCAGGACCAGAACGAAGACGGCGATAAAGCCAAGGAAGGATTCAAGCATTCTTGGCCTCCAGCATATGCGGCGCAATGAGGTGCAGCAGGCCGCGCCCGATCAATGCGACAGCGGTGATGTAGATCATCGCTGCGATGAAATAGGCGATATAAAAGGTGGGGATCGACAGATATTCTGTCACGTCGCCGTAGCTGCGCGAGCGTTCCGCCAGATCGACAACACGGCCCGCCGGATACCACAGCATCACAGCACAGATCAGGGCAACAGCCGCATCACGCCAGCGTTCAAGTCTCATCCTGCGGAACGGCCCGTCCAACAGATCAACGGCGATATGGCCGTTCTGGGCGCTCAGAACCGGCAAGGCGGCGAACACGATAAGCGCAATGCCGATACGGATCAGTTCGGTTGCCGCTTCGATCGGGGCATTGAAAACCGAACGCATCAGCACATCTGCAAAGGTCAGGCACATCAGCGCAAAAAGGGACAGGTTGGCCAGGAACATCGGCAGTTTTGAAAGGGCGGTCAGGAACCGGAGGGCGTATTGCATCGGGCCTCGCTTGAGCGCAGTAGGATACGAAAGGACCGGCGCCCATCTGTGCGCCGGTCCCGTTTTCCGGATCGTTTACTTGCCAGACGCGGCGGCCATTTCCTTGACCATCATGTCATAGGCGGCTTGCCCGTCGACGCCTGCGTCTGTCACCTCTGCGATGATCTTGTCGCGGACCTCTGCGGCCATGACGGCAAAGGCTGCCTGATCTTCCGCGCTGGCCTCAACGATCTTATTGTCCGCGGTGTCTAGGGTCAGCTTGCGTGCGGTCGCGTCGCTTTTGTCCCAGACCGCGCCCATCATCCGCGATGCGGGTTCGCCGAAGACCTTGCTGTCGAGGGCCTCCTGCACATCGGCGGGCAGGCTGTCGAATTTCTCCTGGCTCATGATGACCGAGAAGGAGCCACGATAGAAACCACCGGGCATTTCGTACACGTTCTTGGCCACTTCGTTCAGTTTGAAGCTGATCCGTTCGCCAAGGTTCATGGCAACGGCATCTGCAGCGCCAGAATCAAGCGTCTCGTAGACCTTGGGGGCAGGCACCTGGATGCCGACAAGGCCCAGTTTCGCGCCTACGTCTGCGGAGACACCACCGCCCAAACGTGTCTTGAGGCCAGACAGATCGGCCAGGGTGTTGACCTCTTTGTTCGAGTGGATCTGCCCCGGGCCGTGGGTCGTCAGCGCGATGACCTTGACGCCGCGATGCTCGTTCAGGTCCTTGAGAATGGCTTCGTGCACCCGCCAATGAGCGACCGAGGAGGCTTCGGCGTTGCCCTCGTAGCCGGGGATCTCGACCAGCTTGGTGCCGACGAACCGTCCGGGCGTGTAACCGTGAAACAGGATTGCCACATCCGCGATGCCATCAAGGACCAGATCCATCTGCGCAGGCGGCGAGGCAAGGCCGCTCTTCAGCTCGGTTGCAACGGCACCGTCTGTCGCCTCTGACATCATCTCGCCCAGTTGAGCGAACATTTCAGTGTTCACCGGGTGGGTGGGCGGCAGCCATGTGGAAATGGTGATCGTTTCGGCAGAAAACGCACTGGTTCCCATGCTGATCGCAACGGCGGCGCTGGCCAGAATCTTGGTTAGCTTGGTCATTGGAGTGTCTCCCAGAATGTTGGATTCATACCATTTTCAGGGTCTAGCGCCCCAATTCGGAAGGTATATGCGTTTTCATGTAACTCCATTTTTGCCGTCTTGAAAACTATTTTCTGCTTAAAGCTTCTCTGGCGCGTCCTCTTCCAGGGTGTTCAGCAATGCATGCAGTATGGGCTTCAGGTGGTGTCCGCCGTGCTCTGTCAGGCGTTCTAGCAAGGCCTTTTCATGGGCTTGTGCCTGTGGAACCAGCCTGTTGGTCAACGCGCGCCCCTCCGGCGTCAAAAAGACGCGGACCCGTCTGCCATCTTCGGGATCGCTTTGGCGGATCAGTAGTCCGCGCTTCTCCATCTGTGCGATGATGCGGGTCAGGCGGGATTGCTCAACCAGCGCGATCCGGGCCAACTGCGTGATCATTGCGCCTTCGCAGTCGTGCAGGCAGGCCAGCACCCGCCATTCCGGCACGCGCAGGCCCGAGCTGCGGACTTGGGCGTGAAACTGGGCACTGGCCCCTTCGCTGGCGGCAGCAAGCAGATAAAGCAGGTAGTTGCTCACAAACCCCGGTGTGCCATCCGGGCTGACTGGCGTTGTCATAGGTCCACCCAGCATGCGCCAAGGCGACGCCCAGAAATGTCTTGACCTGAGTTATATGAAATTTCATATTCTTTCAAAAGGAGGACTCCCGTGAGCAAAATTGATGGTGTCGTACTGGAGGTTACACCGCTGACCGACCGTATCAGCAGCCTGACAGTGGCTGCAACAGATCGTCGCGTGTTGCCCGAATGGGAGGCCGGCGCGCATGTCGAGTTCGACGTGCCGGGCGGAACCCGCGCCTATTCACTGGTGGCGTTTGATGCTGACCTGATGTCCGCGCCGAAGGAATACCGCATCACCGTTCAGCGCGAAGATGAGGGGCAGGGCGGCTCCAAGGCGATGCATGCGCTGACGGTGGGAGATCCTGTTACTTTTGCAGCGCCCAAGAATGATTTCCCGGTGAAGCTGGACGCCCCGGCTGTTCTATTGGCAGGCGGTATCGGCGTCACGCCAATGATTTCGATGGCGGCGGCCTTGCAGGCGGCAGGCCAAAGATTCGCGTTCCACTATGCGGGCCGTTCGGGTGCCGCCATGGCCTATTACCAGAGGCTGGCGGACACCTTGGGCGAGGCGTTTCACCTGCATTGCGATGATGACTCGAGCGCGTTGGATCTGGATGCTCTCATAAGTGGGCTGGGGGATGCGCATCTATACGTCTGTGGTCCGCGCGGGTTGCTGGATGCGGTGCGCGCCAAGGCCGATGATGCCGGTATTCCGGCGGATCATGTGCATTTCGAACTCTTCACCGCAGCCGAGGCGCAGGACGGTGACAGCGCCTTTGAGGTGCAGATCAACGATGGCAGGGTCTTCACCATCCCTGCGGACAAAACCATCGTAGAGGTGCTGGAGGAGCATGACGTCGATGTCCTTTACGATTGCCAGCGCGGCGATTGCGGCATCTGCCAATGCGATGTGATCGAGGGCGTGCCGGATCACCGCGATGTTGTGCTCAGCGAAGCGGAACGCGCCGCCGGTGATGTGATGCAGATATGCGTGAGTCGGGCGAAATCCGCGCGGCTGGTGCTGGATATATAGGGGAACGGACATGGTCAGCTATTCAGGAAACCCAACTGCGGCGGCGTCCCTTGTGCAGCCCCATCAGGTGCACCGGGATGTCTATATCAACGAGGACATCTTCAAGCTTGAGATGAAGCATGTCTTTGCCAATTCCTGGGTATTTGTCGGCCACGAAAGCCAGACCCCGGCCAAGGGCGATTACTTCGCCACCCAGATCGGGGATCAGCCAGTCATCCAGGTGCGTCACAAGGCGGATGACATTCACGTCCTTTATAATCGCTGCCCGCACAAGGGCACCAAGATCGTCATCGACCGGCAGGGCAATACCGGCAAATTCTTCCGCTGCCCCTATCACGCGTGGTCGTTCAAGACCGACGGCTGCCTGCTCGCGATCCCACTCAAAAAGGGGTACGAGGGCACCGGCCTTGAAGACACCGAAAGCGGCAAGGGCATGAAGGCGGTCGGCGCCGTCAAGAACTACCGCGGCTTCATCTTTGCGCGGCTGGCCGAAGAGGGCATCAGTTTCGAAGAGTTCTTTGGCGACAGTCTCAGCTCGCTCGACAATATGGTGGACCGCTCGCCCGAAGGTCGGCTTGAGGTGGTCGGCCCGCCGCTACGCTATCTGCATCACTGCAATTGGAAAATGCTGGTCGAAAACCAGACCGACACCTGCCATCCCATGGTCGCGCATGAAAGCAGCGCCGGAACCGCAGTAAAGCTATATGAAGAGCTGGACCTGCCGGAAGGCACGCCCAAGCCCCCCGCGATGGAGATCATCGCGCCCTTCATGTCCCCCTATGAGTTCTTCGAGGGCATGGGCATCCGCACCTGGCCCAATGGGCACGGGCACACCGGTGTGAGCCATTCGATCCATTCGGACTACTCCGCTATTCCCGGATATTTTGAGGCCCTGACGGAAAGCTACGGAGAGGAGCGGGCAAAGGCCATCCTAGACGACAACCGGCACAACACCGTCTATTTCCCCAATATCATGATCAAGGGGCCGATCCAGCAGTTGCGGGTCTTCATCCCGCTCGCGGCCGACAAGACCATCGTGGAAAGCTATATCTATCGTCTGGTTGGGGCGCCGGATGCGCTGACCGCCCGTACGGCGATGTACAACCGCATGATCAATGCGCCCACCTCGATTGTGGGGCATGACGACCTTGAGATGTACGAGCGCGCGCAGGAAGGATTGCACGCCGACGGTATGGAATGGGTCAATGTCCAGCGTCTTCTCGAAGACGACGAGGATTTCAGCGAGGAAGCCGTCCACAATGGCACCACCGAACGCCAGATGCGCAACCAGTTCAACGCCTGGGCCAAGTTCATGACCTATGATGCCCCGGAACAGGAGGTGGCGGAATGAGTGTCACACGGGATCAGCTGATCGATTTCATCTATGACGAGGTGCGGATGCTGGACGAGGGGCGCTATGACGAGTGGCTGTCACTCTGGCTGCCCGACGGGATCTACTGGATGCCGCTTGATTACAAGCAGACCGATCCGATCAATCAGACCTCGCTTCTATACGAGGACATGTTCATGCTGAAACTGCGGGTCGAGCGTCTGAACGGCGCGCGCACCTTCAGCCAAAAGCCTAAAAGCCGCTGTCATCATGTCATTCAGCGCCCATTCGTGGACGAGATGGGCGAAGACCGTTTCGTGACCAATACCTCGATGCACTACGTGGAGACGCGCCTGGACGAGCAGCAGTTGCTGGCCTTGACCGTGCGGCATGATCTCGCCCTGGTGGACGGGGCGCTTCGGATCGCGGGCAAGCGGGTTGATCTCCTCAATTGCGACGCGGCCTTCCGCAATATCCAGTTGCTGCCATGATCACCGCACAGACCGTTTTTGGCGCATTTGCAGAGAGCGCCGCCCGCTGGCCCGACCGCCCGTTCCTGAATGTGCTGCCTGAGACGGCAGAGATCTACGGGATCGACACAGGTGAGATCACCTACGCCGAGGCCCTGAAGACGGTGCAGGACCATGTCGCAGAGATTGAGGCCGCCGGATACGTCAAGGGCCAGCGCGTCATGGTCCTGCTGGAAAACCGGCCCAGCTATTTCCTGTGGTGGCTGGCCTTCAATGCGCTGGGGATCTCCGTCGTTCCCGTGAACCCCGATCTGCGCGCTGCAGAGATGGAATATATGATCGGGCACGGCGAACCTGTTCTGGCCTTGTCGCTGGCCAGCCGCGCGGACGAGCTGCGCAGCGCCGCTGAGGCGGCCAAGGTCCAGATGCCTGTGGTGACACTCGGTGACCCTCTGCCACGGGCCGTCACGACCGAGGCGATTGCCGCAAGGACCGGCGATGCAGAGGCGGCGCTGCTCTATACCTCCGGCACCACCGGGCAGCCCAAGGGCTGTATCCTGACCGATGAATATTTCACCGAGGCGGGCCGCTGGTACAGCACCGCAACCGGCGTTTGCGCACTGAACACCGACGGCGAGCGGATGATCACGCCGCTGCCGATCTTTCACATGAACGCCATGGCCTTTTCCTTCATGGCGATGGTTGCCGTGGGCGGCTGCCTGACGGCGCTGGATCGTTTCCATCCACGCAGCTGGTGGGACTCGGTGCGCCGCAGCCGGGCAACCTGCCTGCATTATCTGGGCGTGATGCCCTCGATGCTGATGGGGGCGGAGCCTAGCGCGGAGGATCGCAATCATTCGGTACGCTTCGGGTTTGGTGCAGGGATTGATCCGAAACTCCACGCCCCCTTCGAGGAACGCTTCGGCTTTGCCCTGACCGAGGCCTGGGCGATGACGGAAACCGGCGCGGGCGCCACCATCTGCGCCAATCGTGAGCCACGCAATGTGGGCACCTCCTGCATCGGCTGGCCGCAGGACACGGTCGAGGCGCGGCTGGTGGATGACAGCGGCGCCGATGCCGATCAGGGCGAATTGCTGGTACGTCACGCCGGGCCGGATCCGCGCAAGGGCTTCTTTGCAGGTTACTTCAAGAACCCGGACGCCACGGATGAGGCCTGGGAAGGCGGCTGGTTTCACACCGGCGATATCGTGCGGCGCGCGGCGGACGGGACGATGTATTTCGTCGACCGCAAGAAGAACGTGATCCGCAGATCCGGGGAAAACATCGCGGCGGTCGAGGTGGAATCCATCCTGGCTCGCCATCCGGCCATTGCCGGGGTCGCGGTCGCCGCTGTCCCCGATGAGATCAGGGGAGACGAGGTCTTTGCCTGCATTGTTCCCAAGGATGCCGCCAGTCCGCAGCTTGCAGAAGAGATTACCACATGGTGCCTGACGCAGTTGGCCTATTACAAGGCGCCGGGCTACATCGCCTTTGTCGAAGACCTGCCCGTCACCGCGACCCAGAAACTGCAACGGGCGGTGTTGAAGACGCGCGCGGCTGAGATGCTGAAGGATCCCCAGACCATCGACACCCGCCATCTGAAAAAGCGGAGCGCGGCATGAACCGTCTGCCCTATGACGGGGTTGTGCTGACCGCGCCGGTGTCGGTGCCCTATGTGCGCTACACCAATGAAACCGCCCATTGGTGGATCGCCCGCGCCCTGCGCGAGGCGCTGAACGTGATCGGCATGACGCCGCAGCAGCTGGACGGGCTTTCGGTCTCCAGCTTTACCCTGGCGCCCGACACGCCTGTTGGCCTGACGCAGCATCTGGGCCTTTCGCCCCGGTGGCTCGATACCGTTCCGATGGGCGGGGCCTGCGGTGTTGCCGCCCTGCGCCGGGCGGCGCGCGCGGTGCAATGCGGCGATGCCGATGTCATCGCCTGCGTGTCGGGGGATACCAACCGGATCGATAGTTTCCGCACCCTTCTGTCCGCCTTTTCGCGGTTCTCGATGGATGCGACCTTTCCCTATGGGTTTGGCGGCCCCAACGCGAGCTTCGCCCTGTTGCAGGACGCATATATGCAACAATTTGGCGCCACGCGTGAGGATTTTGGCCGCATCGCGGTGGCGCAGCGGGCCAATGCCCTGAAGAACCCGCAGGCGCTGATGAAAAAGCCGCTGAGCCTTGATCAGTACCTTGAGGGGCGCATGATCTCGGACCCGATCGGCCTGTTTGATTGTGTGATGCCCTGTGCGGGTGCTGAGGCCTTTGTGGTCATGCGCGAAGAGATGGCCGTGGCCAAGGGGCTGCCCTTTGCCCGCATCAGCGCCACCATCGAGCGCACCAACGCCTTTCCCGAGGATCCCATGCAGCTACGCGGCGGCTGGGCTGTGGACGTGGACGAGCTGTGGCAGATGGCGGGCCATGGCCCTGACGAGATCGACGTCTTGCAAACCTATGATGATTACCCGGTGATCTGCATGATGCAGTTCGAAGACCTGGGGTTCTGCGCCAAGGGCGAGGGCGCGGAGTTTGTGCGCCGCCATGATCTGACCATAGGCGGCGATTTCCCGCATAACACCTCGGGCGGGCAGCTGTCCGTCGGGCAAGCCGGAGCCGCAGGCGGCTATCTTGGACTGGTTGAAGCACTGCGACAGGTAACGGGCACAGCGGGACCAACCCAGGTCGAGGGCGCCCGCCGCGCGGCCGTGTCGGGCTTTGGCGTGATCAACTATGACCGAGGCCTGTGTTCCTCTGCCGCCGTGATTGAAGGAGGGGCGTCATGAGTGAACCACTGGTCCCGCCGAAAAAGAAGGACCCGCAAAGGCGCACGACCGTACCGGTGCTGCCCCCCGCCACGCGCAGCCGGGCCGCACTTGGTCTGGGTGTGATGGCCGCGCAGGGGCGCTTTGGCTTGCAGGTCTGTGCAGACTGCCAGGCGGTGCAATATCCACCGCGTGATGCCTGCCACAAATGCCTGTCCGTTGATCTGCCTTGGCAGGATGTGGATCCATCCGGCGCTGTCATGGCTGAAACCAAGATCCGTGTGTCGCCCGAACCCTATTTCCGCGAACGCATGCCCTGGCGCATGGGAGCTGTGAAACTGGAGGCTGGGCCGATGCTCAATTGCCATCTGCATGGTGAGGTTACCCGCGGTGATGCGGTGCGCATGGCGTTGAAACTGGACAGGGCCGGGCAGGGCGTATTGGTTGCGCTGCCGCAGAAAGGAAGTGCCGCGATGCAAGATGATCCCGTGCTGCGGGCGATGTCGTCCGATCCCAAATACCGCCGCGTCCTGATCAGTGATGCGCGCGCGCCGGTGGCCCTGGCCCTGACGCAGGCGCTGCTCAAGGCTGGTGCCACCCATGTGTTCCTGGGAGAGCCGGAAGCCTGGCGCAGCTGGCCGGAACGCGCGGCCTTTGAAGCGATGGAAAACGTCTCGCTGCTGCCGCTGGACGTGACGGATGTGAGGTCGATCGAAAAACTGGCGGCCGAGATCGGCGGCAAGGTCGATATCCTGATCAACACGGCCAGTTTCGTGCGCCCCGGCGGGATCATGGGCAATGACACGGGTTTTGCCCGCGACAGTTTCGAGGTGAACACCTTGGGCCTGATGCGCCTGGCGCAGGGGTTCGGCCCCGGCATGGCGGCGCGGGTGCAGGATGGCACCAACTCGGCGGCGGCCTTCGTGAATATCCTCTCGGTTCAGGCGCTGGTGCCGGATCCGGGCTATGGCTCATTTGGCGCGTCCCAGGCAGCGGCGCGGTCGATTTCGCAAAGTCTGCGCGCCGAATTCCGCCAGAGCGGCCTTCGTGTGATGAATGTCTATATCGGCCCCATCGAGGGCGATGCCTGGTTCCAGCCCCTGCCACCGCCCAAGGTGACGCCAAGCGCCGTGGCGCGCTCGGTCGTGGGCGGGTTGGTTGATGGGCTGGAAGAGGTCACCTGCGGCGACATCGCGCGTGATCACTATGCGCGCTGGCAGGCGGATGCGCTGCTGCTGGAGCGGGAAATGACCGGAGGCGGATCATGAGCGATCTTATTGCAGATGTGGCGGTGGCGCTGGGCAGCGGTGCGGCGCGTATCGTGGACCTGACCCATACGCTGGACCCGGATTTCCCGGTGATCATCCTGCCGCCGGAATTTGGCCAATGCGCCCGCTTCCGCATGGAAGAGGTCAGCGCCTATGATCATCGCGGACCCGCGTGGAAGTGGCACAACCTGACCCTCAATGAACACACGGGCACTCATTTTGACGCTCCTATCCACTGGGTGTCGGGCAAGGATGTACCCAATGGCGCAGTGGATGAGATCGACCCGGGCGTCTTTGTCGGACCGGTCGTGGTGATCGACTGTTCCGAAGGCGCGGCCAAGGACGACGATTTCGAGCTGACACCAGAGATCATCGAAGCCTGGGAAGCCGAACACGGAGAAATCCCTGCCGATAGCTGGGTCTTGATGCGCACCGACTGGTCCAAGCGCAGCGGGGCAGCCTATCTCAACATGGCAGAGGACGGGCCGCATTCACCGGGGCCGACCCCGGCAGCGATCGAGCTGCTGCTGAAGCGGGACATTCGCGGGTTCGGGACGGAAACCGTTGGCACCGATGCCGGTCAGGGATCTCATTACGTGCCACCCTATCCGGCGCATTACTTGCTTCATGGGGCAGGCAAATTCGGGCTGCAATGCCTGCGCAACCTGGATCAGCTGCCCCCCACGGGCGCGCTGCTGATCGCCCCCCCCCTCAAGATTAAAGGCGGTACGGGCAGCCCCCTGCGCGTGCTGGCAATGGTGACGACATGAGCAAGTATACAGCCGTGATCACGGGCGGCAGCAAGGGCATTGGCGCCGATCTGGGGCAGCGCCTGATTGCTAGGGGATACACGGTTGTCTCCCTGTCACGCGGCGCGCCTGAGTGGTCGGATCCGGGCCTGCACCACCTGGAGGTCGACCTGCTGGACGCAAGCGCCACGGCGCAGGCCGCAGCAGAAATCGCAGCCAATCATGATGTGACACATCTGGTGAACAATGCCGGGATGATCTGGCCCAATCTGCTGGAAGAGGCGACGCCCGAAGATCTGGCCGGGCTGACGCAGCTGCACCTTGCGGCCCCGCTGACGCTGTTGCAGGCCTTCTTGCCTGCGATGAAGGCGAAGGGCTTTGGAAGGGTTCTTTTCAACGGTTCGCGCGCTGCGCTTGGCGTGCCGACACGTACGGCCTATTCCGCCACCAAGGCGGGGATCATCGGCATGGCCCGCACCTGGGCGCTGGAACTGGCCGGGCATGGCATCACGGTGAATGTGGTCTCTCCCGGCCCCGTGCAGACCGATAACTTCTGGGGGATCATTCCCAAGGGCAGCGACCGTGAGGCAGAGCTGGCGAAGCGCATTCCGGTGGGGCGTCTCGGCACGGTGCGCGATATCTCGAACGCCTTTCTGTTCTTTTGCGATCCGGAGAACGGGTTTGTCACCGGTCAGACCCTGTATGTTTGCGGTGGCGGCAGCGTCGGGGCGATGTCGCTTTGACCGGGGCTGCTCCGTAGCGCTTGAAAAATGCACTGCAATTCTAAAGCAAAAGTACGGCCGCTGTCGGCTTGTGCAACAGCGGTGCTGCGCCGCAAGAAAAACCGATGGGTGCGCAGGTGTACTGCGGCATTGAGGCAAGTCATTGGTGGTGTGGTAGGCCCGGCAGGATTCGAACCTGCAACCAAAGCGTTATGAGCGCTCTGCTCTAACCGTTGAGCTACAGGCCCGCCGTAAGCAAGTGGTTAGGAAATGGCGCGGGTAAGGTCAAGCGGTGATTGTCGCGGGTCTCGGCTGCGCCGCTCGGCGGTGTATCTGGGTCAGGCGCTCGGTCACTCCATCGATCACCAGTTCCCGCCGCCGGTCGATACTGTGGCGCGAGGGAAAGACCGCAAAGACGTCCTTGTCCGGGGCGTTGTACTCCGGCAGCACCTGTTCGAAGATGCCATCGCGCAGCTGGTCCTCGACAAAAGGACGCGGGGCGCGGGTGTAACCAGAGCCGTTGGTCACCGCCTGAATGATGAGTTCGGGATCGTCTGCCGTGAAACCAACCCGGATCGGCGCCAGGACTTCCTGGCCATCACGGTGCAGCGGAAAGAAACCTTCGGTCTGGTCTTCGTGCAACTGGATGAACTTAAGCCTTATCAAGTCTTCAGGCTGCTGCGGTCGCCCCACGGCATCAAGATAGGCTGGTGAAGCAAAGAGCACGGTTTCCAACTCCGCGATCTTGCGGCCCACGCCATCGGTGCTGCCCAGCTTGCCGCTTCGGATGGCAAGATCGTAATTCTCGCGCACCACATCGACCAGCCGGTCCTCCAGCCGCATGACGATGTCTAGATCGGGGTATTGCCGGTCCAGCTCCAGCAGAAGCGGTCCGACCACGCTGCGGCCAAGGAAGGTACTGGTGCTGATGCGAAAGGTACCGGAGACGCTGGCGTTCAGGCTGTCCAGCTCGGCTGTTAGTCGGTCATAGCCACCCAGCAGCCCCTGCGCGTGGGTAAAGACCAGATCCCCGGCGCGGGTGGCCTGCACCCCGCGAGCACTGCGGTGCAGCAGTTGCTGGCCCAGCAGGCTCTCCAGTTGCTTGATCTGCTGGCTGACGGCGGATTGGGTCATACCCCGGCGCTGCGCTGCGCGGTTCAGGCTGCCTTCATCCAGTGCCACGACAAATGTTTCCAGAAGTGAAAGCCTGTCCATGATGCGCCTATTAGCAATGCTTATAACGGGTATCTGACTTCTGTGACTGATACCTAAGATATGTGCGCCTTATCTGCAGGGTGCGGAGAAAATCCGCCAATCAGATATTGGAGCGCCTTATGACTATCACCCGAAGAACCCTTTTGAAAGCCGCTGCGGTCGCCCCAGCGGCGGCTGCAGCACCTGCATTGATCACTCCAGCTGCTGCGGCGCCGCAGGGGCCGACGCCAGTGCTAAATCAGTTCACACTGGGCGATGCGCGGATCACCGCGCTGCTGGATGGGCATCTGGCGATCAAGCCGGAGTTTTTCACCGGCTATGACGCCGCCAAGGCAGAGGCGGCGCTGGCAGGCTCGCTTTATCGCGAAAATGCGAAAGGTCTGGAAATCCCGGTCAATGGCTATCTGGTGGAGCAGGGCGGTGAATACACCCTGATCGATACCGGGTCGGCGCAGCTGATGGGGCCGGATTTGGGTGCGCTGCCTGCGGCCCTGGCGGCGGCGGGTGTCACGCCTGAGCAGATTGCGACCGTGCTGCTGACCCATATCCACCCTGACCATTGCGGTGGATTGCTGACGCCGGATGGCCGTGCCGCCTTTGCCAATGCGGAACTGGCGGTGGCTGCGGCGGAGTGGGATTACTGGCACGATGAGGCGGTTCTGGCTGCTGTGCCTGAGGAAAGCCGCGGCTTCTTCCAGACGGCGCGCAACAGCGTCGCGCCTTATGTGGACCGTCTGAAACTGTTGAGGGGAGAGGCCGAGGCCGCAAGTGGACTCAGCGCGGTGCCGCTGCCCGGCCACACACCGGGACACACCGGATTCATGCTTGATGCGGGCAGCGAGGCGCTGTTGTTCTGGGGCGATGTTGTTCACAGCGCCGCCCTGCAATTCGCCGAGCCGGACTGGACCATTCCCTTTGACGTCGATCAGGCGCTGGCGGCGCAGACACGACGGCAGATGTTCGACCGGGCTGCGGCGGATGATCTGCTGGTTGTCGGGATGCATTTGGACTTCCCGGGGCTCGGCAAGGTGAAGCGTTCAGGTGAAGACTTCCGGTTTCATCAGGCACCTTGGCAATTCGGCCTGTAATCCGGGCGTGAGAGACGCAGTTTGACAGGTTTGCCGTGCTGCCTCTTGCGGCGCGGCAGATTCCCTTGTTCCCTTCCGAAGCGCCTTGCGTTAAAGGCTGCGCAACGTTTCTAAAGGAGCCAAGCGATGACCAGCGGCAAGAACGGTTTGACCTATGCGGATGCAGGTGTGGACATTGATGCAGGAAATGCATTGGTGGACCGGATCAAGCCGGCCGCGAAACGCACCAATCGCTCTGGCGTGATGAGCGGTTTGGGCGGTTTTGGAGCGCTGTTTGATCTGAAAGCCGCCGGGTACAATGATCCGATCCTGGTGGGTGCCACCGATGGCGTGGGCACCAAGCTGCGCATTGCCATTGATACCGGTGTTGTGGATGGCGTCGGCATCGATCTGGTGGCCATGTGCGTCAACGATCTGGTCTGTCAAGCTGCCGAGCCGTTGTTCTTCCTGGACTATTTCGCCACCGGCAAGCTGGAAACAGAAACCGCCGCCCGCATCATCGAAGGTATCGCCGAGGGCTGTGTGCGCTCTGGCTGCGCGCTGATCGGTGGTGAGACGGCGGAAATGCCGGGCATGTATCCCGAGGGTGATTTCGACCTTGCGGGCTTTGCCGTCGGCGCGATGGAGCGCGGCACCGCGCTGCCCGAAGGCGTGGAAGAGGGTGATGTCCTGTTGGGGCTGGCCTCGGATGGGGTGCATTCCAATGGCTATTCGCTGGTGCGCAAGCTGGTTGAAGTGTCGGGACTCGGCTGGGATGCCGATTGTCCCTTTGCCGAGGGTACACTTGGTGAGGCGCTGCTGACTCCGACCCGGCTTTACGTGAAACAATCGCTGGCGGCGGTACGGGCAGGGGGCGTGCATGCGCTGGCCCATATCACCGGCGGCGGTCTGACCGAGAACCTGCCGCGCGTGCTGCCCGAAGGGTTGGGCGCCGATATCGATCTGAACGCCTGGGCGCTGCCGCCGGTGTTCAAATGGATGGCGGAAACCGGCGGCATCGCCGAGGCTGAGATGCTGAAGACCTTCAACTGCGGCATTGGCATGATCCTGTCGGTCTCTGCCGATCGCGCAGATGTGCTGACCGAGGTTCTGGAAGGCGAAGGCGAGACCGTCAGCCGCCTTGGCTCCGTGACCCCGGGCGAGGGTATGCGTTACTCGGGCAAGCTGCTGTGAGCCACAAGAAGGTTGCCATTCTGATTTCGGGCGGCGGCTCCAATATGGTGTCGCTGCTGGAAAGCATGACCGGAGACCATCCGGCGCGCCCCTGTCTGGTGCTGTCCAACAATGCCGATGCGGGCGGGCTGAAGAAGGCCGCCGCTGCTGGTGTCGCCACCGCCGTGGTGGACCACCGCCCGTTCAAGGGCGACCGCGAGGCGTTTGAGGCGGAACTGGTCAAACCCATTCTGGAGGCGGGCGCCGATATCGTCTGCCTTGCCGGGTTCATGCGGGTTCTGACCGCTGGTTTCGTGTCGCAGTTTCAGGGCCGGATGCTGAATATCCACCCGTCGCTGCTGCCCAAATACAAGGGACTGCACACCCACGCACGCGCGCTTGAGGCGGGCGACAAGGAACACGGCTGCACCGTGCACGAGGTGACGCCCGCGCTGGATGATGGCCCGGTTCTGGGGCAGGCGCGGGTTCCGATCCTACCGGGGGACACGCCCGAGGATCTGGCCCAGCGAGTTCTGGTCAAGGAACACCTGCTGTATCCGGCAGTGCTGCGTCGTTACGCAGCCGGGGACCGAACACCGGTTCTGATCGACTGATCTTTCCCGCGCCGTTTGCAATGCAGGAACCAAGGGCGTATCACCGGGTGATACGCATGAAATATAAAGAAAAGCCGCGACCGATGAAAACACTCACCACCACCGAAGAGTTGACTGCCTTCTGTCAGGAGGCTGCCAAGCATGATTATGTGACGGTGGATACCGAGTTCCTGCGCGAGCGAACCTATTATTCCAAGCTGTGCCTGATCCAGCTGGCGTTTTCCGGCGATGGTGAAACGGACGCGGTGCTGGTCGATCCGCTGGCCGACGGTCTGTCGCTGGAGCCGCTTTACACGCTGTTCCGCGATGAAAGCGTGGTGAAGGTGTTCCATGCCGCGCGGCAGGATCTGGAGATTTTCTGGGTCGATGCGGGCGTTTTCCCGAAACCGCTGTTCGACACGCAGGTGGCCGCCATGGTCTGCGGATTTGGCGAACAGGTGGGCTATGAAACTCTGGTGCGCAAGATCGTGAAACAGGGGCTCGACAAGACCTCGCGGTTTACCGACTGGTCGCGCCGCCCACTGAGTGATGCGCAGAAAACCTATGCGTTGGCGGATGTGACCCACCTGCGCCGGATCTATGAATACCTCGCCGCTGAGCTGGACCGCAGCGGTCGCAGCCATTGGGTGGCCGAGGAACTGCAGGTTCTGACCGACCCAGCTACTTATGACATTCGCCCGCAAGAGGCCTGGCGCCGGATCAAGACACGCACCACCTCGGGTAAATTCCTGGCCGTGGTGCGCGAACTGGCGGCCTTCCGCGAAGATTACGCACAGCGCAACAACGTGCCGCGCAACCGTGTGTTCAAGGACGACGCACTGGTCGAGCTGGCCTCGACCAAACCGCGCACCGGATCGGATCTGGGTGGCTCGCGCCTGCTGCTGCGTGAGGCCCGCAAGGGCGCCATCGCCGAAGGTATTTTGGAGGCAGTTGGCCGCGGTGTGAACTGCCCGCCGGAAAAACAGCCCAAGCCCGACCGCAGCCGTGAAAAACTACAGGTCAATCCGGCGCTTGCGGACCTGTTGCGGGTACTACTGAAGGCAAAGACCGAAAGTTCAGGCGTCGCGGCCAAGCTGATCGCGCCTAGCGCTGATCTGGATGCTATCGCCGCCGGGCAGCGCGATGTGGCGGCCCTGACGGGCTGGCGCCGCGAAGTCTTTGGTGCCGATGCGCTGCGTCTGTGTGACGGGGAAATCGCGCTGGCGGCGCAGGGGCAATCCGTGAAGGTTGTTTCCCTCTAAGCGGCACCCGTTCCTGCGAAAAATCTTTCACATTGCCCTGACGAACCTTTGGTGGTCGTCAGGGTCTAAGCCCAGGTACAAAGGGCAGCAGCCTGTTCGCGTACGGCGCCTGATCAGCGACGGCGGCTTTCGCGGGCGTTGCCGGATCCGTTGACGCGGATCGTGCGAATGCCCGCCAGATCCTGCCTTCCGAGGCTGACCGCAGCGCGCAGGGTGCGGCTGAAGGCACTGCCCACGGCGGTTGCGTCTTCGGGATAGACCACCCGGAAATCATATTCGAGAACGGCAGGATCGTCATTCGGCACCGGGCGCATCTCGACATCAAAGGCGCCCAGCCGCGAGGCAACACCAGTGGCATAGACGATGGCGCCGGTGGGGGTCTTTTCAATGCGCAATTCACTGACCTCGGCGATCAGAACGCTGCGGTCCTCGGCCTCGGGTTTGTCGAGCAGGCCATTGCCGACCTTTTCGGGGATCAGCGGGTTCACGTCGCCGTCTACCGGGGCCTCAGCCACACTTGAGCTGCCGAACCAGTTGCTCGGGTTGATGCGGGAGTCACGCCAGCCGCCGCAGCCCGCCAGAACAATTGCACTGGCCAAGAGTAGTGAAAGGGGTTTGCGCATGATGTCCTGCCCGTTTGAGTTCTCCCTGATTGTGGTTACCCGATTGCTGCTGCGTTGAAAAGCGGTTGAAAAGACCGGGCCAGCCGCATAACTGCTGATCTGCTCGCACCGTAACCAACAGGGGATTGTCCTTTCATGGCCAGCGCCGCATTTGAAGAGATCGTCGAGGACTTCGAATTCCTGGAAGACTGGGAAGACCGCTATCGCCATGTCATCGATCAGGGCAAGGAAATGACCCCGCTGGATGATGCGCTGAAGGTCCCCGCAACCAAGGTCGAAGGCTGCGCCAGTCAGGTCTGGCTGCATCCGGTGATCGAAGGCGGCCGGTTCCATTTTGACGGCGACAGCGACGCGATGATCGTGCGTGGTCTGATTTCGGTTCTGCGGTCGCTTTATAACGGGTTGACGCTGGCCGAGGTTCTGGCGGTGGATGCCAAGGCTGAACTGGGCCGCTTGGGGCTGAACGATCACCTTTCGGCGCAGCGCTCCAACGGTCTGCGCGCCATGATCGAGCGGATCCGCGAGACCGCCGCCGCCGCGTCCTGATCCGCCCCTGATCTGCGCCTATGAAGGGGACCCTGTCTGGGATGGTGCACAGCGCGCCTTTAGCTGGTCGATAAACTCCCTGAGCAGTGCAACCCTGCGCGGACGAAAGCTTTCGCCGGTTTGCTCGTAGCCTTCGATGCGGGTGGCGTGAAAGAAACGGAAATCCCGCCGTTTGCAACACCAGGCGAGCAGCATCACAGTGCGATCATTGTACGACAGGGCCAGCGGATAGATCCGCCGCTGAGTGCGCGCGTCCTGCAGATCGCGATAGCCAATATCCAGCGCCTCCTCGGCCCACATCGCCTCGCGCAGAAGGGTCATGCCGATCGTCGCCTGCGGCGGCGCATTGAACCGGTGTACCAGATTGACCGCATGCATCGCTTGGCGCTGCTGGCGTTCGGGCAGGGTGGCCAGAATCTTGACCAATGCATCATTTGCCGCTTGCGCCAGATCCGCATCACCCCGCTGGTTCACATCGGCCAGCCCCAGCATCAGTGCCTCCAGTTCGATCTGGCTAAAGGTCTGCGGTGGCAGGGAAGGGTCCTCGGTCATGGTGTAGCCGAGACCTGCCTCGCCTTCGATCCGGGCGCCAGCTGCGCGCAGGCTGTCGATGTCGCGATAGATCGTGCGCTCGGAGACCTCCATTGCAGCAGCAAGCCGCGCAGCCGTCACCGGCGGGCGCAGACCCCGGATCAGGTGCAGCAGTCGGAACAGTCGGTCGCTTTTGGCCATGGGGGAGATATACCCAGAAACATCCTGACAGAAATTGACAAGAGGGTAACGGCATAGCTGCGTCATCAACAACCCATCAACACGAAGGTCATGGATATGCCCACTCTCTTTCATTCCCCTAACAGCCGCTCCTCTCGCGTGATTGCCCAGCTCATGCTGATCGGCAAGCTGGAGGCGGTCGATGTCGTCATCGTAGATGTCGCACGCGGTGATGGCACCGGGCGTCACGACCCGCGCAATGTCCATCCCGAAGGCAAGGTGCCCTATCTGATCACCGATGACGGGCAAGAGGTCCGCGAAAGCGCCGCGATCATGATGTACCTGGATGAGCTCTTCGGTCAGCCGCTAAGCCCTAAGATCGGCACCCCTATGCGTGGGAGCTTCCTAAGCTGGATGAGCTATTATGGCGGCGTCATGGAACCCGTCATCGTGTCCGCCTTCTCCGGCATTGACCATCCGGCGATCACCGGGAATTTTCGCGGGATGGCAGAGGTTTGCTCCGCACTGGAGGCGGGCTTGAAGGATCGGCCGTTCCTGCTGGGAGAGGACATTAGTATTGCAGACATCCTTCTGGCTTCACCCTTTCAATGGGCGCCCCATCTGATGCCAGACAGTCCTGCGATCAAGGCCTGGGTCAAACGGGTTGGCGATGCCATGGATGGTTCGGCGCTGGCAGCCTACGAGGGTAACGCGGTGGCGGAGCTCGGTGCGTTGCAAAGCGCCTGAGCGAGAGGGGCCAAATTGGGGGCGCGTAGGTCAGTCCTGCGTGTCCCTAGCGCCCCAGCGCCGGATCGCGGTTTCCAGATCGCCATAGCCCGTGTGGCGGTGTTCAAATTCCAGCCCCATGCGATCTGCGCAGGCGCGGGCCTTTTCCACCAGCGCGGGATCGCTGGTCTGGGATTGATAGACCAGCTTGGTATAATTGCCGAACACCATGTCGCGCAGCTCGGGGTGCTTATCCAGACCCATGGGACGCCAGACAAAGGCGTCGAACTGTTTGACCAGAAAGTCGGTGAGGTAAAAGGCGGTGATTTCGCCCTCGTCAGCCTTTTGAGCAAAGGCTTCGTTTCCCTCGAAAAAGGCATAGCAATGCGGGCCGGGCACCAGTTCCACGCCCAGTTCCGCGCAGCGCTTTTCGAGCGTACCGCCAGTGCCGCAATCGGCATAGACCACATAGATCTGGTCGTAGACCTGCTGGTGTTTCAGCACGGCCTCTTCGACGGCTTCGGTGATCTTGTCGGGATAGATATGCAGTTTCGCGGGCAGGCAGGTCAGATCCATGTGATCCAGACCGTTCTTTTCCTTGATATCAAGGATTTCCCGGGCCAGGGCGCCACATCCGATCAGCAGGATGCGCCCGGTCTTTTTCTCTGGTGCAGCCAGCCCCTGTTCCGCAAGGGAGGCGGTGTCGAGACTGCGCCCGGTTGGGGGGCGGAAGGCAGCCCGCTCATTCAGGCGGGCTGCGCGTCCTTTGCGTGCCAAATCAGGCGCTCATCTGGTTGTGCTTGCGCGCGACGAAGTCCTTGGCGGTTTCCACCGCAACAGCCGCATCGCGGCAATAGGCGTCTGCGCCGATGGCCTTGCCGAACTCTTCGTTCAGCGGGGCGCCGCCAACCAGAACGATGTAATCGTCCCGCTTGCCCTGTTCGACCATCGTGTCGATGACCACTTTCATATAGGGCATGGTGGTGGTCAGCAGAGCCGACATGCCGAGGATGTCGGGCTGGTGCTCTTCCAGAGCTTCCAGGTAGTTTTCAACCGGGTTGTTGATGCCCAGATCCACCACTTCAAAGCCTGCGCCTTCCATCATCATCGACACAAGGTTCTTGCCGATGTCGTGGATGTCGCCCTTGACCGTTCCGATCACCATCGACCCCATGCGCGGCGCGCCGGTTTCTGCCAGCAGCGGCTTCAGGATGGACATGCCGCCCTTCATCGCGTTTGCGGCCAGCAGCACTTCGGGCACGAACAGGATGCCATCGCGGAAGTCGGCGCCGACGATGGTCATGCCGCCGACCAGCGCTTCGGTCAGGATCTTGTAGGGCGCCCAGCCGCGTTCCAGAAGGATATTCACACCTTCTTCGATCTCTTCTTTCATTCCATCGTAGAGGTCGTCGAACATCTGCTGAACGAGTTCCTCGTCATCCAGTTCCGCCAGGATGATTTCGTCTTCTTCTTCCGACATGGGCTTGTTCCTTGACTGGCGGGGTATCCCCGGCTTGGCCTTATTCACCGACTAATGGGCCAGAATGACGCAGCGAAACTGCATTATTTGCGACACTGCCTTTATCCGAACCGACCTATAGGCGGAAAAGATGCCGAATGATAATGAAGATTTCGCAAGGAAATCTTCGCGTTTGCTTATTTGTTCTTTATTTGTTCTTGCCGCTCTGTCATCCTTGGCGCATGAGTATCGAAAGCGACCAACCCCACATGCGCCGCAAAGGGCGCGCCAGTGTCAGCAATGCGACAGGCCGGTTCGATCTGCCGAGAATCGCGGTCGATGACGGCTGGGAGCAAGAGGCACCGCCGGAGGTGATTCCCACCGAAATCCGGCAGGAAACGGCCAAATCCATCATCAGCTACAACCGCTCGCCGGATCTTCCCTTCGATCGCTCTATCAATCCGTATCGGGGCTGCGAACATGGTTGTATCTATTGTTTTGCGCGGCCCACGCATGCCTATCTGGGCCTGTCGCCGGGGCTGGATTTCGAAACCCAGCTGATCGCACGGCCCAATGCCGCCGAGCTGCTGCGCAAGGAGCTCTGCGCGAAGCGATACAAGGTGGCGCCGATCGCCATGGGCACCAACACCGATCCCTACCAGCCCTGTGAACGGGATCTGGAGATCACCCGCAGCTGCCTGAAGGTGCTGCGGGATTTCCGGCACCCCGTGGCCATCGTCACCAAGGGAGCGCTGGTCGAGCGGGATATCGACATTCTGTCAGAGATGGCCGCGCTGGGGCTGGTACGGGTTGGCATTTCGGTCACGACGCTGGATCCGGACCTATCCCGCCGGATGGAGCCACGGGCGCCATCACCCGCCCGGCGGCTGGCCACGATCCGCCGCCTGTCGGAGGCGGGGATCCCGGTGCGGGTCATGACGTCGCCCATCGTGCCGGGATTGACCGATCACGAGATTGAGGCGCTGCTTGCTGCCGGGGCCGAGGCGGGCGCCGATGCTGCCAGCTGGATCATGCTGCGCCTGCCGCGCGAAGTGTCCGAACTCTGGCAGGAATGGCTGTCCATGCACGCGCCGGGCCGCGCGGCCAAGGTTATGGCCCGCCTGCGGGAGATGCACGGCGGGCGGGAATATGATCCGCGCTGGGGTGAGCGGATGCGGGGCACTGGCGAATATGCCGGAATGATCGGGCGTCGGTTTCGCGCCGCCTGCAAGCGTCTGGGCCTGACCGAGAGGTCTGAACCGCAGCGCTGCGATCTCTTTGCGCGCCCGGCGCAGGCCGGGGATCAGCTGGCGCTATTTTGACCAGGCCGGTCTGGGCACTGGAATGTGGGAATGGGAGTGAGCTATGCGCGCCGAGCTGCGTCAGAAGATCCTTACGGTGTGCGACCGTAAAATTGCTCAGAAGGGGGCCGGTGTCGGCCTGTCCTTTTATGCCTTTTTCGCCAATCGCAATGATGATCCCGCGCTGTTGATGGAGGCGGCTACCTGGTGGATCGAGACGCACCAGCTGGATCATTTCGAAAAGGCAGTGAAGGTTCGAGCCATGGTGGCGGAGGGGCTTTAGGCGCTTGCGGGGCACGGAACCCGCTGAACAGGGTTGCAATAGGAGAAACGAAAAACGGCAGCCCGGGATCGGACTGCCGTTTCATAGAATAAAGAGGGGGGAAACTTAGCCGCGGCGGCGACCCCGGCGGCTGCGGCGCTCACCGGCAGCAGCGGCATCTTCACCGGTGCCATCGCTGGCCGAGGAGAAGGGGCCAAGCACTTCGACGATCTGCTCCAGCGTGGGGCGGTCACCGCGCGGGCGGCTGTCCAGCGCGGCGCGCATGTGGCGCAGATGCTCGGGCATGGTGCCACAGCAGCCGCCGATGATCTTAGCGCCGCAATCGCGCGCCATCACCGCGTATTCACCCATCAGTTCGGGCGTGCCGTCATAATGGATGTGGCCATCGACGTATTTCGGAATACCGGCGTTGCCCTTGGAGATGATCGGCCGCTCGGTGCCCTGCGCCGAAAAGCCGAGCACGGTGCGCAGGATGTCTGAGGCGCCGGTGCCGCAGTTGGCGCCAAAGGCGAGCGGCGGATTGTCGAACTCCTCGACCAGCTGCGCCAGCGCTTCGGAAGTGACGCCCATCATGGTGCGCCCGGCGGTGTCAAAGCTCATGGTGCCACACCAGGGCATATCCGCGAGTTTGAACGCCTCGGCCGCGGCGCGGAATTCTTCAGGGGCCGAAATGGTTTCCAGCCAGAGCACGTCGACGCCGCCTTCTTTCAGGGCTTCGGCCTGTTCGTGGAACATTTCCACCGCCAGCGCGTGCGACAGTTCTCCGATCGGCTGCATGATTTCACCGGTGGGGCCGACCGAGCCCGCGACTGCGATCTTGCGCCCGGCCTTGTCGGCGACCTCGCGACCCAGTTCCGCAGCGGCGCGGTTCAGCTCGCGCACGCGGCCCTGGGCGTCGTGCAGTTTCAGGCGGGCAGCGGTGCCGCCAAAGCTGTTGGTCAGGAACAGATCACTGCCCGCATCGACCGAACCCTGATAAAGCGCCATGATCTTTTTCGGCTCGTCGGTGTTCCACAACTCGGGCGCATCGCCCGATTGCAGGCCCATGTTGAACAGGTTGGTGCCAGTGGCGCCGTCGGCCAGCAGCACGTCTTTGTCTTGCAGGAGCTGAATAAAGGTGTTGGTCATCGCTGATCGGTCCCGTCAAAGGGTTGGCACTGGGGCGCACTGGCGGGCCAGTGCGGAGTGGCCCCTCCTGTCACGGCGCGGCGCGCAGGGCAATTTCATTTTGCTCAAGTTCATTATGAGCCGGATAGCGGTCGAAGAGATTTTTCTCTGCGTCCGAAGTCTGGCCTGCATCATCGCTACTGGTCTGCAGGACTGGCTGCACGGGACCCGGGCGGTGCACAAGACGCAGAAGCTCAATCAGGGAGACAGCCATCTGCGGCCAGCTGGGCGACGCCAGATAGCGTGGTTCCCAGCGCGGCGCGAAACAGGATTTGAACCGACGCAACCCCGGATCGGTGCGGGCTGCCCAGCGGTGGTCGGGCACAGCCGCCAGCGACAGGCGCGGCACGTTTTCCAGCGCGGCGGCGGCAATCGCGGTGCGCACCAGCGCGTGGCCTGTGCCATCCGGCGCGTCAGGCACGATGCGGATCAGGTCCAGGCACCACTCTCCGGGCGTGGCGTGCAGGCTGACAAATCCCTCAAGCCGTCCGTCCTTCCAGGCAAGGAACACGCGCTGCTCGGCCAGGTATCCCGGTTCGAACCGGCCCATGGTGGTACCGTGGGCGTGTCCATGCGTGGACTGCCAGGCGGCGTCGATGGCGCCCATCTGGTCGATCGGCAGAGAGGCGGGGGCCTGCATGACCTTGAGGCCCGCCTTTTCCGCATGGCGGAGCTTGCGGCGCAGCTGCCGGTGGGAGGAGCCGCTGTCGCTGAAGGTGGTGGGCCGGACCACGGCCTCTTGCGCGATGCGTAGGATCTTCCATCCGGCATTGCGGGCCAGCGTCCCGGTGCGGGCGCCGCATTTGTAGAAACAGGCAGAGCCATTCCGCTGCCGGGCATAAGCGGCAAGCGGGGCAAAGACCTCGGGCGTGTGGCCCGACAGGGGATCAAAGAAGGCTACCGTGCATTGCGGGCTGTCAAGCACCGCAAGCTGGTTGAAACCCAGGGCCTGCACGTGGCCTCCGTTCTGCCGGATGATTGCCGTTTCGGCGCAGGCGCGGCTTGCGGGCAGATCTGCGGCAGGGGTGCGACGGGCGCCCAACAGGTCAGCATCGGTCGGGGCGCTGGATTTCGCGCGGCCCATACCCGGCAGGAACAGCACGCCGCAAGCCAGCGCGGCAGGCAGCACATAGTATACAAGGCGAAAGGCGACGAGGGCGCCGAGGAGGGCGCCCGTATCCGCAGTTGGCAGCAGGGCGCAGACCGTCAGCTCCAGTGGACCGGCGCCACCGGGGGCCGAGGATAGGATCGCAGCGCCAAGGGCGATTAGATAGACAGGCACCAGCGTTGACCAGGTAATCTGGACCGTATCCGGCAGCAGCATCCAAAGAGCAGTTCCCGCCGCCACCACATCGATCAGGGTCCAGCCCATCAGCGCCGTCAGGGCAATCAGTGAAGGCCAGCGCAGTCTGAGCTTGCCGATCCTCAGGGACGGAAACCAGAAGCTGGCCGCAACCGCACAGATGAAACCGGCCAGCAACAGCCCGCCAATCCAGCCAAACCCCTGTATTGGCGGGAAGAGCACGAGGGCAACCCCGGCGATAGCGGCCAGCGTGGCCATGAAGGTGAACCCGACAAGGGCAGTGATCTTGGCGGCCTGCAGCGCGGTAAGACCCGGCAGCAGGCGCCAGCGGGCATAGGTGCCGGTGATGAGCCCAAAGCCAGCTGTCTGTGAGAACGCGATGGCGGCCATTCCGGCGCGGCGGGCCGCGGCGCCATCAAGGCCGGTTTGCAGATGGCGGTGTGCCACAGAGTCGTAGCGCCCCAAAGCCCAGAAACTAATTGCAGTGGCGATAGAGGCCCCCAGCCAGCCCCATGCGGGCAAGGTGGCCAGTGTGTGACCAAGTTCGGCAAGGGAGGGAAGGCCAAGTTTTGCCTCGAAGGCCCAGAGACACAGGACCGTCATGGCCACAGGCGCGGCCCACCGGAAACCGGCGCCAAAACCGTCCTTCAGGCTCGTCCAGAGGCGGCCGCGGCCTGCACCGGAAAGAGGGAGAGTGTGGATTGTCATCAGCATCCCTGCGTAATCGCCGCACCAGCGGCTCGCGCAGGAGAATACCAAAGAAGGCGTTCTTCTTCAGTTAATATCGATGATTTCAGTTAATGCCCCTCCCGACCAAGCTGGGCGGGAGATGCATGCCTCAGCTGATTTCGGACAGAATCTGTTCCTTGGCAAGGGCCAGCGTGTCGGTCATCTTCTCGCGGATGTCATCGGCGCTCACCCGGCCGGTCAGATCCTCCGCCAGCTTGCGGACAACGTCCTCGTGCCCCGGTTCCTGAAAATCGGCGGTAACCACCGTTTTAGCGTAGGCCTCGGCTGCATCGCCGGACTTTCCCAGCATTTCGGCCGCCCAGAGACCGAGCAGCTTGTTGCAGCGGGCCTGCGCTTTGAACTGCATTTCCTCATCATGGGCAAATTTGGCCTCGAAAGCCTGCTCGCGACTGTCAAAAGTACTCATCATTTCCTCCTGTTCCGCACTATGGCATGAAATGACTATGCGCCTGCCCCGGGCGCACTGCAATAGCGCCAAGAGCGGCCTGCGGAACCAAATATCCCTTCACAGCAAGCCTGTGACCGCGCGCCGCGCTTGCGGCGCAATGTCGCTTGCACTAAGAGAGCGGCAAGAAACCGGGACGGATTCCCGCCCCTGACCCCCGAAAGGTTCCTCATGGCACGTCGCAAGAAGATCTACGAAGGCAAAGCCAAGACATTGTATGAAGGTCCCGAGCCCGGAACCATCGTGCAGTATTTCAAGGACGACGCAACCGCGTTCAACGCTGAAAAGCGGGACGTGATCGAGGGCAAGGGGGTTCTGAACAACCTCTTGAGCGAATTCTTCATGCAGGGGCTAGGCCAGATCGGCGTGCCGACGCATTTTCTGAAGCGGCTCAACATGCGCGAACAGCTGGTGCGCAGCTGCGAGATTATCCCGCTTGAGGTGATCGTGCGCAACTACGCGGCCGGCAGCATGTCCAAACGTCTGGGTATCGACGAGGGCACGCAATTGCCACGCCCCATCGTCGAGTATTGCTACAAGGACGACGCGCTGGGTGACCCGCTGGTTACAGAGGAACATATCGCTGCCTTCGGCTGGGCCAGCCAGCAGGACATGGACGATATCCTGAGCCTGGCGTTGCGGGTCAACGATTTCCTGTCCGGCGTGATGCTGGCCGTGGGCATTCGCCTGGTCGACTTCAAGATCGAGATCGGCCGGGTCTACGACGGTGATTTCCAGCGTCTGGTTGTCGCTGATGAGATCAGCCCGGACAGCTGCCGCCTGTGGGACATCGAAACCGGCCAGAAGCTGGACAAGGACGTGTTCCGCCGCGATCTGGGTAGTCTGACCGACGCCTATACCGAAGTGGCACGCCGTCTGGGCGTGATGCCGAACAACCCGCCTGCAGCGGGAAAGCCGACTCTGGTCAACTGACCGACCCGTCCCGCCTATCCGGGGCTGTGGTCCCGTGAAGATGGCATGCAGGGCATAGATCTGACAACAACAAGCCCGTGGCGGGCTTTGTGACCGAAAGCTGAGGAAAGACGCGATGAAGGCACGGGTGCATGTGATGCTGAAGAACGGAGTTCTGGATCCCCAGGGCGAGGCGGTCCGCCACGCGCTTGGCGCCATGGGCTTTGACAAGGTCGAAGGCGTCCGTCAGGGCAAGGTCATCGATCTGGAGCTGAGCGACGACGCCACCGAGGCGGATGTGCGGGACATGTGCGAGAAGCTGCTCGCCAATACCGTGATCGAATCCTACGAGATCGAGCTGGCCTGACCGATGCGGGCGGCGCGGCTTATCGGCTTTCGCCAGCCGCTGGAGCTGGTAACCCTGCCGGATCCGTCGCCCGCGCCGGGCAAAGTGCTGACCCGCGCCATCTCTCTTTTAAAGGCCAGTGCGATCTGGCCGCGTTTGACCGCCCGGCGCCTTCGGGTTGGGGCGGTCATTACCGATTTCGCAAGCTAGGAAGGAACCCCTGATGCGTGCTGCCGTTGTCGTTTTCCCCGGATCCAACTGCGACAGGGATCTTGCCGTGGCCTTTGAACAGGCCGGATTTGATGTCTCCATGGTCTGGCACAAGGACAGCAAGCTGCCCGAAGGCATCGACATTGTCGGCGTGCCCGGCGGGTTCTCCTACGGCGATTACCTGCGCTGCGGCGCTATCGCGGCGCAATCGCCGATCTGCCAGGCGGTTGTGGAGCACGCTAACCGGGGCGGTTACGCGCTTGGTGTCTGCAACGGGTTCCAGATCCTGACCGAGACCGGCATCCTGCCCGGCGCCCTGTTGCGCAACGCGGGGCTGAAATACATCTGCCGCACGGTGGAGCTGAAGGTCGAGACCAGCAACAGTGTCTTTACCGAAGGCTATTCGGCAGGCGACGTCATCGGCATCCCAATCGCCCACCACGACGGCAACTACTATGCAGACGCCGACACTGTCGCGGCGCTGAAGGATCAGGACCGGGTGGCCTTCTCCTATGTCGACAATCCCAACGGATCGGTTTCTGATATTGCCGGGATCCTGTCCGAGAACCGCCGGGTTCTGGGCATGATGCCGCACCCCGAACGCGCGGCGGACGAAGGTCATGGCGGCACCGACGGGACGGCAGTCTTCCGCGCATTGACCGGGATCGTCGCTACAGCGTGACTTGAGACAGGCGGGCAGCCGCAATAGGTTAACCCTATGAGCACCCCGCCTGATCGCACAGAACTCCCCGTGGCCAAATCCGGGTCCGCCGCAAGATCGCGTACGATCTCCTGGCGGGCACGGCTGGCCTTGGTCCTGTTCATGGCGGTGGCGGCAACGACGGTCTGGGTGACCAACCGAATGCTGACGCACCGGTTCACCGAAAGTACCCGCAACCGGGCCGAACTGCGCCTAGCGCTTTACTCCGGAAACCTGGTCAGTGAGCTGCGCCGCCATGCCATCGTGCCGCAGCTGCTGGCGCGTGACCAGGCGCTGATATCAGCACTGCAAAGTCAGGATTTTTCGCTATCCACCCACCGGCTGATTTCTTTTGTTGAGGAAATCGGCGCTGCCTCAATCATGTTGCTAGCCAGCGATGGGCGTACCGTGGCGGCGACCAATCGCAACCGTCTGGGCGAAACCCACCGCAACGCGCCCTATTTCGTCGATGCGGTGCGGGCCAAATCTACCGTGTTCTCCGTCATTGAACGCGAGGTGGGCGGCTATCGTTTTACCTATTCGCGGCGCATTGTTGACACCACCGGGACGCTCGGCGTGATCGTGATCGAGGTCGATCTGCAGAAATTCGAACGGGCCTGGGCGGGGATTTCAGACGCGGTGATGGTCAGCGATAGCACCGGCCGTATCGTTCTGGCGACCGAAGCGCGCTGGCGCGGCAAGGAAGAGCGCGACGCACTGCGCCTGCAAACACCGGAGGGCGCCATTCAGCGCGCGATCCGGGCAACCGCGGATTGGACCGTCCTGCCAGCCGATGCCTATCTGCAAGGCGAGGCGGTGATGCGGCTGGAAACGCGGGTGCCGTTTCAGGGCTGGAGGCTGACCTCCTTCACCACCTATGCCTCGATCCGCGAGCGGGTGAACGCGGTTCTGGCGCTTGAAATCATGGGATTCGCGATTCTGCTGGCGCTGGCATTCTATGCGCTCAGCCGCAAGACGGCGCTGCGCATGGCGCTGTTCCAGCGCGAGTCGGCGGAGCTTCGCGTATTGAACGCACGGCTGCAGCGGGAAATCGCCGAACGGGAACGGGTGCAGGAAACCCTTGCCGTGGCCGAACAAAGCCTGGCGCAAAGCTCGAAACTCGCGGCGCTGGGGGAGATGTCAGCGGCGGTTAGTCACGAGCTCAATCAGCCGCTGGCGGCGATGAAAACCTATCTGGCCGGGGCGCGGCTGCTGCTCAACCGCAACCGCCCCGAAGAGGCACTTGCCTCCTTTGGGCGCATTGATGATCTGATCGAGCGCATGGGGGCCATTACCCGGCAGCTGAAATCTTACGCCCGCAAGGCAGGCGATGCCTTTGCCCCTGTAAACATGGGCGATGCGCTGGCGTCGTCCCTGTCGATGATGGAACCGCAACTGCGCCAGCGGCAAGTCAAGATCACCCGAATGCTGCCCGATCAGCCGGTTTACGTTATGGGCGACCGGTTGCGGCTGGAGCAGGTGATGGTCAACCTCTTGCGCAATGCACTGGATGCCACCAAATCTGTAGAGGACCCCGAGGTGGAGATCCTGCTGGCCGCAGGCGAGACAGCAACCCTGTCGGTGCGCGACAATGGCAACGGGATCAAGGATTTCGACAATCTGTTCGAACCCTTCTACACCACCAAACAGCCCGGCGATGGGGTCGGACTGGGGCTTGCCATCTCCTCGGGGATCGTGAACGACCTCGGGGGGCGGCTGATTGCCCGCAACGGGCAAAACGGCGGCGCCGTGTTTGAAATACAGTTGCCGATCCTTGTGGACGGTATCGAAGCCGCTGAATAAGCGGCGTTAAAGATGGAGAGGCCGCGCATGGCACAGGCTATGAAAATCGCGATCGTTGATGATGAACAGGATATGCGCCAGTCGATCAGCCAGTGGCTGGCCCTGTCGGGCTATGACACTGAAACATTTGCCAGTGCCGAGGATGCGCTGAAGGTTCTTGGCTCGGATTATCCGGGGATCGTGATCTCCGACATCAAGATGCCTGGCATGGATGGAATGCAGTTCCTGAAGAAACTGATGGGCAGCGATAGCGCCCTTCCGGTGATCATGATCACGGGTCATGGCGATGTGCCCATGGCGGTTGAGGCGATGCGCGTCGGGGCCTTCGATTTCCTCGAAAAACCCTTTAATCCGGACCGGATGTCGGAACTGGCGAAGCGGGCCACCAACTCCCGCCGCCTGACGCTCGACAACCGGGCGCTGCGCCGCGAATTGTCCGATGGCGGCCAGATCATGAAGAAACTGATCGGGATGAGCCCGGTGATGGAACGCCTGCGCGAGGATATTCTGGATCTGGGCCAAGCCGACGGGCACGTGCTGATCGATGGCGAAACCGGCACCGGCAAGACGCTGGTGGCCCATGCGCTGCACGCCGTCGGCAGCCGGGCGGGCAAGAAATTCGTTCTGGTCTCCTGCGCCGCACTGGAGGAAGAGGCCCTATCCAAGCGTCTGTTTGGTCCGATGCAGCCCGAGGACAGCCTGTTGCCCGCCATTGAAGAGGCCCGCGGCGGCACATTGGTGCTGGAGGACGTGGAGGCGCTGAGCGAAGCGCTGCAGGCCAAGCTCCTGAGCGTGATCAACGAACAGGGCATGCCGGGCGAAACCCGTATCATCGCCATTTCGAACCTACAGGAGGCGGGCAAGACCTGCGAGGACGCGCTGCGCCCGGATCTGTTCTACCGCCTTGCGGCATTGCGGATCACCGTGCCGCCCCTGCGCCAGCGCGGCGAGGATATCCTGACTCTGTTCACCCGCTTCAGCGAGCAATTCTCTGAAGAATACGGCTGCGAGGCACCGCAGGTCACCGCGCAGGAGGCTGCACAGCTGTTGCAGGCCCCCTGGCCGGGCAACGTGCGCCAGCTGATCAATGTGGCCGAACGAGCGGTTCTGCAATCCCGACGTGGATCGGGGACCATCGCATCGCTGCTGATGTCCGATCACGAGGAAATGCAGCCGGTGATGACCACCGAAGGTAAGCCCCTGAAGGAATACGTCGAAGCCTTTGAACGCATGTTGATCGACAACACCATGCGCCGCCACAAGGGCTCCATCGCCTCGGTGATGGAGGAGCTGTGCCTGCCGCGCCGGACTCTGAATGAGAAGATGGCCAAATACGGATTGCAGCGCTCAGAATACCTGAGCTGACAGCTGCAGGCTTGGACTGCAACCTGGCTGAGGCAGGTTTTGGCTTTGATCGACATTGATGCGGCGCCGGGATGCACCGGCGCCGTTTTCCATTCAGGTCGCTTTTTTGCGGAAAAACACCGCAGTTTTTCGGGGATTTGTTAACCAATACCGTCTAAGGAAGAATAGTTTACACTTTCAGCAATGCCCGTGCCGAATGGCCATTGTCATTTCCCGGTTTCAGGCCTTATGCTGAAAATACAGGAAAAGGATGCCTCTTTCGCATCCAGCCTTATGAGATTCGCTGTCTCATGCTTTTGTCCGGAAAGAACCGAGAAAGCTGAGGCAGACCGATTTGCCCCTTGTGAAGGGGCAGCCTAGCACCTCTTCCGGCACGACCGGGAAGGAATAACATGGCAGGGTTCGGGATATCCCACCTGTCGGAGAAGAACCGCGATGACGCGCGCGAGAGCGAAGAGCATACAGGACAAAGGGCCGGACGCATGTTTCGGGACCCTGACCTGCGGCGCGCAGTCTGAAATCGCCCTGACAAGACACCACCCAAAACACGCGCAGCCCCCCGGAAGAGGAGGGGCTTTGTTTGCACTGGGCAGGTGCACCAAGGAAACATGGCCAAGAAGATGCTTATCGATGCCACCCACGCGGAAGAGACCCGCGTCGTGGTGGTTGATGGAAACAAGGTCGAGGAGTTCGACTTTGAATCCGAAAACAAACGCCAGCTTGCCGGCAATATCTATCTCGCAAAAGTAACTCGGGTCGAACCTTCGCTTCAGGCGGCCTTTGTCGATTACGGTGGAAACCGCCACGGGTTCCTCGCGTTTTCGGAAATCCATCCGGACTATTACCAGATCCCCGTCGCCGATCGTGAGGCGCTGATGGAAGAAGAGCGCGCCTACGCCGAGGCGATGCGCGCCCGCGACGAGGAAGAAGAAAGCAAACCGTCCCGTGGCTCGCGCTCGCGCAGCCGCAAGTCTTCGCGCACCAAAGCTGCCAAGGCGAACGCCGGTGATGCGGTGGAGACCAAAGAGGTTACGCCGCAGGACAATGGTGATGAGGCGTCCACCCAGGCCCCGGAAAAAGACAGCCCGAAAAAGGCTGAAATCGCGGGTATGGAAACCATCGATCTGGACGCCGAAGACGGCGTTGCAGATGACAAGCTTGCCGAGGTCCCCGAGGGCACCTCGCCGATGGAGACCGTTGCGGAAACCCCGGTTGAAGAGCCGGATGGCGACGATCAGAACGGTGCAGAGGCTACCAGCACCGAAGAAGCGGCTGGCGATGACGCGGCCGCCGATGCTGAGACAGCCGAGGATGCCGGTGCGGACAACGGTGATGTCGCCGACAAGGCTGAGTCTGCCGAACAAGACGTAGCTGACGACAAGGACGAGGACGACAAAGAAGACACCGCGAAGTCCGACGCGACCTCGAAAGATGAGACCATCGAATCCGTCGCCGACGAGGATGACAGCGAGGACATCCGTCCGCCGCGCAAGCCGCGTCCGCGTCGCTACAAGATTCAGGAAGTCATCAAGGTCCGTCAGGTTCTTTTGGTGCAGGTCGTCAAGGAAGAGCGCGGTAACAAGGGTGCTGCGCTGACCACCTACCTGTCGCTGGCAGGCCGTTACTGCGTGCTGATGCCCAACACCGCCCGTGGCGGTGGCATCAGCCGCAAGATCACCAATGCCGCCGACCGCAAGAAACTGAAGGATATCGCAACCGAACTCGACGTGCCGCAGGGCGCGGGCCTCATCGTGCGCACCGCTGGTGCCAAACGGACCAAGGCCGAGATCAAGCGCGACTATGAATACCTGCAGCGCCTCTGGGAACAGATCCGCGAGCTGACGCTGAAATCCATCGCACCAGCCAAGATCTATGAAGAGGGCGACCTGATCAAACGCTCGATCCGTGATCTTTACAACCGCGAGATCGACGAGGTTCTGGTAGAGGGCGAGCGCGGCTACCGCATCGCCAAGGACTTCATGAAGATGATCATGCCGTCCCATGCCAAGAACGTGAAGAACTACAACGAGACGCTGCCGCTCTTTGCGCGTTACCAGGTGGAAAGCTACCTGGCGGGCATGTTCAACCCGACGGTGCAGCTGAAATCCGGCGGCTATATCGTGATCGGTGTGACCGAGGCCCTGGTAGCCATCGACGTGAACTCCGGCCGGGCGACCAAGGAAGCCTCGATCGAGGAAACCGCGCTCAAGACCAACCTGGAGGCCGCCGAAGAGGTGGCGCGACAGCTGCGTCTGCGTGACCTTGCGGGGCTCATCGTCATCGACTTCATCGACATGGACGAGCGCAAGAACAACGCCGCCGTCGAAAAGCGTATGAAGGACAAGCTGAAAACCGACCGTGCCCGCATTCAAGTGGGCCGCATTTCCGGCTTTGGTCTGATGGAAATGTCGCGTCAGCGTCTGCGCCCCGGCATGATCGAGGCGACCACGGCGCCGTGCCCGCATTGCCATGGCACCGGCCTTATCCGCTCGGATGACTCGCTGGCTCTGTCGATCCTGCGTCAGATCGAGGAAGAAGGCACCCGCCGCCGCTCGCGTGAGGTTCTGGTGAAATGCCCGGTGGCCATCGCCAATTATCTGATGAACCAGAAACGCGAACATATTGCGCAGATCGAAGCGCGCTACGGTCTCTCCGTGCGCATCGAGGGCCACCCGCATCTGGTCAGCCCTGATTTCGAGCTGGAGAAGTTCAAAACCGCATCGCGCACTGTTCCGGTGGCCGCATCGCCCGTGGTCTCTGTTGATACTTCGATCATGGATCAGATCGATGCCGACGAAAGTGAGGCTGCGGAAGCAGAGGAGACAACCTCTGTCGACGAGGGCAACAAGACCCAGCCCGAGGCCGAAGGCGATGGTGAGAACAAACCCAAGCGTAAGCGTCGTCGTCGGCGGCGGCGCAAGTCCGGATCCTCGGATCAGGACAATGGCGAGAACAACGGCGATCAGTCCGAAGGTGATAAAGACCAGTCTGCTGGAGTTGCGGAGGGTGACAAGTCTACGGAAGACGGTTCGGCGCAGGACGCCAAGTCTGATCAGCCCGCTGACGCAGCCGAGGCCAAGGCGGAGGGCGCGGAAGAGGGCGCTGAGCAGGAAGAGAAGAAGCCTGCCAAACGCACCCGTCGCACCCGCACCAGCCAGAGCCGCAGCCGCAAAAAATCTTCCGATAAACCGGCAGAGGCTGCAGAGGCCGAGACTGCAGATGCGGTGACCGAAGAGAAACCCGCGGAGCCCGACCAAACCGAAAGCCCCGCGTCGCAGCCAGAAGAAGCTGTTGCTGCCGAAGCACCTGCGGAAGCAGCTGCCGAAGCGGAAGCTGTACCCGATGCCGCTGAGGCTGCGCCTGCGGAAGAGCCCGAGGCGGTAGAACCCGCCGAGGCAACTGCTGCTGCTGAGCCGGAGGCCGCGCCTGAGGTGGAACCGGTGGCAGAAGAGGCGGCCGCCGAAACTGCACCTGCCGAGGCGGAGACCGCTGCGCCTGAAGAGGCCGAGAAACCCGCTGAGCCGGAAGCTACGGCCCCTGAGACAGCAGAACCGGAAACCAAGGAGCCCGAGGTGGCCGTGGCAGCGGCAGAACCTGCGCCCGCGCCAGAACCGGAAGCCCCGCCCAAGCCCAAGCGCCGCGGCTGGTGGTCACTGGGAAGCTGAGACTGATATCGGGGCGGGCCACAGGGTCCGCCCCTTTTTCATTCATTACTGAGGGGATCGCCATGGCAAAGACGCGGCCGCACAGCGACACAGACCTACTGAACGCACTGCTGGAGTGTGAGGCGCGGGTTTGGCAGGCGCTGCAGACCGGCGACAGTGCAGCAGACGCCGCCTTGCTCAGTGCGGATTTTCTGGGGGTTTACCCGGACGGCTTTGCGGGCCGGGAGGATCACGTGGCGCAGATCAGCGCTGGTGCGTCGATTGACCGCTACGAGATCACGGATGCAAAAGTCAGGGCAATGGGTCCGGATCACGGACTGCTGTCTTACCGCGCACTCTACAGCCGCTGCGGTAAGGAGGTGGAAGAGGTGATGTACGTCAGTTCCATCTGGCAGCGCACTGATGCAGGCTGGGTCAATACCTTCAGCCAGGACACCCCGGCGCTTGGTCTCGATAGAGAGACAAACTGACCTGTTCAGGTGCGTGGACCTGGCTTTCGCCCCATGCGAATAGGGATCTCAGCCGCCTTTTCGGATGCGGTAGATCTGGTGACCGGCCCCGTCGCTTTGGCCAAGGAACTCATGCCCGGCCTCGGCGCAGAAATGTGGTACATCGATAATGGCCGCAGGATCATCGGCCAGCATGGTCAAAGTATCGCCCGGGGCCAGAGCCTTCAGCCGTTTGCGGGCCTTCAGAACGGGCAGGGGGCAAAGCAACCCGATGGCATCAAGAGTGGTGTTTTCGTCAGTCATATCCTGCAGATAAGGTGCCTCTCACAGCCTGTCCACAAGGATGTGACCGCAGGTACCAGTGACCTTTGGTCTGCACTGGATTAAGTGAGAGCTATGTTTGGAATTGAAATCATCGACGCAGGACTGATTCCTGCCATGTTCGTGGCGCTGACGGCTGGTCTTATCAGCTTTCTGTCGCCCTGTGTGTTGCCGATCGTGCCGCCCTATCTGGCCTATATGAGCGGCGTCACCATCGGAGAGATGCAAGGCACGGCAACCGCCCGGCGCAAGGTGATCGTCTCGGCACTGTTCTTTGTGCTGGGGCTGTCGACGGTGTTCCTGCTGCTGGGGTTCACCGCCTCGGCCTTTGGCGCCTTCGTCCTGCAAAATCAGGAGCTGTTCGCCAAGGTCTCCGGCGTTGTCGTGATCGTCTTTGGCCTGCACTTCCTGTCGGTCTTCCGCATTCCGATCCTCGACCGCGAAGCACGGATGGAAGCGGGGCAATCCGGTGGGTCCGCCATCGGGGCCTATGTGCTTGGTCTCGCCTTTGCCTTTGGCTGGACGCCCTGCATCGGCCCGCAGCTGGGCGCGATCCTGTCGCTGGCGGCCTCTGAGGCCTCGGTCAGCCGCGGAACGCTGTTGCTCGGCGTCTATGCGCTGGGACTGGGCGTTCCCTTCCTGCTGGCGGCGATTTTCCTTAACCGCTCAATGGCACTGATGAACCGGATGAAGCGCCACATGGGGCTCATCGAAAAGGTCATGGGCGGCCTGCTGCTGGTGGTTGGGATCATGCTGGTGACCGGTCTGTTCTCCACCTTCTCCTGGTGGCTGCTGGAAACATTCCCCGCGCTTGCAACACTTGGCTAAGAGCCGCCGCCGGGGTCTTACTCTTGCCCAGATCCGCCGCTAATCTCGAGTAAAATCGAATGAGGCCGGAATGGGCAGAACGGCAAGGCAGGACTGCGATCAATCCATCGGCGGTGCAACAGTGCGCCGCCGACAGGTTTTTTACATCCCCGGTTACGATCCCATCCACCCCCGCCGCTATCGTGAGCTTTACCGCAGCGAAAGCACCGCCCAGGCGGCGATCTCCGGCTACCAGATCTCGCAGCGCCCCAAACAGGCTGACGGCCCCTATGGCTGGCACGTAGAGGCCGAGATCGACGGGACCGAGGTGGCGGCCGATGTAGAGGTTCTGGTCTGGTCTGACATCGTGCGGGGCAGCATGGCGGCCTCCATCCCGGCGACCTATCTGCAACTGGCGCGCACCGCCTGGACCTATATCTCGACTGGCGCGCTTTTTCGCCTGATGCGTCTGCGCAAGGGGCCGGTGATTGCAGCGCTTTATCCGGTGGGCATGCTGCTGCTGCAATTGCTGCTGGCGCTGGCGTTGGGGGCTGTTGTCGGCAGTGCAATCGACTGGCTCGCACAATGGGCGCTCAACTCAGTGGCCGGACCTCAGACAGCGGCGGTCGTCGGCGCGGTGGCATTCATTGCGGCGCTGATTTTAACTGCGATTGCACTGCTGCGCTGGTTCAAGGCGCGCGATGGTAAGCTCTTTGCCTATTACCTGATGCATGATTACGCCTATTCCGCAGCCTCGCGCGGGGCCAACCCGCCCGAGCTGGAGGCGCGCATAGCAGAGTTCCGGCAGCTGATCCGCCGCGCCATCGAAGAGAACAGAGTGGATGAGGTTCTGGTCGTTGGCCACTCCTCCGGCGCCCATGTCGGTGTTTCGGTGCTTGCGGATCTGTTGCGCGAAGGGTTGCCCGCGGCGCGCCCGGCGTTGGGGTTTCTCAGCCTTGGTCAGGTGGTGCCGATGGTGTCCTTCCTGCCAAAGGCCGATCGGCTCCGCGGCGATCTGCGGTATCTGTCGGCCAGTCCGGAACTTTCTTGGGTGGATGTCAGTGCGCCGGGGGATGGCTGCGCCTTTGCCTTGTGCGATCCGGTCTGCGTCAGCGGCGTTGCACCAGATGAAAAACGCTGGCCACTGGTCGTTTCGGCAGCCTTTACACAAACGCTGAGCCCTGAGCGCTGGAAAGAGCTGCGTTGGCGGTTCTTCCGGCTGCATTTTCAGTATCTTTGTGCGTTTGACCGGCCTGGTGACTATGACTACTTTCAGATCACCGCAGGCCCCATCTCGCTGGCAGAGCGTTACGAGGGGCGACCTGCGTCGAAATCCCGGATCGAGGCGCCGACCTCGGGCTATACCTCGGTGCAATCGCCATGACGCCCCTGCCACCCAAACCCGCCTCTCGTCCCGACAAAGTATCGCTCTGGCGCTATGTGAGGCTGTTTCGCAAGGACATCCTGTCGGCGCAGCCCGCGCGGCTTTACCGGGCCTGGATGGCGGAGTTCCGCACGCCCTTCTTCCGGTCCTTCCTGCTGAATCAGCCGGATCTGGTGAAAACCGTGCTGAAGGACCGCCCGGACGATTTCCCGAAATCGGACCGGATCAGCGAGGGGCTGAAGCCGCTGCTGGGTAATTCGGTGTTCCTGACCAACGGCGAAGTCTGGAAGCGCCAGCGCCGGATTATCGACCCGGCATTCGAAGGCGGGCGTCTGAAAGAGACCTTCCCAGCGATGCGTGCCGCTGCCGAAGCCGCTGCCGCGCGCCTCAAGGGGCAGGAGGGGGAGGTGGAGATCGAAGCAGTCACTTCGCATGTGGCGGCGGATGTGATTTTTCGCACGCTATTTTCCATCCCCATCGAGCACGAGGTTGCCGCCGAGGTGTTTTCCCGCTTCCGGGACTACCAGCGCAGCCAGCCAATCCTGAATCTCGCCGCCTTCGTGCCGGTGCCGCGCTGGGTTCCCCGGTTTTTTCGCCGCGGCACGCGGGCCAATGCAAATCGGATCCGGGCGCTGATCACGCGGCTGACCGAAGAGCGTGCCGCGGCCATTGCAACGGGAACCGCGCCGCAGGACCTTGCGACCAAGATCATGACAACGGCGGACCCGGAAACCGGGCAGGTGTTCAAAACCGATGAGATGGTCGATCAGGTGGCGATCTTCTTTCTGGCCGGGCATGAAACCAGTGCTTCGGCGTTGGCCTGGACGCTTTATCTGATGGCGATCTACCCGGAGTGGCAGGAGAAGGTGGCCGAGGAAGCCGCGGCCGTTGAGGACGACAGTTTCGCCGCTGTATCCCGCCTGCGCATCAGCCGCGATGTGTTCCGCGAGGCGCTGCGGCTCTATCCGCCGGTGCCGATGATGGTACGCGAGGCGACCTGCCCCGAACGCTTCCGCGACCGCGAAGTGCCGAAAGGGTCGCAACTGGTGCTCAGCCCCTGGCACCTGCATCGCCACGAACGGCTGTGGGACAACCCGGATGGCTTTGATCCGGAGCGATGGCAAACCGAGAATGGCAAAAAGTGTCAACGCGAAGCCTATATGCCGTTCTCGGCTGGTCCTCGTGTCTGTACCGGTGCTGGCTTTGCTATGGTCGAAGGGCCGTTGATCCTGTCGATGCTGCTGCGCCATTTCCGGGTGGCGCCGGTGGCAGGCAAGGAGCCCGTTCCGGTTGCCCATCTGACGGTGCGGGCAAAGAATGGGATCTGGCTGCGGCTGGAGCGGCGGGATCAGTCCCCGGTCTGATGCGCCTGCAGGTGGCGCAGAACGTACAGGCGGATGGCCGAGGCCAGCCCGCATTCTGTTCCGCGTTCTTCATCAATGTCGGCAGCCAAGTCGTTGATTGCACGGCCTTCCTTGGCGGCTATGGCGCGGAAGGCAGTCCAGAATTCATCCTCCAGAGAGACCGAGGTGCGGTGCCCGCGCAGGGTCAGGGAGTGTTTCTTGGGACGGTTGCTCATTCTTCGGACTTGTGACCGTCAAGTTGGCGGTCGCTTTTGTCACGCCGACTGCGGTCCAGCTGTTTCTCGGCCTTGCTGCGGCCGAATTTCACAGCGTTGGCATCAGCGCGGGCCTTTTTCTCGGCCCGCGCCTTTTGTTTCCTGAACCGGTTCAGATTGACCGGTTCCGCCATCAGGCCTTGGGCCCGATCATGTCTTCGGGGCGCACCACGGCGTCAAAGGTGGCTTCATCCACAAAACCAAGCGCGATGGCTTCTTCCTTGAGGGTGGTGCCGTTCTTATGCGCGGTCTTGGCGACCTTGGTGGCGTTGTCATAGCCGATGGTCGGCGCCAGTGCGGTGACCAGCATCAGCGACTCTTTCATCAGCTTTTCGATGCGGGGCTCGTTCGCCTGAATGCCCATAAGCATCCGCTCGGTAAAGCTGTCCGCCGCATCACCCAGCAGCTGGATCGACTGCAGCAGGTTGTAGGACATCATCGGATTGTAGACGTTCAGTTCGAAATGGCCCTGGCTGCCCGCGAATTTGATCGCGGCGTCGTTGCCCATGACGTGAGCGGCGACCTGTGTCAGTGCTTCTGCCTGGGTCGGGTTCACCTTGCCCGGCATGATCGAGGAACCGGGCTCGTTTTCCGGCAGGATCAGCTCACCCAGACCCGAACGCGGACCAGAGCCCAGGAAGCGGATGTCGTTGGCGATCTTGTAGCAGCTGCCTGCGATGGTCGCGAGGGCGCCGGACAGGAACACCATGGCGTCATGCGCGGCCAGTGCCTCGAACTTGTTCGGTGCGGTGACAAAAGGCAGGCCGGTGATCTCGGCCATGTTGGCCGCTACAGTCTCGCCCCAGCCGTTCTGGGTATTGAGCCCGGTGCCGACGGCGGTTCCGCCCTGTGCCAGCTCATAGATACCGGGCATCGCGGCCTCGACCCGTGCCAGACCCTGACGGATCTGATGCGCGTAGCCAGAGAATTCCTGGCCCAATGTCAGCGGGGTCGCGTCCTGGGTGTGGGTGCGACCGATTTTGATGATGTCCTTGAACTCTTCGGACTTCTTCTCCAGCCCCTCGGCCAGTTTGGTCAGGCCCGGCACCAGCACGTCGCGCACGGACATGGCGGTGGCGATATGCATCGCGGTGGGGAAGGTATCGTTCGAAGACTGCCCCATGTTGCAGTGATCGTTGGGGTGCACCGGATCCTTGGAGCCGATGACGCCGCCGAGGATCTCGATCGCGCGGTTGGCGATCACCTCGTTCGAGTTCATGTTCGACTGGGTGCCGGAGCCGGTCTGCCAGACAACCAGAGGGAAGTTGTCGTCGAACTTGCCTTCGATCACCTCACCGGCGGCCTGGATCACCGCATCGGCGATCTTGGCGTCCATTTTGCCAGAGGCCTTGTTGGCCATGGCGCAGGCTTTCTTGATCACGCCCAGCGCGCGCACGATGGCGACGGGCTGTTTTTCCCAGCCAATGGGGAAGTTCATGATCGAACGCTGCGTCTGTGCGCCCCAGTATTTGTCGGAAGGAACTTCCAGCGGACCAAAGCTGTCTGTTTCGGTGCGGGTATCGGACATCTTGTCTCTCTCCGTCTCGTATGCCGTTGCATGCCGTTTAGCCGACGCCCGGGTCAGGCGCAATCGGCCAGTTGCGCGCATCATAGGGAAACGCGCGCGCGGGTATAGGGACAAATGGGCGCGCCGGATTGCCTGCGCCCTGAAATAAGCTAAAGTCACCGGAAGATACTTTCGCTCATCTGTAGACAAGGAACGCCAGTGCCCGATTACTCTGCCCCCTCCAGTCCATCAGCCGTTGCCCGCGTCAGGACGTTTCCGGCCGTACGTGACGGTGTAGCATGGCTCCGCTGGGTCATGCTTCAGGCTGCGATGTTTTGTGCCGCAGTTCTGCTGCTTGCGCAGGCGGCTATTGCGGATATCGCGCCGTTTGTTGGGGCCTACACCGGGTCGGTGATCGTCACCCATGCCAACGGTGAGAGCGAGCTGCGGGACATGAGCGTGACGATTGCTGAGGCCAAGAAGGGATTTACCGTCAAATGGAGCACCGTCACCATCAAAGGGGGCGGCAACCGCAAGGCAAAAACCTATGAGATCAGTTTCGTGGACAGCGATCGTTCGGGGATTTTTGCCGCTGCGATGGAGCAGAACGTCTTTGGCCATGCCGTCCAAATGGATCCGATGAAAGGCGATCCCTACGTCTGGAGCCGGATTGCCGGAGATACCTTTACGGTGTTTTCAATGTTCATCGCGCCGAACGGCGATTACGAGATGCAGCAATACGACCGCACCCTGGTCAAAGGGGGGCTGGATCTGAAGTATGTGGTCCATCGCAATGGTGAGCCGACCCGGATGGTTTCGACCTTTCTGAAACGTCAGGACTAACGCCGCGCCGACGGCTGATCGTTTAAACGGACAAAGGCCTTATTTGGGGTGTCTGAAAAAAACGCCACCCGCGACGCGCAAAAGGTTTAGCCGTATTTCGCGATCTGGGTTTTTGGTGATCCGGCGGGCCGCGACCGGCGGTTACTTGCGGAAGCTGTCCAGCGATACCACCTCGGCGTCGGTTTTCTCCGCCGTCTCGTCCGTGGTCGTCTCTTCCTCGGGCGCTGTGGTGTCTTCGGGCTGTTCGTCCTCGACGTCGTCCTCGGCGGTTTCGAACCGCAGGCCGAATTCGACGGAGGGGTCCACGAAGGTTTTGATCGCGTCGTAAGGAATATAGAGCGGCTCTGGCGTTTCACCGAAATTGAGCGTTACGGCAAAGCCATCCTGATCGACGGCAAGATTGTCATACCAGTGCTGCATCACCACGGTCATTTCTTCCGGGTAGCGTTCGCGCAGCCAGTCGGCGAGCTGGGCATCGGGATGACGGGTGTCAAAGGTGATGAAGAAGTGATGATTGCCGGGCAGACCGTTGTCCGCCACATCCTGCAGGACGGTGCGGATCAGGCCGCGCATGGCGGAATGCATCAGGTTACCGTAGTCGATTTCTCGGGACACGCTGAGACCCCTTTTTCTTTTCCCCCAGCATAGGGGATTCTCCGGGAAACGAAATAGTTACCGGAACCGATTTGTCAAAAAAACAGCGGAACGAAGGGGGCGTTTTCCGCTCTGGCACAGGGATTACGGGAGCAGCAGATCGGGTGCAGCCGCAACTGCGAGCCCCGCCACAACCATAAGCGCCAGAAGCCAGAGCAGCCGCCCGCGCAGCGCGATGGTCGCGCCCGCTGCCACTGCTGTGAGAAACAGCGCCTCGGCGTCAAGGCTGCTCCAGTCCGGCACCACAAAGGACAGCGGCCCGACCTGTGTCTGCGGCAGGTCGCGGAACAGGACGTGCAGCAGGAACCAGACCGACAGGTTGAGTATGACACCGGTCACCGCAGCGGTGATCGCCTTTAGCGCGCTGCCAAGGCGGGGATGCCGCGAGAGGCGCTCCACATAGGGGGCGGCCGTAAAGATCCACAGGAAGCAGGGCACGAAGGTCGCCCAGAGGGCCACCGCCCCGGCAGCCAGGAACACGGGCATCCCGCCGGTCGTCAGCCCGGCCAGCATCGCAATGAACTGGGTGACCAGGATCAGCGGTCCGGGGGTGGTTTCTGCAAGACCCAGCGCGTCGATCATCTGCCCGGCGGTGACCCAGCCATGCTGCTCGACCACGGTCTGGCTCATATAGGCGAGCACCGCATAGGCGCCGCCAAAGGTTACCACAGCGAGTTTGGCAAAGAACCAGCCAATGTCTGCCAGAAAGCCGAAGCCGGAAAAATGCAGCAGTGCCAGCGGCGTCAGCCAGAGAGTGCTCCAGAAGGCAGCGACCCGCAGCGGCGATTGTGACCTGTGTCCCTTTGTGACTTCTGCCGGTGCCGCTGCCTGGCCTTTCACAAGACCAAACAGACCTGCGCCCAGGACGACAACGGGAAAGGGCAGGCCAAGGAAAAACAACCCGACAAAGCCGAGACCGGCGAGAGCCCAATCGGAGCCTTTGCTGAGGGCCTTCTTACTGAGCCGCCACAGGGCTTGCAGAACCACGATGATGACCGCTGCCTTGATCCCGGCAAAGGCGGCCTGAACCCCCGGCGCGGTGCCAAAGGCAGCGTAAAGCCAGACCAATGCGGCGATAACTGCGGCGCCGGGCAGCACAAAGAGCAATCCGGCCAGAATCCCCCCAAAGGTGCCGCGCAGGCGCCAGCCGGTATAGGTGCACAGCTGCATCGCTTCGGGGCCGGGCAGCAGCATGCAGAAGGAGAGACCGCGCAGGAATTCATCTTCGCTGAGCCAGGGGCGCTGCTCCACCAGTTCGCGATGCATCAGTGCGATCTGGGCGGCCGGGCCGCCAAAGCTCAGCAGGCCGATACGAAGGAAAACGCGGAACAGATCGCGAAAATCCGGGCGGTCGGGCGTGAAGCTGGCAGACAAGTCGATCTCCGCGGCTGATCGGGGCAGGGTCTTGCATGCCTATAGGGCAGCCGCGCCCGCGGAGACAGAAAAAACTAGCTTAGGCTGTGGAGGGATTACTGAGCCCAGATCAATTGCTCGCCTGTGAGGCAGATCGGGAGGGAATCCTCGGGCAGCTGGCCAAGCTGCTCGAACATCTTCATGTAGTCTATGGTTGCAATAAGTTCTGTCACTATTGCTTCTTTGACCCGGGCGATGATCTGCCCGGTAAAGCGAACGTCATCCCCAGTTGCGGCGGATTGCGCCTGCACGATCAACTTTACTGCAACCCACTCCCCCTGCTCGACAGGATAGGCGTATTCGAAGTGAATATTCTTTAGCAGGTCATTCAACGCGGTGACCACTTCGCCATAGTTCTGTGGCGCAGCCAGCTCTGATATCGCTCCCTGCATCGTGGTGCCAGAATTAGAGAGGGCATTTATGGCGGCCGTGTCCGCCTCTTCCCAAAGCTCGTGAAACCATTGCTTTACAGTCTCAAGAACGCTGCCTGTCTGATGAGTCATTCGTTGGGGTCTCGGTTGGTCAGAGTTGAAGTGTCAATCCGGTACTTGTTACCAACAGTGAAGTCGAGAGGGCTTGTGGCTGCGAATCAACCACTTTTACGTGTGTATATTTTCTAGTGAGAAAGAGTAGGGTTGAGCTTGTTTGCGAGGCTGGCGGTCTAATGCGCCGTGGCGAGGCTGTGGGGTGTCTGTCTGACCCAATCGAGCCGCTGCCCGGTCATGCAGATCGGGATCGTGTCGGGCGGCAACAGGTCCATTTGCTCCAGCAGGCAGATATAATCGACGTGATTATAGGCTTCGGCGATTCTGCCGTTTTCGAACCGGGCCATGACCTGCCCTGAAACCTCAAGCGGGGCACCCGTATCGGTTCTTGAGGTGCGCACGACGAGAAAGGCTGAAACCCAGTCGCCTTCGGCGATCACCTTGGGCAGGTCCACTTCAAACCGCCCGACCTGGGCCTGAAAGGTCATGATAAGGTCTCGGAAATCATCGATTCCCATCTGCATTTCAGGAACGATTCCCTTGGCGATGGTGTCCGGTGCAATGAAATCTGTGATCGCGTCCAGGTTTCCTTTTTCCCAGACCTCGGTATACCAGTTTCGCAAGCGTTGAGCGTTGGTCATCACAGTTCTCCGTCTTGCGCATAGGATGCGCCCAGAGTCTGAATAAAACCTATACGGGTGCCTGTGATCGTTGAGAAAGCTGGGGAAAAGTGCAGGTTTCTGTTGCCAGGTACCTGCGAACCCCGCCTAACGCGGCTAGGCGCTAGGACTTAAAGTCGGTTCGACTCGAACTGCTTACGCAGCCAGAGCAACCGGAGCACGATTGTCGTTTGCAATTGTACTAGTTTCGCCGATAACGGTGGCAGACAGCCGAGACAAAGCTAACCCCTTTAGACGTTCGTCGATCCTGTTTCGGCCCCATGATCCCCAAACGAAGGATATATGGTGGAGCCGCCGGGTACCGCCCCCGGGTCCGATCCGCTTATTACGAGCGCGTTTATGTCCATAGTTCCACGAGGGAACAGTGAGAACATAGGTGCTGACCGGGCGGAGTTAAAGGGGCAAATCGGATAGACAGTGCGAATTTTCTGGGCCGAATTACCTGCGATCAGGCGTCAGGTAGAGACCGCCGCAGCACGTGCGGCGAAGACATCCGAGGCCAGCTTGCGCGTTTCCTTTTCCAGATCACTGAGGCCTTCGCTGGCAGCGGTGCCGTCACCGGATTCGATGGCATCCGCGATGCGTCCGTGCAAATCCACGATACGTGCACGGTCCCTTGCGGTGAAGGTGATCATGTTCATCAGCGGCTGCATCGCCTCGACTGCGCCAGCCAGCTGATAGGACAGTACTGGATTGCCCGCGCCATCGACGAGCGCCCGGTGAAAGGCAACATCCGAGGCGCAGAAGGCTTCATCGGTGAGCCCGGGCTGGGACTGGCGGAACATCTCGGTCCGCATCGTGGCCAGTTGATCGGCTGTGCGCCGCTGGGCCGACAAGGGCGCGCAGGCGCGCTCCAGCGCATAACGCGCTTCGCAGGCTGTGTCGAAACTGACCGCATTCATCGACAGCAGCAGGGTCGAGGTGGTCACCTGCTGGGGGTAGGCATCCTCAAAACTCAATCGGTTGACGAAGGCGCCGCCGGTGGCGCCGCGCTGCGTACGGATCAGCGATTGCGCCGCAAGCCGTTTCAACGCTTCGCGTACGGTCGGGCGGGACACCTGAAAATGGTCGGCCAGTTCGGCCTCGGAAGGAAGTCGTTCATCGACGATCAGCTGACCGCCAATAATCGCGTCCTTGATTGCCTGTGCGATTTGCACAGAGAGGTCGTCGGAACTGGAAGGGTCGATTTTCATGGGTACTGTCCTGTCGATATCCGGCGTCATTACCATATCGTGAGGGGCTGTAAAAATCATTTGTCAGACATTTAAAAGTCTGACATTTGAGAAACAAGCGTTGAGTCGCGGTTTCGGACCCTTGGGTGAAGCGTAAAAACCCTGTTCCGGTGAGGATGAGGAGGACCGCAGGCTACTGGGCAACGCGCCTTGCCAGGGAGGATTTGCAATGGCACTGATTTCACCGTCGCGTCGGCTGCGGCGCACCCCGTTTTCCCAAGGTGTGGAAGAGGCCGGAGTGCGCGCCTACACCGTTTACAACCACATGCTGCTGCCCACGGTTTTCGAAAGCGTCGAGGCGGATTACCATCATCTGAAAAACCATGTTCAGGTCTGGGATGTGGCCTGTGAACGCCAGGTTGAACTGCGTGGACCTGATGCCGGGCGCCTGATGCAGATGCTGACCCCGCGTGATCTGCGCGGGATGACGGCAGGCCAGTGTTTCTACGTGCCCATCGTCGATGAAACCGGCGGCATGCTGAACGATCCCGTCGCGGTGAAGCTGGCCGAGGACCGCTGGTGGATCTCCATCGCGGATAGCGACCTTCTTTACTGGGTGAAGGGGATCGCCAATGGCTGGCGGCTGGATGTGCTGGTGGATGAGCCCGATGTCTCGCCACTGGCGGTGCAGGGACCAAAGGCCGAGGAACTGATGGTGCGCGTCTTTGGCGAAAGCATCCGCAATATCCGCTTCTTCCGATTTGGCGTCTATCAGTTTCAGGGCCATGATCTGGTCATTGCGCGCTCGGGCTACTCCAAACAGGGCGGGTTCGAGATCTACGTGGAAGGCAGCGAATTCGGCATGCCGCTGTGGCGCAAGCTGTTCGAGGCGGGGGAGGATCTTGAGGTCCGCGCGGGCTGTCCCAACCTGATCGAACGCATCGAGGGCGGATTGCTCAGCTACGGTAACGACATGACCGACGACAACACGCCGCATGAATGTGGTCTGGGCCGGTTCTGCAATACCCATACGGCGATTGGCTGTATCGGCCGGGATGCGCTGTTGCGGGTGGCCAAGGAAGGGCCGGTGCAGCAGATCCGCCCGATTGCCATCGACGGCGATGCCGTGCCACCCTGTACTCAGTTCTGGCCGGTGTTTGCTGGCGGTCGTCCGGCGGGGCGGATTTCCTCGGCGGCCTGGTCGCCCGATTTTCGCACCAATGTGGCGATCGGCATGATCCGCATGACTCATTGGGATGCGGGCTCAAGACTTGAGGTGGAAACACCCGACGGTATGCGCACGGCCACCGTGCGCGAGAAATTCTGGATGTGAAACGAGGGGAAGCATGATGTTCAACGCATTGGTCGTGAATAAGGACGAAGACACCGGAAAGACATCCGCGGCGGTCGAGGAGCTTAGCCTTGATGACCTGCCCGAGGCCGAGGTGACGGTGGCGGTGGACTATTCCACCGTGAACTACAAGGACGGGCTCTGCATCGGCCCTGGTGGCGGTCTGGTCCGCAAATACCCGCATATTCCCGGCATTGACTTTGCCGGTACGGTCGAGGCGTCTTCGGATGCGCGTTACAAGGCGGGGGACAAGGTGGTCCTGACCGGCTGGCGCGTGGGAGAGGCCCATTGGGGCGGTTACTCCCAAAAGGCCCGCGTGCGCGCCGATTGGCTGGTACCGCTGCCCGAAGGGCTGACAACGCGTCAGGCCATGGCAGTGGGAACCGCTGGGTTCACCGCCATGCTGGCGGTCATGGCGCTGGAGGATCACGGGCTGCAAAAGGACCACGGTCCGGTTCTGGTGACAGGCGCCGCCGGAGGGGTTGGCTCAGTTGCAACCGCGATTCTGGCTAATCTCGGCTATGAGGTCGCGGCCGTGACCGGCCGTCCAGAGACCGCGGATTACCTGCGCAGCCTTGGCGCGACACAGATCGTGGCCCGTGAAGAAATCAATGAGACGGTCAAACGCCCGCTGGAAAGCGAAACCTGGGCAGGCTGCGTTGATGCGGTCGGCGGGGCGATGCTGGCACGTGTGCTGGGGCAGATGAAATACGGTGCCTCCGTTGCGGCGGTGGGTCTTGCTGGTGGGGCGAACCTGCCCGCAACTGTGGTGCCCTTCCTTTTGCGCGGGGTGAACCTGCTGGGTATCGATTCCGTCATGCAGCCCTATGACAACCGCCTGCGCGCCTGGGAGCGGATCGCAACGGATCTACCGATGGACAAACTGGAGGCGATGATCCAGCCCGCAACTCTGCAGGATCTGCCGCAATTGGGCGCAGACATCCTCAAAGGGCAGGTCAAAGGCCGCGTCGTGGTGGATGTGAACGGGTAACGGAAACACCGTTTTTCTGAGACGAAGGGAGCGCGCAGGGTTGATACTGCGCGCTCTTTCTTTTGGCGACGCATCTGGCGCCTCACGCGGCAGGACGGTTCCACCGCGTACCGGCGCTTGACCTTGCACGGCAAGATCTGCATCCCTTTTGCGAACACAAAAGCAGGGGAATGACAGATGGCGCTGGATATTGATTTTGTACGCGGGCAGTTCCCGGCCTTTGCCGAACCCACGCTGCAAGGGCAGGCTTTCTTTGAAAACGCAGGCGGCTCTTATACCTGCAAGCCGGTGATTGATCGTCTGATGCGCTATTACACCCAGCGCAAGGTGCAGCCCTATGCGCCTTACGAGGCCTCGACCCTGGCCGGGGCAGAGATGGATGAGGCCCGGCAACGGCTTGCGGCAATCCTGGGAGTGGATACCGATGAGGTCAGCTTTGGCCCCTCGACCACGCAGAACACCTATGTTCTGGCGCAGGCCTTCCGGCAGTTCCTGTCCCCGGGGGAGGCGATCATCGTCACCAACCAGGATCACGAGGCCAATACCGGTCCCTGGCGGCGGCTGGCCGAAGAGGGCATCGAGGTCCGTGAGTGGAAGATCGATCCTGCCACTGGTCATCTGGATCCGGCGGATCTGGAGACGCTGCTGGATGAAAACGTGCGCCTTGTCTGCTTTCCCCATTGCTCGAACGTGGTGGGAGAGATCAACCCGGTGACCGAGATAACCGCGCTTTGCCATGCAGCGGGGGCCTTTGTCTGCGTCGACGGGGTGTCCTACGCGCCGCATGGGCTGCCCAACGTCGGGGAGCTGGGACCGGACATTTACCTGTTCTCGGCCTATAAGACCTATGGTCCGCATCAGGGGATCATGGTCATCCGCCGTGCGCTGGGCGAAATCCTTCCGAACCAGGCGCATTATTTCAACGGCGACGTTCTCTACAAGCGCTTCACCCCTGCGGGACCAGATCACGCACAGGTCGCGGCCAGCGCCGGTATGGCGGATTATATCGACGCCCTGTGCGATCATCACGGCGGCCCTACCGAAGACGCGGCAGCGCGCGCCGGGTTCGTGCACGATCTGATGCGTGACCACGAGGTCAAACTGCTGCAACAGCTGTTGGATGCGCTGAAGGACCGCAACGATCTGCGCCTCATCGGCCCAAGCGACGCCGCCGTGCGCGCGCCGACCGTGGCTGTTGCCGTCAACCGGTCTGGCGCTGGGCTGGCAGAGGAACTGGCCGGGCATGGTATCATGGCGGGCGGCGGGGATTTCTACGCGGTGCGCGCGCTCTCGGCGATGGGGGTGGACCCGGAACAGGGCGTCCTTCGGATGAGTTTTACCCATTACACCAACGAAAATGAGGTGACGCAGCTGATCGAGGCCCTAGATCGCGTGCTGTAACGAGAATGGCAGCACAGGACTTTCAGACATATGACCAGCAATGCCCCGGTGATCTGGTGGATCCGGCGCGATCTGCGCCTTGCGGATAACCCGGCCCTGACGGCGGCCGTGAACAGCGGCGCGCCTGTCATCCCGCTTTATATTCTGGATGCGCAGGACAAGGCGCTGGGCGCGGCTCCGAAATTCCGTCTTGGCCTTGGGCTGGAGAAACTCGCCGAAACGCTGTCCGCGCGCGGCAGTCGGCTGATTTTCCGTCGCGGCGATGCGCAAGAGGTTCTGCGGCAAGTGATTGATGAGACCGGGGCAGGGAGCGTCGTCTGGTCGCGGCTTTATGATCCCGAGGCCATCGCGCGGGATACAGCGATCAAGGAAGATCTGAAGGCCTCCGGGATCGCTGTACAATCCCAAGGCGGGCGGCTGCTGTTTGAACCCTGGACGGTCGAGACTAAGGCAGGGGGCATGTTCAAGGTCTACACCCCGTTCTGGAAAGCCGTTCGCGATCGCCAGCCCGCCGATTTGCTGCCCGAGCCGTGCAAGCTGTCCGCGCCGGAGAGCTGGCCGGACAGCGATGCGGTGGCGGATTGGCAGATGGGCGCGGCGATGCGGCGCGGCGCCGATATCGTGCGGGCGCATTGTAATGTGGGAGAGCAAGCGGCACTGGACCGTCTGGACGGGTTCCTCGAAGAGGCCATCGCCCGCTACAAGGATCGCCGTGATTACCCAGCCGAGGATGCAACCTCGAACCTGTCGGAAAACCTCGCATGGGGTGAGATCAGCCCGCACCGGATGTGGCATCTGGGCCAGCGCGCGATGGCAGGCAGCGGGAAAGGCGCGGAACATTTCCTGAAAGAGGTGGTCTGGCGCGAGTTTGCCTACCACCTGATGTATCACAGCCCGCAGATCCTGACGGAAAACTGGCGGCCAGAATGGGATGGTTTTGGCTGGTCCAGCGAGATCACCCCGGATGTGGAGGCCTGGCAACGGGGGCAGACCGGTTATGACTTTGTCGATGCCGCCATGCGGGAAATGTATGTCACCGGCAGGATGCACAACAGATCGCGCATGATCGTGGCAAGTTTCCTGACCAAACATCTGATGGTGCATTGGAAGGTCGGGATGGACTGGTTTGCGGATTGTCTGGTGGACTGGGATCCGGCCGCCAATGCGATGGGCTGGCAATGGACCGCGGGCTCTGGCCCGGATGCGGCGCCGTTCTTCCGCATCTACAATCCGGAAGGCCAGATCGACAAGTTCGATGCAGATCGCCGTTATATCCGCCGATGGATCGCCGAAGGTCAGCGCACACCGCCGCAAAGCGCCAGCAGCTTTTTTGATGCGGCGCCGCTCAGCTGGGGCCTGTCCCCGGACCAGATGCGCGCCCGGCCCCTGATCGATCTGAAAGCGGGGCGGGAGCGGGCTTTGGAGGCCTATGGGCAGCACCGTAGCGCCGGACAGGAAGCAGGCTGAGTGACGCCGGGCAGGGTAGCTTTGTTGCCCAGTTGCGCATGGTGGCAGAACTTGTTCCCGGCACCCTTGTCTGCGAGGCGGGAACCGGCGAAATTGCTGATCAATGCAGGATGCGGTGGCTGTTTGGGGGCGACCGCCACAACAGGAACGGAACCCGCCGGGATGCCAAACGGAGCACGACTGATAGCAGCCCTGTCGATGGCGCTGCTTGCCTTTGTTGTTTCGGGCATGATCATGCCCCTGATGCCCGAGGGTACCGATTTTGGCTATTTCACCTATGTGAACATGGCCATCGGGGTTGTCTGTGGCTGGATCCTGATGGGGCGGCGGGCTGGTCATGGTCTGGTGCCCGCCATCAACAACGGTATCACCGGCATGGCGGTGATGGTGTTCTGGGGGCTGTTCGTGCAGGGCGTCTGGGAGATGTTCCGGCTGGCCATGCGGCACCGGTTTGACGGGCCGTTCGAGGCGCTGACTGCGATCTTCACCATTTCGCTGGACTATTTCTTCGTTATGGCGGTGCCGCATGTCCTGCTGGCGCTGGTGATCGGCGGGGTTCTGGCGGGCCTCGCCACCGAGAACGCTCACAACCGCTGGCGCTGACTGTCAATTTTCACTTCATAACGGGAGCGCCTTGTGGCTGATCTCTTTTTATACGGCACGCTGCGCTATGTGCCGCTGCTGGAATGCGTTCTGGGACGCAGCGCCGAAAGTCTTGATGCGCGGCAGGCGCAGCTTGCCGATCACGCAGTGCGGCAGGTCAGGGACCAGCCCTTTCCCGCCATCGAGGCCTGCGAAGGCGCCTCTGCGCCGGGGCTGCTGCTGCGCGGTGTGACGCAGCAGGATCTCGACGCGCTCAATTTCTATGAAGGCGGTTTCGATTATGCGCTGAAACAGGTGGAGGTGCGCCTGGAGGGGGGAGAGCCTGCGCATGCAGAGGTGTATTTCCCCGCGCCCGGTATGTGGGATACCACTGAGCATTGGGATCTGGACGGCTGGATTGCAGACTGGGGCGCGCTGTCACTGCGCGCTGCCGAGGAGGTCATGGACCTGCGCGGTTGCAAATCGGCGGAGGAGATCGCCCGGATCTTCCCCTCGATCCGACGCCGCGCCGCGTCCTGGTTGGCGGCGCAGGCCCGGCCAGAGGATCCGGCCCACGATCTGGCGCGGGATGTGCGGGTGCATGGCCACAAACGTGCCTATGTGAATTTTTTCGCCATGGAAGAAATGGATCTGCAGTTCCGCCGCTACGATGGCAGCTTCAGCCCGGTGGTGAACCGGGGCGTGGCGCTGGTTGGACGGGCGGCGGTGGTTCTGCCCTATGATCCGGTCCGCGATCAGGTGCTGCTGATCGAGCAGTTCCGCGCCGCGACCTATATTGCCGGGGAAAAACGCCCCTGGATGTGGGAGCCGGTGGCGGGTCTGATCGACCCCGGTGAAACGCCGGAAGAAACCGCTCGGCGCGAAGCACAGGAAGAGGCGGGCGTAGCCGTCACCCAGCTGGAGCGCGTGGCCGAGGTCTATCCCTCAAGCGGCGCTTCAGGTGAATTCATTCACATTTTTGTGGGGCTTGCCGATCTTGATGCGGTCGAAGGTGGCGGCGGGCTGGCCAGTGAACACGAGGACATCCGCAGTAAAGTCATTTCGTTCTCTGAATTTATCGATGCGGTGGACAGGAATACCTATCAGGACATGCCTTTGGTGACGGCAGCGCTGTGGCTGGCCCGGCACCGGGACAGGCTTCGCGCGCACATCGGTTGAGCAGGGCACAGTTGTGGCTTCGCGCCTTGTGATCGGAGGGGCGGTTGGCTAAGTCTGTAGGGAAAGATCGAAAGGGATACTATGCGCATTGCACGTGATCTGGCCGATGCAATCGGCCATACGCCACTGATCCGGCTGAACCGCATCAGCGACGAAACCGGCTGTGAAATTCTGGGCAAGGCGGAGTTCATGAACCCCGGCCAGTCGGTCAAGGACCGTGCGGCGCTCTATATTATCCGCGACGCCATCGCACGCGGCGAGCTGAAGCCGGGCGGCACCATTGTTGAAGGCACCGCGGGCAACACCGGGATCGGTCTGGCGCTGGTGGGGGCCTCGATGGGGTTCAAGACCGTCATCGTGATTCCCGAAACCCAGTCCGAAGAGAAAAAGGACATGTTGCGCCTTGCCGGTGCGCAACTGGTGCAGGTTCCGGCGGCGCCCTATCGCAACCCGAACAACTTCGTGCGCTATTCCGAGCGTCTGGCCAAGGAACTGGCCAAGACCGAACCCAATGGCGCGATCTGGGCCAATCAGTTCGACAATGTTGCCAACCGTCAGGCCCATGTGGAAACCACCGGCCCCGAAATCTGGCAGCAAACCGACGGCAAGGTCGATGGTTTCATCTGCGCTGTCGGCTCGGGTGGTACGCTGGCCGGTGTCGCCGAGGCGCTGCAGCCCAAGGGCGTGAAGATCGGTCTTGCCGATCCGATGGGCGCCGGGCTTTACAGCTATTACACCACCGGTGAAATCGCGATGGAGGGCTCCTCCATTGCCGAAGGCATCGGTCAGGTACGCATCACCAAGAACCTTGAAGGCTTCACACCGGATTTCAACTATCAGGTCCCGGACGAAGAAGCGCTGCCGTTTGTCTTTGATCTTCTGCATAACGAAGGTCTGGTGCTTGGCGGTTCGTCGGCGATCAACATCGCGGGCGCCGTACGCATGGCCAAGGAAATGGGACCGGGCAAAACCATCGTGACGGTGCTGTGTGATTATGGCACGCGCTATCAGTCGAAACTGTTCAACCCCGATTTCCTGCGTGAGAAAAGCCTGCCGGTGCCGGACTGGATGACTCACGCTCCTGCCTCCATCCCGGGTGTATTCGAGGACGTATGAAACGCATAGCTGACTTGCTGCGCATTTGGGGGGCTGGGCTGATCCTGTTGATCGGCCTGGCCCTTCCGCTGTCTGCACAGAGCACGGAAGAGATCCGGGCCATGTCTGCCGAATGGCAGAAAACCGCGACGCGTGCGGAACAGGTTATTGATGCCAACCGGGCTTCCAACGCCGCGCTGGAACAGCTGCGAAGCGAATTGGCCAGATTCCGGCAGACCTTTCTGTCTTCAGGCACCGACAACGCTGACCGGATTCGCACGCTGGAAGGGCAGCTGGAGGCGCTTGGCCCGCCCCCGGCAGAGGGCGAAACCGAGGCTGAGGATATCGCCCAGTTGCGGGCAAGCCTCCGAGATCAGCTGAATGCCTTGCGGGTCCCACGGGTGGTTTCTGAAGAGGCTTACAGCCGCGCCGACGGCTTGATTGCAGAGATCGACAAAATCATTCGTGAACGGCGCACCAAGCGGTTGCTGGAACGGGGGCCATCGCCTCTGAACCCGCAATACTGGCCCGAGGCAGCGGCCGATCTGTCCGATGCCGGAATGGCGGTGTGGCATGAAACCGCTTTCCAATTGGGCAATGACACCACGCGGGAGCGGATCAGCAACAACCTGCCGGCGATTTTACTGCTGCTGCTGTTGTCCGGGCTGCTGCTCTTGCGGGGACGCCCCTGGGCACGGGCTGCGGGCAGCCATTTGCGCCAATATGGCGGCGGTGGCACCGGCGTTTGGAGTTTCGTGGTCTCCTTGCTGGAAGTTCTGCTGCCGTTCGGTGGCATCCTGTTACTGACCGCTGCAATCGATCTGTCCGGTCTTCTCGGGCTGCGCGGTTCGCTGCTGATGGATTACGTGCCGGTTTGGGCCTTCTTGCTGTTGTCCTTCCATTGGTTAGGCGAACAGGTCTTCAAGCCGCGCGACGGCAGCAGTCTGATCCCGGTTGCAGACAACCGGCACCAGCAGGCCCGGTTGATGCTGGATCTTCTGGCGGTGTTGCTGGTGCTGAAGGATGCGCTGATCCGTCTTGAGCAGATCGAAAGGATCTCGGTCGAGGCCCATGCGGTGCTGGGCTTCCCGCTGATCGTGTTTGCCGCGCTTGTGATGTTGCGGGTACAGCGGCTAACGGCCATCTCCGAGACGTCCGAGACCCAGCAGAGCGAGGACGACGACACAGGAGCGCCAGCTGTTTCAAATGTCGGGCGGATACGGTCCGTCGTGCGACGTGGCGCCTATACCTTGGGGATCGTGTCGCCGCTGGTGGCTGCAGTCGGCTATACCAGTGCGGCCGAGGCGCTGATTTATCCGGCAATCTCCACGCTTGCGATCCTCGCGGCAATGCTGGTGCTGCAACGCTTCATTGGCGATGTTTACGGCTGGCTTAGCGGCAAGGGGCAGACCGCGCAGGATTCGCTGTTCACGGTGATCTCTGGCTTCCTGCTGGTGACGCTGTCGCTGCCGATTTTGGCCATTGTCTGGGGGGCCCGCGTTGCCGACCTGACGGAGCTGTGGTCGCGGTTCCTTGCGGGCTTTTCGATTGGCGATACGCGGATTTCTCCGACCGCTTTCCTTAGCTTTGCAATCGTATTCGCCGCCGGGTATGCGCTGACCCGGCTGGTGCAGGGTAGCCTGCGCAATTCTCTGCTGCCAAAGACCAAGATCGATCCGGGCGGCCAGAATGCCATTGTTTCGGGGCTTGGCTATGCGGGGATATTCATTTCCGCTGTGGTGGCGATTTCCCTGGCCGGACTGGACCTGTCTTCGCTGGCGATTGTTGCCGGTGCCCTGTCTGTCGGGATCGGTTTCGGCCTTCAGACCATCGTGTCGAATTTCGTATCGGGCATCATCCTGCTGATCGAACGCCCGATCTCCAAAGGCGACTGGATCGAGGTTGGCGGGTTGATGGGCTACGTGCGGGATATCTCGGTGCGCTCCACCCGGATTGAGACCTTTGACCGCTCTGATGTGATCATCCCGAACTCTGATCTTATCACCGGGACTGTGACCAACTATACGCGCGGCAACACGGTAGGTCGCGTGATCGTGCCGGTCGGGGTGGCCTATGGCACGGACCTGCGCAAGGTTGAGAGTATCCTGATGGAGATTGCCAAGGCCAATCCGCTGGTTCTGATGAACCCGGCACCCAGTGTGATTTTCCAGGGCTTTGGTGCTGACAGTCTCGATTTTGAAATCCGCGCCATTCTGCGGGATGTGAATTGGGTGCTCTCAGTTAAATCCGAGATGAACTACGAGATCGCTCGCCGGTTCCACGAGGAAGGCATCGAGATCCCGTTCTCGCAGCGCGATATCTGGATCCGCAATCCCGAGGCTCTCGCGACATCGCAGCCTTCCGGTCCGGCTGCCCCTCGTTCGGCGGTCGACGATCCGGTTAAACCCGATCTTCAGGATCTCGACCCCGATCAAGCCGACGGAGAGGATTGAGCGGGCGCGCCTGACGTGCCCGTAAAACCTTGCGCGATGCGGCGTCGCGGGCCGCGGCGAATAGTTGATTCGTTAAGATTGCCGCGGCTGTTTGTTTCGTACGCAGCAACATTGGTGCTTGTTTCTTGTGATTGCCTCAAACTGGGTGATTATCCGAGAAATTTGCCCGGCACGGCTGCTCGGATGTTTGGCGCTTCAAACAGGCAGAAATTGCAATGAGCAGAGAAACAGAAGGCCGGGTATTGAGTGGATTTTGCACACAATAAGGGCGTTAGGTGCCGGATTGTTTCGAATGCTCGTTGCAAGTTAAGCCCTTGCCGTCGTTGATATACTCCAGCTTGGAAACAGTTTTTCAACGTTACAAACTCAAAGACGGCGCGTTTCTTTGAGTTTCTACAAATCGTTTAAATTTTCTTTCGATTTTTTCCTTTGTTGGTTTCAGGGCCTAGGGTCAGGATTCATAACCAAAAGATGACGAGAGCCGCGAGCGCGATGGCAGAGAGAAACACCTT